>JADGNV010000102.1 GCA_017883285.1 Candidatus Aminicenantota bacterium | reverse complement strand
TCATCATCGCCCGCAGGAGGCTCGTGAATGATCCCGATTAACGCCGTCTTCGGGCTGGGCCTTCTGCTGTTCTTCATCGGCCTGTTCGGAGTGCTCTTCCGCAAGAACCTGGTCATCATGCTCATGTCGCTCGAGCTTCTCCTGAACGGGGTCAACATCATTTTCGCCGGCCTGAGCCACTCCCTCAAATCGCCCCGGGGAGCGATCTTCGCCCTGTTCGTGATCCTCGTGGCGGTTTCCGAGGCTGCGGTCGGCTTCGCCCTGGTCCTGTCCTACTTCCGGTCGAAGAAAACCTACGACGTCGACGAGATGAACGAGCTCAAAGGATGACCGCGATGTTCGTCTGGATCCCCGTCTTCCCCCTGCTCGGCACGCTTCTCAACGGGCTGTTCGGCATCAAGTATTTCTCGCGCCGGGCCGTCCACTCGATCGCGGTCGGCATGGCGGGGATGAGCTTCCTGGCGTCCGTCGCGAGCTTTATCGGGCTGCTGTCGTCGTCCGAGCCCTCCACCGTCAAGACGCTCTTCACCTGGATTCCGGGGAGCCTCGTCCACCTGCTCGGCGGCCGGGCAGCGCAGGTCTCGTTCGACCTGGCCTTCCGCTACGATTCGCTGACCGCGGTGATGACCCTCGTGGTCACGGGCGTGGGACTCCTCATCCACATCTACTCCATCGGCTACATGTCCCACGACAAAAGCTACGCCCGATTCTTCGCCTATATGAATCTCTTCACCTTCGCCATGCTCATCCTCGTGCTGGGCGCCAACCTGGCGGTGATGTTCATAGGCTGGGAAGGCGTGGGGCTGTGCTCCTAGCTCCTGATCGGCTTCTGGTTCACCAAGGACGCGGCGGCCAACGCCGGGAAAAAGGCGTTCGTCACCAACCGGGTGGGGGATTTCGGGTTCCTGCTCGGCCTCGGCCTGCTGATCGTCACCCTGGGCACCCTGGACACGGCCGGCATCACGGCCGCGGCGGAAGGCGGCCTCCTGAGTCCGGGCCTGGCCACGGCCGCGGCGCTCCTCCTGTTTCTGGGCGCCACGGGCAAGTCCGCCCAGATCCCGCTCTACACCTGGCTCCCGGACGCGATGGAAGGCCCGACTCCGGTATCGGCCCTCATCCACGCCGCCACGATGGTCACGGCGGGGGTTTACATGGTCGCCCGCCTGCATGCCCTGTTCACGCTTTCGGGGACGGCGCTCACCGTGGTCGCGGTCGTCGGCGTGTTGACCGCCGTCTACGCCGCCACGATGGGCCTCGTCCAGAACGACATCAAGCGGGTACTGGCCTATTCGACCATTTCCCAGATCGGATACATGTTCGTCGGCCTGGGCGTGGGGGCCTTCTCGGCCGGCGTCTTTCACCTCATGACCCACGCCTTCTTCAAGAGCCTGCTCTTCCTCGCGGCGGGGAGCGTCATCCACGCCCTCTCCGGCGAGCAGGACATGCGCAAAATGGGCGGCCTGCGGCGCCGCCTTCCGCGGACCTACCCGGTGTTCCTGATCGGGGCCCTGGCCATCGCCGGCGTGCCCGGCCTGTCGGGCTTCTTCTCGAAGGACGAGATCCTGACCGCGGCCTTCGCCTCGAAGCAGTATTTCGTCTGGGCGCTCGGCCTCGTCGGCGCCGCCCTGACCGCGTTCTACATGTTCCGGCTGATCTTCCTGACCTTCTTCGGGGCGGAACGGCTGGACCCCGACGTCGGGCGCCACCTCCATGAGTCGCCGCGGGTCATGACCCTGCCGCTCCAGGTGCTGGCTTTCCTCGCGGTGGCGGGCGGCTATATCGGACTGCCGCACGTCCTCGGCGGCGGCGCCTGGTTCGGCAAGTTCCTCTCCACGAGCACGGGCGCCCATGAAATCGAGATCTCGGGGGGGACGGAGCTCCTCCTGATGTTCGTTTCGGCCGCGATCGGGATCGCCGGCATCCTGGCCGCCTATTTCGTCTACGCGAAAAAGGCCGGTGCGCCGGCGGCGCGCTTCGCGGAGCGGTTCCGGACGCTCACCAAGATCGTATCCCACAAATATTATGTGGATGACTTCTATTCCCACGTCATCGTCGGCGGAGTGAAGAAGCTCGGCCTCGCCTTGGGATGGTTCGACGCCCATGTCGTCGACGGGGTCGTGAACGGGGCCGCGGTCCTCGTCCGCAGGCTGTCGAAAATCTCGATCGGCTTCGACCAGGAGGTCGTGGACGGGGCCGTGAACGGCATCGGGTCGGTTTCCCGACTCATCTCCCAGGGACTGCGCGGACTCCAGACGGGGTTCGTCTACAACTACGCGCTTTCGATCGTCATCGGGATCGTGATCATCATCTCCCTGGTCGTGACGATATTATAAGGCTGCATCGGAGACCATCATGCGCACACTTCACATCAGGCCGGCCGACTCGGTCGTCAAAGACAACCCGGTTGGCGCGGCCGACCTGGTCGACTCGGTCGGCAAGGCCGACCTGGTCGTCGCGGACGCCGAGGAGCACCACCCATGAGCATTCTGGGCATCCCTATCCTGACGTTCATCGTCTTCTTCCCCGTGGCGGGGGTCCTGGCCGTGCTGGCCGTGCCCGGCGCCCGCAAGAACGCAGTCCGGCTCACGGCGATCGTTGTCACGGCCCTGGAATTCCTGGCGACTCTCGGCCTCCTCATCGGCTTCAACCCGGCCGCCGGCGACATGCAGTTCGTCGAGCGGGCCGACTGGATCAAGGCCGTCCACGCCCAGTACCTTCTGGGGATCGACGGCATCTCGCTCGTCCTCATCCTCCTGACGTCGCTCCTGACCTTCCTGGCCACGCTCAGCTCCTGGAAGGCGGTCGAGAACCGGCTCAAGGAATACTACATCTTCATCCTGCTCCTCGAAGTGGGGATGGTCGGCGTGTTCGTCTCGCTCGACCTCGTGCTTTTCTACGTCTTCTGGGAAGTGATGCTCGTCCCGATGTACTTCCTGATCGGCATCTGGGGCGGCGAGCGCCGGCTCTACGCGGCCATCAAGTTCTTCCTCTACACGCTGTTCGGTTCGGTGATGATGCTCGTGGCCATCCTGGTCCTCTACGCCCATTACCACACCTTCGATGTCCTGGCCATCATGCAGACCGGCACGTTCCTTCCGGCCGCGCTCCAGACCGGGGTCTTCCTGGCCTTCTTTCTGGGATTCGCCATCAAGGTCCCGATGTTCCCCTTCCATACGTGGCTCCCCGACGCGCACGTCGAGGCGCCCACGGCCGGCTCGGTCATCCTGGCCGGCGTCCTGCTGAAGATGGGGGCCTACGGCTTCGTCCGCTTCTCGCTGCCGCTCTTTCCGGAGGCGTCGCGGAAATTCGTTCCGCTGATCGTCGTCCTCGCCCTGATCTCCATCGTCTACGGCGCCCTCGTGTCGCTTATGCAGAAGGACATGAAGAAGCTCATCGCCTACTCCTCGGTCTCGCACATGGGCTTCGTGATGCTGGGCATCTTCACCTTCTCGCCGATGGCCCTCAAGGGCGCGGTGCTCCAGATGATCAACCACGGGATCTCGACCGGCGCCCTGTTCCTGATCGTGGGCATCATCTACGAGCGGCGCCACACGCGCCTGATCTCGGAATTCGGCGGGCTCTCCGCCCGCATGCCGGTCTACGCGGCGGTCTTCCTGATCATCACCATGTCGTCCATCGGCCTGCCCGGACTAAACGGCTTCATCGGTGAATTCATGATCCTGATGGGCGCCTGGACGGTGAACCCCGTCTGGACCGCGGTCGCGGCCACGGGAATCATCCTCGGCGCGGCGTACATGCTCTGGCTCTACCAGCGGGTCATGTTCGGCAAGCTCGAGAACCCGGCCAACCAGGGGCTCCGGGACCTGACCGTGCGCGAATTCGCGACGTTCGTCCCGCTCATCGTCCTGGCCTTCTGGATCGGCATCTTCCCCAAGCCCTTTCTGGATGTCCTGGACAAGCCCGTCGAGAAGATCGTCCGGATCGTCAACCCGGATTACTATAAGGATATCGATGCCCGGGCCGCCCTTCCCGCGGCCGCCCCGTCATCCCCGGTCCCGGCTGACGCGGGGGGACCGACGAAAGGGCCGGCCGTCCGGAGAGCCGGACAGAGCGAGGTCCGCTGATGGATTCCGCGTCGTACGCCGCCGGCCTCAAATTCCTCCGGCCGGAGATCGCCCTCCTGGTCACGGCGGTGCTGGGGATGATGGCCCACCTCTTCCTGAAAAAGAAGGGCGCCCGGATCGCCGGGTACATCACCCTCCTCGGCCTGTTCGTCACGGCCGACATCGTCTTCCTGACGCCCCTCAGCCCCGGCGGATTCTTCTCGGGGAGCCTCACCGCCGACCGCTTCGCCTTCTATTTCAAGATCATCTTCCTCATCGCCGCGGCCATGGCCATCGGGCTGGCGTTCAAGTTTTTCGAAGTGCAGAAGTACGAGGCGGGGGAGTTCTACTACCTCATGCCCCTGGCCCTGATCGGCATGACGACGGCCGTGTCCGCCACCGACCTGATCACGACCTATGTCGCCTTCGAGCTCTTCGCCATCCCGTCCTATATCCTCACCGGGATCTTCAAGAAGGAGAACCGCTCGGCTGAGGCGAGCATCAAGTATTTCTTCCTGGGCACGCTCAGCTCCGGGCTCATGCTCCTGGGCATGGCCCTGATCTTCGGCCTGACGGGCGAGACGGGCTACGCCGAAATCGCGAAGCTCCTGCCCGGGGCCAACGCCCACATCGCCCTGATCGGCATGATCCTGTTTTTCGCCGGCCTGTTCTTCAAGGCCGCCCTGGCGCCCTTCCAGATGTGGGCGCCGGACGTCTATGAAGGCGCGCCGACGCCGATCGTCGTCTTTCTCTCGACGGCCTCCAAGGCTGCCGTGTTCGCCATCCTCATCCGCCTGATGCTGACCATCTTTCTGCCGTTCCAGGCGTCCTGGATCCAGATCTTCCAGTTCCTGGCGGTCGTCTCCATGTTCTGGGGGAACCTGGCCGCCCTCGTCCAGACCAACGTCAAGCGCCTGATGGCCTATTCCTCGATCGCCCACGCCGGCTACATCGCCATCGGCCTGGCCGCCTGGGGCGAGACGGCCTCCATGGCCGTCCTGTTCTATCTCGTCGTCTATCTGTTCATGAACGCGGCCGCGTTCGGCCTGATCCTCCTCTTCCGCAAGGGCGACGGCTTCGGAGAGAACATCGACGACATGCGCGGCCTGGCCCGCAAATCGCCGCTCGCCGCGGCCAGCGTCCTGGTCGTGCTTCTCGCCCTGACCGGCATCCCGCCCACGGCCGGCTTCATGGGGAAGTACTTCATCTTCATGGCGGCCGTGGAGAAGGGGATGATCGGACTCGCGGCGCTGGGCGCCCTGAACTCGGTCGTCTCGCTCTTCTACTATTTCCGCATCGGCCGGGCGATGTTCATGGAGGAGGCGCCCGGCCGCGTTGCCGTCGAGCCGTCGTTCCCGGTCATGGCCGTCCTGGTCGCCTCCGCGGTCGTGATCCTCGCCCTGGGCCTTTTCCCGTCCTTCCTCATGAATTTCGCTTCGGCCGCCTTCCTCAAGTAATTTCGTACTGGCGCCTCATTCCTTAGCCCTCTAAGCCGAGCCCATTCCCCCTTAAAAAGTATTTGTCCCCGCAAAATGACTTTGATATAATCACGCCGTGCGCGCCTGTTCAGCTATTTTCCATCCGTCTCCAAAAATCCTAATCCATAGAGGGAATGCCACATGTTCATATGGGTCTTTCATCGTCTGAGCGGTCTTTTGTTGATCCTTCTTCTGGGCCTGAAGTTCTTCACCTCCTTTTTCCTCATGACCAAGACGCAGAAGCCGGATTGGGCCATCGTCCTCCACGCCAACCCGCTGACCGACACGTTCCTCATCATCCTCGGCGTCTATCACGCCTTCTACGGGCTGAGGACCGTCCTAATCGACCTCGGCCTGCGCAAGGAGAAGATCATGTTCTGGGTCTTCACCGGCCTCGGCACCGCCGCCACCGCCGCCCTCCTGCTCATCTACTTCACCAGGAATTATTGAGCGATGGTCAGCCACGATATTCTCATCGTCGGCGGAGGTCTGGCCGGCTTGGCGGCGGCCTTGACCTCCGACCCGAAGCTCAACGTGGCGGTCCTCTCCAAGGTCCATCCGATTCGCTCCCATTCGGTTGCGGCCCAGGGAGGTATCAATGCCGCCCTGGCCAACAGCCCGGACGCTAAGGACGACTCCTGGGAGAAACACGCCTTCGACACAATCAAGGGCAGCGACTACCTGGCCGACCAGGACGCCGTCGAGCTGATGTGCCAACTGGCCATCCCGACCATGTACGAGCTCGACCACTGGGGGGTTCCCTTCAGCCGGTTCCCGGGAGGCGTGATCGCCCAACGCCCCTTCGGCGGCGCGGCCTACCCCCGAACATGCTACGCCCAGGACCGTACCGGGCAGGTTCTTCTTCACACGCTGTACGAACAATGCGTTAAGAAGGGCATCAAATTCTACGACGAGCTCCTGGTGACCAGCCTCGTCGTCCAGGACGGCCGGTGCCTCGGCCTCGTCGCCTACGACATGGGCTCGGGCGAGATCCGATCGTTCTCCGCCAAGGCCGTGATTTTCGGCACGGGGGGCTACGGCCGCATCTACAAGCTCTCGACGAACTCCTACATCAACTTCGGCAGCGGCATCGGCATGGCCTATCGGGCCGGCATTCCGCTCAAGGACCTGGAGTTCGTCCAGTTCCACCCCACGACCCTCTATGGAAAGAACATCTTGATCACCGAGGCCGCGCGGGGTGAAGGTGGCTACCTCGTCAACAACAAAGGCCGGCGCTTCATGGAAGACTACACCCCTACGGCCATGGAGCTCGCCCCACGCGACATCGTCTCCCGGTCCATTACGACCGAGATCCTCAAGGGCAACGGCTTCGAAAACGCCTACGTCCACCTTGACCTCAGGCACCTGGGCCGGGAGAAGATCGAGAAGCGGCTCCCGGGCATCCAGGAGATCTGCATCAACTTTTATGGGATCGATCCCGTCGACACGCCGATCCCCATCCAGCCGGCCCAGCACTACTCCATGGGCGGGATCGACGTCGACCAGGACTGCGCCTCTCCCATCAAGGGTTTCTACGCCGCGGGCGAGTGCGCCTGCGTCAGCGTTCACGGAGCGAACCGGCTCGGCGGGAACTCCCTCCTCGAAGCGATCGTCTTCGGCAAGATCGCCGGCGCCTCGGCCTCCAAGTTCATCAATGGGGGCGGGTTCGCCGGCCCGAGGGACGCCGATATCACGGCGGAGGCTAAAAATCTCAACGACCGGTTCGAGAGCATCCGGAAGCGCGACAAGGGCCACAACGTCTATCAGCTCCTGAACGACCTCAAGATCCTGATGAGCGAGAAGGCCGGCATCTTCCGCGACGGGAAACAGCTCCAGGAGGGCCTCGACGGACTGGCCGGGCTGCGCGAGGCCTACAAGGACGCCTACATCTACGGAAGCTGCACCCGATTCTGCCAGGAGTTCGTGACGCTCGTCGAGTTCGCCTACATGATGGACCTGGCCGAGGCCATCCTCCTCGGGGGGTTGAAGCGGACCGAGAGTCGCGGCTCCCATTCCCGAACGGAGTTCCCCAAGCGCGACGACGTCAGCTGGTTGAAGCACACCCTGGCGGCCTACTCGGAGAAGGGCCCCGTCCTCACTTATCGCACCGTGAATGTCGACAAATATAAACCTCAGGAAAGAAAGTATTGAGGAGAGAGCCGACCATGAGCACCAAATTCAAAATCCTCCGGTTCGACCCTCCGAAAGACGAGCGTCCCCACTTCCAGGAATATATCCATACGCCGAAGCCCGGGGACAGCATGCTCGAGGTCCTCAAGGGTATCCGGGACCAGCAGGATCCCTCGATCTCCTTCCGCTACAACTGCCGGGCGGCCGTTTGCGGGTCGTGCGCCATGACGATCAACGGCACGATCTGCCTCTCCTGCAAGACCCAGTTCGAGGCCCTGAAGACCGACGTGGTCGTCATCGAGCCCCTGCCCAACCTGGAGATCATCAAGGACCTAATCGTCGACTTCAAGCCCTTCTGGGAGGCGTACAACTACATCATGCCCTACCTCCAGCCGGAAGGGGAGGCCCCGCCGAAGGGCCACTGCGTCGAAGAGAAGGACATGGAGCGGGTCTACCCGTTCATCACCTGCATCCTCTGCGGCAGCTGCTACGCCGCCTGCCCGGTCGTCACGCGCGACGGGCGCTACATCGGCCCCGCGGCCCTGGCCAAGCTCTACCGGTTCGCCATCGATCCGCGCGACAAGCGGCCGTGGTCGGCCCTGGCCAAGGTCGACAATCCGGCCGGCGTCTGGGGCTGCGACACGGTCTTCCGCTGCAACGATGTCTGTCCGAAGGACGTCCGCCCGACCGACGGCATCGAGGGCCTCCGCCGGAAGATGGTCGTCGACCGCAGCAAACACCTTTTTGGACGGAAAAAATGAGAATCGACAACGCCTATTTCACCCGTCGCAAGTTCCTGAATTCGCTCCTCGGCGGCTGGCTGGGCACCCTGGCGGTGACCTTCATCAGCCCCATCGTCAAGTTCGTCTGGCCGCCCTTCAAGGAGCCGGACGAGGTCAAGCTCGTCTTCGCCGACTATTCCGGCATGAAGTCGGGCGAGGTAAAAAACTTCGTCTGGGGCAACAAACCCGGGCTCCTCAAGCGGGCCGAGGACGGGAGCTTCATCGCCTGGGTCGGGGTTTGCACCCATCTCGACTGCAACGTGACCTGGGTGGCCGACAAGAAGAAGTTTTTCTGCGCCTGCCACGAGGGCTGGTACGACGAGAACGGGACGAACATCGCCGGCCCGCCGCCGAAGCCCCTCCGCCGCCTCGAGACGGCCGTCGAGGGCGAAGACTTCTTCGTCCGGAAGCCGGGCGCGGGAGCGAAAGCATGAAAATCGACCTGAAAAAAGTCGGAGCCTGGTTCGACGACCGCCTGGCGCTCACCCCCATCTTCAAGTACATGACGAAGAAGGAGGTGCCCCAGCACAGCCATTCGATCTGGTATTACACGGGGAGCTCGATCCTGCTCTTCCTCATGATCCAGATCGTCACCGGGATCATGCTGGCCCTCTACTACAGGCCCACCCTCGAGGGGGCTACCGCCAGCATCGGCCGGATCATGACCGAGCTGCCGCTCGGCTGGCTCATCCGCTCGATCCACAGCTGGTCGGCGACCTTCATGATCGCCTTCGTCATGATCCACCTCCTGGCCATCTGGTTCACCAAGTCCTACCGCAAGCCGCGGGAGGCGACCTGGATGACCGGGATGATGCTCCTCGTGGTGTCGATGGTCTTCGGGTTCACCGGATACCTCCTGCCCTGGGACGACCTGTCGCTCTCGGCGACTAAAGTCGGGACGAACATCCCCATGGCCATCCCCGTGGTCGGCAAATGGGTGACCCAGTTCCTCCGGGGCGGCGACGACGTCACCGGCGACACGCTGACCCGATTCTTCCTCTTCCACGTCTGCATCCTGCCGCTTGTCATCTTCGCCATCCTCGCCGTCCACATCCTGCTCGTCCAGAAGGAAGGCATGAGCGTGCCCCTTAAGGACGAGATCGAAAAGAAGAGGGTCCCGGCCCTCCCGTTCTGGCCGAACTTCGTCCTCCGCGAGGTCATGATCTGGCTCGTCCTCCTCGGGACGGTGCTGACCCTCTCCCTCGTCTTCGCCCCCTCGCTCGGCCTCTCGGCCGACCTGATGGCCCCGGCGCCGGCAGGGGTGAAACCGGAGTGGTACTTCCTCTTCCTCTTCCAGACACTGAAGATCTTCCCGGCCAACATGGGGCCCGTCACCGGCGAGTTCGTGGCGGTCGTCATCATCCTCCTGACCGTCGTGGCGATCTTCTTCTTGCCATTCCTCGACAACAAGCCCGACAAGAAGAAAGGAAAGATCTTCACCTGGCTCGGGGCCTTCGGCGTGATCTACGCGATCGTATTCAGCATATGGAGCCTGTTATGAGAGCGATTCGGTTCATCATCCTCGCGGCGTTCACGGCGCTGGTCCTGTCGCCCCTGACGGCGGCGGCCCAGGCGCCCGCGGCTCAGGACGTGAAGGCCAAAGTGAAAATCGAGACGGAGATGTCCCAGCAGGCGGCCCCCCAGGAGCCCAAGCCCGAGGCGAAGCCGGCGGCCCCCGCCGCTCCGGCCGCCAAGAAACCGGCCAAGAAAGAGGTCATTCGGACCGAACCGATCGTGCCCGCGTTTTCCGGCATCAGGGAGCAGACGGCCGTTTACGTGTTCTATGCCTGGCTGTGGCTCTCGATCGTCATCCTGATCTATTTCCTCCGGCTGTGGGTCAAGGAAGCCGACCGCGTCTACAAAGTCAAATACTACGCGCCCGAGGAGAGTCCGCGCAAGGACAACCCGATGCCGCCCGTCCTGGGAGATTGAGCGGCCGGCTGCGGATCGTTTCGAATTTGGATTGATCGTATAAAACCAGAGCGCAATTTTATCTTCAAAGGGGACCCATGGCAGACTTACCACAGAAGAAAAAAGGCCTCGGATCGGTCGTCATCAATGCGGAGCGGTGCAAGGGTTGCGGGTTTTGCGTGGAGTTCTGCCCGACGCATTGTCTGGAGCTGTCCGAGCAGTACAACGCCAAGGGATACCATCCCCCCGTGCTGTCCATCCCGGAGAAGTGCACCGGGTGCAACATGTGCGGGCTGGTCTGCCCGGACTTCGCCATCTATGGCTTCCTGTTCAAGAAAAAGCAAAAGTAGGAGACCGACGTGAAAGCTGATCCGAAAGGCGTCATGACCGGCGCGTATTTCATCGACGGCGACCATGCCTGCGCCGAGGGCGCGATCGCGGCCGGGTGCCGGTTCGTGGCCGGCTACCCGATCACGCCCTCGACCGAGATCGTGGAGCGCATCGCCGAACGCTTCCCGCTCATCGGGGGGATGTTCATCCAGATGGAGGACGAGATCGCGTCCTCCATCGCCATCCAGGGGGCCGTCTGGGCCGGCAAGAAGGCCATGACCGTGACCTCGGGCCCGGGCTTTTCCCTGATGATGGAGCACTTGGGCCTGGCGGCGATGACCGAGACGCCCTGCGTCTTCGTCGACGTCCAGCGCGCGGGCCCCTCCACGGGCCTCCCGACGCTCCCCGCCCAGGGCGACATGATGCAGGCCCGCTGGGGCTCGCACGGCGATTACGCCATCATCGCCCTCTGCCCCAACTCCCCGCAGGAGGCGTTCGACTTGGCGATCAAGGCCTTCAACCTCGCCGAGCAATACCGCGTGCCCGTCCTCCTGATGCTGGACGAGTGCGTGGGCCATATGACCGAGCGGGTCGTCATCCCGCCGGCAGACCAGATCGAAATCACCCCCCGCCGCTATTGGGACGGGCCGCAAGAGGGCTTCCTGCTCTTTAAAGCGGGCAAGGACCTGGTGCCGCCCATCGTCAAGGCCGGCGACGGCTACAACATCCACGTGACCGGGCTGACCCACGACGAGCGCGGCTATCCGGTCATGACCCCGGCCGCCCAGGAAAAGCTCGTCCGCCGCCTGGTCGACAAGATCCGCAAGAACGCGGACGCGATCGTCGAATATAAAGAAGACCAGGTGGAGGGCGCCGAGATCGTGGTCGTGTCCTACGGCATCACCTCGCGCGTCGCCATCCCGGCCCTCGAACAGGCCCGGAAGGAAGGGATGAAGGTCGGCCACCTGCGGCTCATCACCGCCTGGCCGTTCCCGTCCAAGCGGATCCGGGAGCTCTCGACCAAGGTCAAGGGCTTCGTCGTGCCGGAGATCAACTACGGCCAGATGGTCCGCGAGGTGGAGCGTTGCGTCGCCGGCCGGTCCCGGGTCCGGCTCGTGCCCCACGGCGGCGGCTCGGTCCACGACCCCAAAGACATCTACGCGGCCATCGCCGGCGTTCGAAAGGGATAACCGCCATGACTGAAGAAACCATGGATACCGACATCAGCGTGCCTACCAACACGGTGGAAGATTTCCTGCGCATGGAGCGCATGCCCCACATCTGGTGCCCCGGCTGCGGCATCGGGACGACGGTGAACTGCTTCGCCCACGCCCTCGAAGCGAGCGGCCTCGACCTGAAGAAGGTCGCGGTCGTCTCCGGCATCGGCTGTACGGGCCGCGTCTCGGGCTACATGAAGCTCGATTCGTTCCATACGACCCACGGCCGGGCGATCCCGTTCGCCACCGGTCTGAAGCTGGCCAACCCCGAGCTCAAGGTCGTCGTCTATAGCGGCGACGGGGACCTGACGGCTATCGGCGGCAACCACTTCATCCACGCTGCCCGCCGGAACGTGGACATGACCGTCATTCTGCTCAACAATTTCATCTACGGGATGACCGGCGGTCAGGTGGCGCCCACGACCCCCATCGGGGCGACGGCCTCGACGACGCCCTACGGGAACTTCGAGGAGCCGTTCAACCTGCCGTACTTGGCCGAATCGTGCGGGGCGGTGTATGTGGCCCGCTGGACCGCGTTTCACGTCCGCCACGCGACCAAGTCCATCAAGGAGGCGCTCCTCAAGAAGGGCTTCTCCTTCGTCGAGATCATGGCCCCCTGTCCGACGCTCTACAGCCGCCGCAACCGCCTGGGCGACGGACTCGACCAGATGAAGTTCTACCGCGACAACAGCGAAATCCTAAACGGCGCCGACACGAAGACCCTCGGCCTGACCTTCCAGGGCAAGATCACCGTCGGGAAATTCGTGGACAAGGACAAGCCGACGTACCTCGAGGCGATGAACGCCTTTTACGCCCAGAAGTTCGGCGACAAGTTCAGCCCCTACAAAGGATAAGGACAAGCCATGGCCAGGACAGAGATCAAAATCGGCGGATTCGGCGGGCAGGGCGTCATCCTCAGCGGATATATCATTGGCCGGGCGGCGGCGATCTACGACAATAAGCACGCAACCATGCTCCAGGCCTTCGGCCCGGAGGCGCGGGGCAGCGCCTGCAGCGCCCAGATCGTCGTGGCGGACGAGCCGATCGCCTATCCCTACATCACGGTTCCCCAGATCATGGTCGTGATGTCCCAGGAGGCCTACACCAAGTTCTCTCCGGAGCTCGCCGAGGGCGGGATCCTCATCAGCGAGGAAGAATTGGTCAAGACGCACAACCTGCGAAAGGGCCTGAAGCATTTCTCCATCCCCGCGACGCGGATCGCCGAGGAGCTCGGCCGGAAGATGGTCCTCAACATCGTCATGATGGGCTTTTGGACCGCGGTCACGGGGCTCATCGGCGTCGAGGCCATGCGGAGCGCGGTCAAGGTCTCGGTGCCGCGCGGCACGGAGATGCTGAACCTCAGCGCCTTCGACCGCGGATTCGAATACGGCCAGAACCTTAAGACGAGGTAAAGCGGCTGCGGCGGCGTTCGGGCCTTTCGGTCCGGCCGCCGCCGCATTTTGCCATGCACATACCGGACGGATTCCTCGACCCGAAAACCCTTGTCGCGGCGTCCGCCCTGTCGGTCGCGGGCCTCGGGCGGGCCCTCTGGGTCCTCCGGACCCGGATGTCGTCCCGGAAGGTCCCGCTGATGGGGCTCGCCGCCGCCTTCCTCTTTGTCGCCCAGATGATCAATTTTCCGGTCGTCGGCGGGACGTCGGGCCATCTCCTGGGCGCCGTCCTCGTATCCGTCCTGCTCGGGCCGAGCGAGGCCATTCTGGTGATGTCGGTCGTCCTCATCGCCCAGGCCTTTCTCTTTGCCGACGGCGGTGTGCTCGCCCTGGGGGCCAACGTCTTCAACATGGGGATCGCGGCCGTCCTCGGCGGGTATTTTTTCTATCGCCTCGTCGCGGCGGTGGTCCGAACGGAGTACGGGAAGCTTGTCGGAGCGGCGTTCGGAGCCTGGGCGTCCACGGTCCTCGCCTCGATCTGCTGCACGGGGGAATTGGCTTGGTCGGGGACCGTGGCCTGGTCCGTCGGCTTTCCGGCCATGACCGGGATCCACATGCTCATCGGGATCGGCGAGGCGCTGATCACGGCCCTCGTCCTCACCGCCGTTTACAGGGCGCGGCCCTCTCTGATGTCTGCGAAGGACGGGGGGACCGCGGAGCCTTCGGCCAAGCCGTTCGCCGGGTTGCTGATTTACGGCGGGCTGATCACGCTGGGCCTGGTCCTGTTCGTCCTGCCGTTCGCCTCCAAATGGCCCGACGGTCTGGAAAAGATCGCGGCTGCGGTCGGCTTTGACGCGAAGGCCGTGAGCCCGCCGTTCGTTTCCTCGCCGCTGGCGGATTACCGGGTTCCGGGTGTCGGTTCGCTGTCCGCGGCCACGGCCCTGGCCGGGATCATCGGCGCCGTTCTCGTTTTCACGGTCTCCTTCATTTTGGCCAGAGCCCTCCACCGGAAATCGAGCGGGGACGGCGCAGGGCGCCGGCGCTGACCCGGATAGAGGATCCGATGCGCCACGATTACTGGGACCGATACAGCCGGATCGACAGCCCCGTTCACCGGCGGCCCGCCGCGATCAAGGCGGCCTTCGCCCTCGTGATGATCCTGATCACGGTCATTCCCCCGCATCCTCCGATTTTTATTTTCGCGGGCGTCGCCGCGCTTCTCCTGGCCCTCATCGCCGCGAGCCGCATTCCCGGCCTGTTTTTTCTGAAGAGACTCCTCTTTTTCGAGCCGTTCATTCTGACCGTGGCCGCCCTCGCCCTGTTCCAGCCGGGAGGCTTCCCGAAGTTCCTCACGCTTGTCGTCAAGAGCACGGTGAGCCTGGTCACCGTCATCCTGTTGTCCAACACGACGCCGTTCCACGAACTGCTGCGGGTTTTGCGCCGGGTCCACGTCCCCTCCGTGTTCGTGACCATGATGGCCTTGATGTACCGCTACATCTTCGTCCTGGCGGACGAAACGCAGCGCATGCGGCGCGCGCGGCAGAGCCGGACCTTCGGGAAGAGGCGCGAGGGGACATGGATTTTCCTGTCGCGGATCGTCGGCCAGTTGTTCCTCCGTTCGACGGAGCGGGCCGAGCGCATCTATGCGGCCATGTCCGCCCGGGGATGGAAGTGATCATGCTCGCCGTCGAAGTGAAAAACCTCGGCTTTCGTTACGAGGACCGCCATGTCGCCCTTCGCGATATCACCCTGGCGATCGGAGAAGGGGAAAGCGTGGGACTGATCGGGCCCAACGGCGCGGGCAAATCGACCTTTCTCCTGCACTTGAACGGGATCCTGCCGGAAGACGCCAAGGGCGAGGCGGCGGTTTGGATCTACGGCGTGCCCGTGATCAAGCCCCATCTCCCGCGCATCCGGCGCGACGTCGGGCTGCTCTTCCAGGACCCCGAGGACCAGCTGTTCTGCCCCACGATTTTCGAGGACGTCGCCTTCGGCCCGCGCCAGTTCGGACTGGGGGAGAAGGATGTGGAGGGATTGGTCCGGGAGGCCTTGGCGAAGGTCGATCTCCAGGGATTCGAAAGGCGGTCTCCCCATCATCTGAGCAGCGGGGAGAAACAGCGCGTCTGCCTGGCGGGCCTCCTGGCCTGTCGGCCGAGAATCCTCGCCCTGGATGAGCCGACGCGCGGCCTCGACCCCCGGGGAAAACGGCTGCTCAAGACCCTGCTCCGGACCATCGAGGCCACGAAGATCATCGCCACCCACGATTTGGAGCTCGTCGCCGAACTGTGCACGAGGGCCGTCGTCATGGACGAGGGGACGATCGCGGCCGACGGGCCGGCGCTCACGATCCTCGCCGATGAAGTCCTGATGCTCAAGCACGGACTCGAAAAGCCGCACATCCTGAGGCATTCCCATCCGCACTGACCGCGGCGGAACTCAACCAAGAAAAAGCTTATGGCCCGATACCCTTCACCCTGCGGCGGGAGCCGGAGCTGTTTTGATCTATCTGTTCTTGTCGATTTCTTCCTGAAGCTCTTTATCCAGTTTGGCGGGGTGGTGCCGGCTATAATATTCGATATGGCTCGCCGAGCGGTGGGCCTTGAAATACGGCCAGCCTTGGGCCATCAGACGGCGCTCGTGGACCTCATGGAGCAAGACATACTTGATCTCCTTGAGCTGGAGATCGTTGTCGAGCCAGACCTCGCCCGGCGGAACGAACTTGTAGACCTTGTCGTGGCCGCCCTCCGTGAAGTCGAGGAAGTAGAGGTCGCGGACCATCTCTCCGTCCACGATCCAGACCCGGATCTTGTCCGTGCTGTAGCGTTTGAGGAGCTTCTTGTGAATTTTAAGGATGTATTCGCTCTTTTTGCGGCGCGGCCGGATGCCCTTCTTGATGTGTTCGCTTTTGCGGCGTTCCTTCATCTCGGCCCGGTCGGCTCGGGCGAGGGCGTCGTCATACCCCATGCCTTCGGCCATCAGGCGGTTTTCGACGAGCATGTGGTCGATGAAAAATTCCTCTTCACCCGGCGTCCGCTCCCTGTCGATCCAGAATTCGTTTTTGGGGATGAAGCGGAACCCGAAGTGCTGGCCGAAGTTGGTAAATTCCTCGCTCATGCGGTCGCGGACGTATTCCCCGTCCACGAAATAGACGTTGAATTTGGAAACCGTGGCGATCTTTTTGATGTAGGGTTTTTTCATGACGGCTCGATTCTATCACGAATTCCCGCCCCGTGACTATTCGTCATAGAGCCCCTCCGGTCTTGACGTCGATTAACGGATGATCTAAGATACGCACATCAACAGAATCGTAACGAGGAAGGACGCTCCCAGCGGCTGGAGCGCGTTACGGATGGCGGACAAGCCGGACTGATCCAGCATGAAAAGGAGAGAATTCATGTTCAACTCGTCCAAAGGCCGTATCGTGGCGATTATCGTTATGGCGATCCTGGTCGGAGGCGTCCAGATCGCGTGTAACAACACCCCGACGACACCTTCGGATCCCGTATCCAAGGTGTTCACCTCGTCTAACGATCAAGGCCATACGCATACCATCACCATTCAGAGAACCGAGATCGAGACTCCGCCCGCCGGAGGGATTTCCCGGCAGACGTCGGCCAACGGCCACACCCATACGTTTACGATGACCCAAGCTGAGATGACGAACGTGAAGAACGGCACGTCCGTCACCGTTACGACCTCGGATTCGAACGGTCACTCGCATACCTTCACGATCCAGAAGTGGTATTAAGAGGACTGAAAAAAGATTTCCCGTTTTTTCTGCCGGTCCCGTTTTCGGGATGAGACACGCATCCGATGACCTTGCAAATTGGTGTCACATAAGTGACACGGTGGGGAAGTGACCCGCCCCCCATTTCTCGTCCATTCTGTCAGCAACTTTAATAACCCTGACCCGCCTGAGTGTTTGTCCATGCCTAGATTTTCCATTTCCGAAATCCGGGTTTTGCGGAGATGGAATTTCGACAGATAATCTCAATAATTGTCGTCGTTGGCTTGAGAGGATAAACGGTTCAAGATTAGCAATGGCCTCTCGTCGTTGCGGGAGTCGCGTTCAATAGTTTATAATCCAACGCGGTCTATTGGAGCGATGCCGGGGTGGCGGAACTGGCAGACGCAAGGGACTTAAAATCCTCCAGGAAGGAAAACGGGCTTTTTCCCTTAAGCCCAATAGTGCCAGCAACTTACTGAATTATTAACTACTTACAGAAAAAAGGGGCGGTTTGTACCGTTCCCAGCGTTTGCATTGTTTGCATGGAATAATGCAAATAGGTGACACAAAAGTGACACAGTGGGGATTCGTCCAAGTGAGGAAGGATCGTCGTTAAGTTAAGACTCCGAGCGCGCTTGGAGACTTGACGCCTCGGCAGTTCGTCGAACAGTTCGAAAGCCAAAAAACTCCATTTTTGGCTGGACCAGTTTTGGGGTGAGGTTCCGAATTACATAATATTCTCTGCGCAAGTGGGTGAATATCGATTTCTGGATATATTTTCGGAATAAATAGGGCAAAGAGAAGATAGGGAAAATAAATTGGGAGGGAAGAAATATTCTCACCAAATTGCCCTTTCTAAGGTCAATCATGATCACAGATGCAAAACCCCGGTTCCCGCTAATTTTATCAGCAACTTTTCGATGACGAGGAGCCTCGATTTTTTACTTAGCAGGTGGTACTTCAAGTGGGTGCAGGTCAAGGCAAACAATCCGAATAAAAATACTTGACATTAAGGCAAGTATATAGTATTTATATATCGTTGAAATTATCAATAAGGAGGAAAAAATGTGTGCCCCCTGTGAACGAAAGCAGAGAGGAATTAGGCATGAGCATGACCCAAACGAGCTTTCTAATCCCCCTAAATGAGGATTTAAGCCTTGGCATTGGGCGATTACACACTACGGTAACTTTTAAGAGATTTAATATTAAACTTTTCAGGACGTTCGGAGGCTACACATTAGCACCTGGTATTTATAAGGGAGCTTATAAAGATCCTGAAACTGGCCTTATGGTTCAAGATAGTTCAAGAAAATATATTTTGGCTCTTCCGAAAAATAAAATAAAGGAGCTCCGCGAGTTTCTTAAAAAGGAAGCTATTGTTTTTAAACAAAAATATATATATTTTGAAGTGGCATCAAAAGTCGAACTTATTTGTCTTACAAAATGAGAATGGCGAGTATCATGAAAAAGATTTATGTAACCTTAGAGAACGAAAAAATCTATATTGATGATTTTTCGGAACCTCAAAAGCAGTTTCTCAATAAAGCGTTTGCGCTTTATCGTCAAGGAATTGATTGGAATGAATTTTCTAATTTTTATCTTTCAGATTTGAACAAAATATTACGCCCTTTGTCCAAGAAGAAAATTTCTAATCATCCTGTTTACTTAATATGCTTGGATCTTGAGATGCGGCTTGGCATTGAACAGAAACAAACGAGACAACCTGATTACCGGGATTTGCTGGAAGATCTTATTGACAAAATATATGATTCAAGATATCAATTCTGCAAGGAAACAAATATCTCACAAGATACATTATCAAGAATATTGAATAAGAAGAGAGAGCCTTCAGTTCATCTTCTTAATACAATACTAGATAGTTTAGGTTTTGAAATAGATTTTAAAAAGAAACAACCAATAACGGATTTCCCCTCATTAAGACGAGGAGAGCCAAAACCTTGTTTAGATCAATTAAGTAGAGCATAGAGATTAGCCTATCAGTTCGAAGGATTAGATTAATTTTTTAAAGAATTAGGAAGTTATCTGAAAGACTAAATTTCCTATAAAAATCAAACGGTATTAAAGCTTCTTCGCTTTCTTCGGAGCTGTTCATCCAAGAAACTAGTTCTCTTCCCGTTAATCTCGTGAAAATACTCTATCTTTGTATAATTTACGGGTTGTAGGTTCAAGTCCTACGCGGGTCATTCCCAAATCCCCCCCAATAATCAAGTAGATAGCCTGATTTCCGTTTAAGCTTGACTAAGCTGAACCGAGCCAATTTAAGCCGTTTTGTCCACACCGTGTATACACGGTAGGCGAGAAGTCTGTATAAAAATGGAAGCAAGGGACTGGGGCCCGAGTAACCACTGTTGTATTGCGATCGATCTTTAATGACGGACTGATTCGTAATCAGTAGGTCGGAGGTTCGATTCCTCTCGCTGGCTCTCTTATTTCCTTTATCTTCCTTAGTTTTTCTCAGGTCTTGATTTAAGTCGCTTTATGCCGTAGGAAGCTCTTTTACGCGCAAAATGTCAAATGCGCGTCAAATGGGCGTCAAATATTTTTGGTTGAATTCTGTACGATTTCTGACCATTTATTGAGCATACCGCCGACTAAATTGTGGAAAAGGGAAATCAATATATTTCTAGCAAGGGCCGGTTTGTGTTGTTCTATACGCTGTTATAAGGTGGGTTCTCATATAATTTAGATATTTGGCCGACAAGAGATCAGAATGCAATTGAAGCACATCGTATTGGAGCCTCGATTTTTAGCTTCAGAGGTAGTAGGTTGATCGGGGGCAGGTCACGTTTGCAAAAAATGGTCTATATTATTCCAAAATTTCCTTAACATAATCTTTACAAACTCCTGACCTGGTCTTGACAACTTTTTTTCGGTCTACAGCTATATTGACTCTGGCATGATCGAAATCGTGCGAGGAGAATTGACATGAACACGATTAAGAAATTATCGGCCCTCCTCATCGTTGTGGCGCTGCTGGGCCAACCCTTGGCCGCCCTGCAAAACAAAGGCTCGGAAGTCCTCATCACGCGCAAAACCGGAATGCCTTTTCAAGGAGAGCTTTTAGCCGTAAAGCCGAACGCTCTAGTTGTCTCCCCGACCCAAGAAACGCCAGGGGAAATCTTTTCCGTCGACATTGGCGACATCGAAACGGTCGAGATCATAAAGAAATCAAAAGTCGTCGTGGGCATGCTTTTCGGAACCCTTATCGGTGGAGGACTGGGTCTTGGCATTAGTTCTGCAATGCCTCCGCCTGATCCGGCTAATAACTTGGGCGCTGCAATAGGTAATGTTTGGGGGCGAGCGCTGGTGAAGGGGTTCATCATATTTTCGTGTACCGCCGTGGGATTCTTATTAGGAACTCTTGTGGGCGTTTCGGCAGGCGCAAACAAGAGGTTTCATTTCGCGAACTTGGACAGCGCAGCCCGGGATTCGGCACTCCTAAAACTCAGCGAATTCGCGGCCCTAAAAGGAGTCCGATGAGCGCCGCCTGGGAATGCTTATCCTTAGTAATAAACGAGAGGATATTGGATGATGAAAGCGAAAAGGAGCAAGCCATGAAAAACCGAGGCGTCGCCATCTTGACCTTGGGGAGTTTCCTGGTCTTCAGCTGGTCGTGTTATCCCAGCGCGGTTCTGGTGGGAGAGAAAGGAGCCTTCAAATGAAAACCAAAGCCTTAAGAGCCGGGTTGGGTGTAATCGTCATTCTTCTCATGGCCTTTATCTTAGGGATAGTCCATCCCTTGGGCGCGGGTTCGAAAGACGGCGCTAAGCTCAAGATCGTGACCAAAGATGGAACGATCTTGCTGGGCGAACTGCTGGCCGTGAAAGACCGATCTCTCCTCGTTGAAGGGGGGAAGTACGACTCGAGCGCGGCCATAGAACTCGATGATATCCGGGATCTGGCTATCAGAGGGAAGTCGAAGGGTTTGCTGGTTTCCGGGATCGGTCTACTCGGAGGCGCGGCGGTGGGCGCCCTCATAGGATCCACAACACCCGTGACGGAGTGGGGGGGCTCGAGCTTCGATGGGGTCAGCTTTACCGCCATTGGAGCGGGCGTCGGCGCCGCTGCGGGGGCCGCTTTTGGATTTCTCGTTGGGTCCCTTATGCGTCAGGATGAGCCGCTCATCGTCGCATCCGTATATCAACTCGAGCCCGGCGAGCTACTGAAGAAATTGCGGGCGGCGGCCAAGGATCCCGAATATCGATGATTATCGGAATGGGGGTATGCACTTGGCGTCCGGAAAGGAGGTAGCCTATGAAACATAGCGCGACGGCGATCATTACCTTGGTGAGCTTCGTCTTTTTCTCCATGTCCTGCTATTCCGTCCAAGCGATTAATCTCAAGCCGCTCGCGGCAAACCACGCGGGATACGTTGATATCCGGAAGGTCGAAAAAACCTCGGGCGAGATCATCGAATTCTCCGGACGGCATCCGGCTCAGCTCGTGGGCGAGGCGATTCAGGGAACCGGAGTCATGACGCGCAGCCTGGAGGTTGTCGAAGTCGCCCGCGCGGACATCCGGCAAAAGGCCTCCTCGACCTATCTCGGAGACGAATTCTATTCCGTGGTGATGCGGGACGGCAAAACCTATTCGGTCGTCAACAAAATCGTCGACCAGAATGATTCGACGCTTCTCTATGTGCTGACGTCCCTGTCGAACAACCTCGAGGCGTCCTTTAAGATCGCGCTGCATGAGGTGAGAAAAGTCTGGGCTGAACAATTCGATTTCGAAAGGCTCCTTTTAGGGATTTTAATAATCCCACTCGCTGCCTTTTTAGTCGCCTTGCTCGGCTTGGGAAATATGGGAAGTTACCATTTCTTTGGGAAGTGAGCGACGTTTATTCGGAATAAAGAGCGGGGGAAAATTAGGAGCGCGCGAGGTAGGGATGGATTTGAAGAGGGAAGCCAGCCATGAAAAACCGAAACATCGCCATCATGAAAAAGGTAGTTTTTCTTTTAAGCGTTATTGTTATCTCCGCGACCTGTAAAAATACTCCAACTAC
>JADGNV010000101.1 GCA_017883285.1 Candidatus Aminicenantota bacterium | reverse complement strand
TTTCACGGCGGCTTTGCTGCTGGCCTTCACGAGGTATGATCTACGCCTTTCGACGGCCTACGTCCGGAAGTATCTCCTCAGCCTGGGCTTGACGCTGCTTCTGGCGTTCGGAATCTCCCTATCCCTGAGTGCTCTCGGCTCGACTTCGCCCGTCGTGACGGAAATCCTCGCTCCGAACCACAAGCTGGTTCAATTCGACCGCTACGCGATCCATGTCCAATCCGAAACGGGCACGAGGTCGATCCGGGGATTCATCCTTACGGATTGGCCTCGCGTCTCCCCGGACGGACGAATCGTATTCAGGGATGTTTCGGGGATCTACCTCTATGATCCCGCGAATGATCAGAATCGTCTATTGATCAACGCCCGAGGGATCGAAATCCGTTCGTATTGGCTTGGCGGAGAGGGCCTGCTTGTCGCGGGCAATCGTCCCGGCCGCGGGAATCCTCTCTCGCTCTTTTATCTCGATCTCACGGCCGGCCCCGAGCAGCCCCGGAAAATTCCGGTCCCCGAGAAGACATTGGCCGGCCTGATTTCCGGCGATCTTTTCGGGACGGGGAAAAGCGGCGGCCGCCGCTTCTGGCTGTTCCGTTCCCGGCGGGCCAATGCGGCTCCCGCGCGCTTATGGGAGGACGGAAACGTCCAGGACATCGGCGATGGAATCCCCAAGCGCATACGTTGGGCCGCCTATATCAACGGGCTTGTCTTTCTCGACGGAAGCGAAGGCTTGTCGATTTTCAAGGAAAACGGAGAAAGGCTAGAGCTGGCGAAGCGAATTCGTGAGGGGATCTCCTTTTCTTTCCCCTGGAACGAATGGGTTCCGGACCAGCCGAAAGCGCCGGCGCTTTATGGAAAGCGCGGCGACCGCGTCTCCAGGCTCGACCTGACAAGCTTTGAGATCACGGATATCGGCGCTTTGAAGACGCCCCGGGGATCATGGGTCGAGGCCTTCCTGCCGGATCTCTTCGTCTTGATCGAAGAAGATCCGGCGCTGAAAAAGCTGGCCATTTCCTCGATCCTCGACGATAGGGTCGAGAAGGTGAGAGAATTCGAGGACTTCGATTCGAGCCAGAAAGGAACCCGCCTCGAGATCCAGCGTTGGGGAGTCCTGCTGACCAGGCGGGGTTCGACGGAAGCCTTCGCCTTCCCGGACCTGAGGGAGATCAAATTCTGACGTTTCGCCGAAAGATGGGGGCAAGAAGCGAGCGCGACGGCGCGGTCTTACAGGTCCACGACGACCTGAACCGTCCAGCCGCCGCCCTCGCAGTCGCAGGACTCGATCTTCATTTCGTTGTAGGTGATCGCTTTCACGTCTCCGAAAAGCTCATAGCGATCGATCCGGTCATCGCCGAGGAAGCGGGCGGTCAATTTGAACGGAGCGCCGCCCCCCGGCTCTGAATTGGGCGGGATTTCGATCTTAAGATCTTCAACCCCGCCGAGCAGGAAATTCTTAACATCCAACAGATAAGGAATCTCGCCCAGAAATTTAACGAGGAGTTGGGGGAGATCGAACCCCTCCAGGGCGATCCGATGTTCGACCCGCCGCTCGATCTTCTCCCAGTCCCACATGAACGAGGCGCAGGCCAGGGCGGCGTTGGCGAAGGCCTCTTCCAGCGTCGCGCCGAAGGCCCGGAATTTTCCGTCGGCGGGATGATCGAGAATCCGATAGCGTTCCGTCATGGCAGCTTCTCGAATTGGTCCAGGAAATCAGATGGGCGAAGGATCGCGATCCCGCCATATTCCTTCAAATCAAGAAGATGATGGTCTCCGCTGACGACGACGTCGGCATGGCCTTCGACGGCGCACTCGAGGACCCGGTTATCGCCTTCGTCCGCCAAGACGGAAATCGTCGTCGCCGGCTTGATCATCTCCGCCGCCCGGCCGATAGTCCTGACGGCATCGGCCGCGGCCCGATCGCCCCAGCCGAATTTTTCCCTAAGAATGAAAGCCATCTCCATCAAAATCGCCGGCGAGACCAGGAGCCGAATCCGCCGTTCCCGGGCCAGAAGGAAGGCGCGTTCGGGATTCCCGCCGAAGGCGATGGCGGAGAGGAAAACATTCGTGTCGAAGACGGCCCGGATCATCCGTCATCTCCGGTGACCGCGGGCTTCGTGGACGAGCCGCTCGATGTCCTCCTCGGAGTTCAGTCCCAATTCCGAAACAGCTTGGCGGCCCCTCCGGCGGATGCGCAGCCAGCGCTTTTCGTCGAGATAATCCTCGTAGACGGCCACCATGTCACGGAACAGCTCGCTTTTCGTCTTGCGCTCCAGCTTGGCCAAGTTCTCGACCTCGCGGTAGACCTGGGGGGGAAGGGAAACCGTCAAAGTCTTGGTCACACGGCTCATGAGTGTTCGTCCTATGTCTTACTTTGTCTTACCCGGAACAGGATACTCCGCGCGGGGGCGGAAAGTCAAGGAACCGCGCCGGCGCCCCGACCCTATTTCGCGATCTGCAGCTTGCTGTGCCGGACCCCGTAGAGGAAATAGATGGCCAGCCCGGCCAGGAGCCAGACCCCGAACCGGATCCAAGTGACGGTGGGCAAGCTGTACATCAGGTAGAAGCAGAACGCGACCGTGATGAGGGGCGTGAAGGGAACGCCGGGCGTCCGGAAACGGCGCTCGACTTCGGGCCGCGTCTTCCGCAGGATGACGACGCCGATGGAGACGAGGACGAAGGCGAACAGCGTCCCGATGTTGCAGAGGTCTATGATCATCGGCAGGGGGAAGATCCCCGCGATCAGGGCCGTGACGACGCCCGTGATCCAGGTGCAGATATGCGGCGTCATATGCTTGGGATGGACCTTGGCGAACGGGGCGGGCAGGAGGCCGTCCCGGGCCATGACCATGAAGATGCGGACCTGGCCGTAGAGCGTGACCAGCAGGGTCGAGATCATGCCGATGATGGCGCCCGTGGCGACGAGGGCCCCGCCCCACTGGATGCCGATGCGCCGCAGGGCGGCCGGCAGCGCGTTGCCCACGTCGATCTCTTTGTAGGGGACGATCCCGGTCAGGACGAAGGCCACGGCCACATAAAGAATGATGACCACGCCCAGGCAAAGCATGAGCCCCAGGGGCACGTCCCGCTTGGGGTTCATGGTCTCCTCGGCCGCCGTCGAGACGGCGTCGAAGCCGATATAGGCGAAGAAGATGATGGCCGCGCCGGCCATCATGCCCTTCCAGCCGAAGGGCAGGAGCGGGCTGAGGTTGGACAGGCTGACATGGCGGATGCCGAGGACGATGAAAAGAAGGATGACCAGGATCTTCACGGCGACGATGATGTTGTTGAACTTGGCGCTCTCCCGCACGCCGATGAACAGGATCCAGGTGATCGCCAGGGTGATGAGGACGGCCGGCAGGTCGATGATCCCGCCCTGCAGAGGCGTCGTGGCCAGGAGCTTGGGAATCCGGATCCCCGAGCTGTCGAGCAGTCCGATGAACGTCGTCGACCAGCCCGAGGCCACGGCGCTCGCCGCGACGAGGTACTCGAGCATGAGGTCCCAGCCGATGATCCAGGCGATCACCTCGCCGAAGGCGACGTACGTGTAGGAGTACGTGCTGCCGGCGACGGGGAACATGCAGGCCAGCTCGGAATACGTCAGGGCGCAGAACCCGCAGGTGATGGCCGCCACGATGAAGGAGATCAACACCCCCGGCCCGGCCAGCTTGGCCCCCTGGCCCGTGGCGACGAAGATGCCGGTGCCGACGACGGACCCGATGCCCAGGGCGGCCAGGTCGATCGCCTTCAGATTCTTCTTCAGCTGGGTATGTTCCGACGCTTCCAGGATCTGGGCGGGGGACTTGGTGATCCAGATGTTCATGGGGACCCTTCCATGCGGGGAGTGGCGGCGGCCGCGGCGGGAGAATTCCGACGGATTTTTCGCACTGGCGGTGAACTATAGCCCCGACCCCCGACGTCTGTCAATCTCGCGTCTTTCCCTCAATAGACCCCGGGGACGGCCTTGCCGCACGAGGGGCACCGCCCTCCGGCGACCGCATTTTCCTCGACCCAGAAGCCCTGGCGGGAAATCAGCCGGTGGCCGCAGTTGGGGCAGAGGGTGAGGTCGCCCTTCCCCGCGACGTTGCCGACGTAGACGAACTGGAGCCCGGCCTGCCGGCCGAGCTCGGCGGCGCGGTCCAGCGCGGCGACCGGGGTGGGCTTTTCTTTGGTGAACTCGTAGTCGGGGTGGAAGCGGCTGAGATGCCAGGGAATCGCCGGATCGACGCCCGCAAGAAAGCGGGCGATCTCGCCCAGCTCGGCTTCGCTGTCGTTCATGCCCGGGACGACCAGGGTGGTCACCTCGACCCACACGCCGAGCCGCCGCATCAAAGCGATCGTATCCAACACGGGCTGAAGCCGGCCCTTGCAGACTTTCTTGTAGGTCTCCTCCCGGAACGCCTTCAGGTCGACGTTGGCCGCGTCGAGGAAGGGGCGGATGGTTTCCAGAGCCTCCGGGGTCATGAAGCCGTTGGTGACGAAAGTGTTGGCCAGGCCGGCGTCCTTGGCCAGCCGGGCGATGTCGTAGGCGTATTCGAAGAAGATCGTCGGCTCGGTGTAGGTGTAGGAGATGCTGCGGCAGCCGCGGTCGAGGGCGATCCGGACGGCCTCGGCGGGAGCCAGCTTTTGGCCGCCGCCGGTTTCCCCGTCCTTCGCCGAAAGCTGGGAGATCTGCCAGTTCTGGCAGAAGCCGCAGCGGAAATTGCAGCCGGGTGTGGCGATCGAGAACGAGGACGAGCCCGGCAGAAAATGGTAGAATGGCTTCTTCTCGATGGGATCGACGTGGGCGGCGATAACCTCGCCGTAGACATGCGTAACGAGCGCCCCCGCGCGGTTTTCCCGGACTCCGCAAACGCCCCAGCTCCCCGGGGCGATGTTACAGCGGTGCGCGCACAGCCGGCAATCCGTCCGCTTCCCTTCCCCGGGCCCCCACAGCATCGCCTCATGGATCATGGCCGTCCAAAAGCCTCCCTATATGATTATAGCGCGATCGGACCCCGGCCGTTCAGGCGGAAGCGGCGGTGAACTTGGGATCGACGCCGATCTTCGGGCAGAGGGAATTCACCTTGCACTCCGGGCAGCGGGGCTTCCGCGACTGGCAGACGGCCCGCCCGTGGTTGACCAGCATAGAGTTGAAATCGATCCAGTAGGTCTTCGGGACGAGGGCCATGAGGTCGCGCTCGATCTTTTCCGGCACGCTCTCCTCCGACAGGCCCAGCCGGCGGGAGATCCGGGCGACATGGGTGTCCACGGCGATGCCCTCGGCTTTTCCGAAAGCCGACGAGAGGACGATGTTGGCCGTCTTGCGGGCGACGCCCGGCAGGGTCAGAAGCTCCTCCATCGTGTCCGGGACGCGGCCGTGGAAATCGGCGACGATCGTCTTGGCCGCGCCGATGATATTCTTGGTCTTATTGCGGAAAAAGCCCGTCGAACGGACGTCCATCTCGAGCTCGGCGGGCTGGGCCTCGGCGAAAGCTTTGGCGCTGGGGTATTTGCGGAAGAGCCCCGGCGTGACCCGGTTGACCCGCTCGTCCGTGCACTGGGCCGAAAGGATCGTGGCGACGAGGAGTTGGAGCGGGGTTTTGTGGTGCAGGAGCGTGACGGATTTGGGGTATTCTTTCTTGAGGATTCCGAGAATCCGGCCGATGCGTTCCCGCGCGGGTTCCATCTCAGGTGCCGACGTGGAAGAGGTCCTGGCCGAAGTACTCGGCCTCGGCGTTGTAGTAATCGGGGAACTTCTCCAGGATGTCGATCTCGGCGCGAAGGATGTGATAGTGGCTCCGCTCGACGCGGGCCAGGTACTCGAAGATCCGCTTGCTCTGGGCGTCCTCGGCCCCGGCTTTCCCGCTCCTGTAGAACTCCTCGGCCTCCTTCTCCTTCTGCATGGCCAGGCGGAAAAGGTCGAGGACGGCCGCGGAATCGGCCAGGTCGATCTTTTTCTTGGGACGCGCCGAAGCGGCCGGAACGACCAGCTTGCGCTCGGGGAAATGGTCGTGGAAGACGCGCTCCAGAATGGCCTTGTGGCGGTCCTCCTCCCCGGCCAGGAAAACGAGCTTTTGCTTGAGGATCTCGTTCTTCACCCCGTCGAGGAGCTTCCGATAGATTTCGGCGGCGTCGATTTCGGCGCGGATGGCGAGCGGGTAGACATCATAGGGCTTGAGCTTCGGGTCCAGCGTCATATCAACCTTCCTTTTCAGGGGGTCGGCCCCCCATTCAGAGACGGATCATGCGTTCGATCGCCACTCGGGCGCGGGCGGCGATCTCGGGCGGAACGACGACGCGATGGATCATCTGCTCCAGGGCGGCGGCGACTTTAGACGGCGTGGTCTTTCTCATGTTGGTGCAGAGCGCCAGTTCGTGGGCGGGGTAGAACTTCTTCCCGGGATTCTCTTTTTCCAGGCGGTAGACCATCGTCGCCTCGGTGGCGATGATGATCTCCGCGGCGTCGGTCGTCCGCGCTTCCCGGACCATCCCTCCCGTGGAGAGGACTTTGTCGGCCATGGCGATGACTTCGGGGCGGCACTCGGGGTGGGCCCAGACCTTGGCCTCCGGGTGGGCTTTCTTCTTCTCCCGCACGTCCCGCGCCAGGATGTTGTTGTGGACGTAGCAATAGCCGTCCCAGGGGATGATGATCTTGCCCGTCTGGGTCGCGGTCCACGCGGCCAGGTTGCGGTCCGGCGCGAAGAGAACTTCTTTTCCCTCAAGGGAATTCACCACCTGGACCGCGTTCGCCGAGGTCGCACAGATATCGCACTCGGCCTTGACCGCCGCGGAGGTATTCACGTAGCAGGCGACTTTCCGGCCGGGGTACTGGGCCTTCCAGTTGATGACCTCGTCCGGCGTGATCATGTCGGCCATGGGGCAGCCGGCGCGGGGATCGGGGATGAGGACGGTTTTTTCCGGGGCCAGGATGGCCGCGGTTTCGGCCATGAAATGGACGCCGCAGAAGACGATGACGTCCTGGGGCGCCGCCGCGGCCGTGCGGCTGAGCTCGAGCGAATCCCCGACGAAATCGGCGACGTCCTGCACGTCCCCAGGCTGATAGTTATGGGCCAGGATAACGGCGTTGCGCTCCTTCTTGAGCCGGAGGATGGTCGCGGCCAGGGCGGCCTTGTCGATGGGCTCGAGCATGAAGCTCAATCCTGGACGGCCCCGCAATGGGTGCAGGACGCCTCGGCCTTGTTCGTGTACTTGTGACAGTGGGGGCATTCGACGAGGTCGATCTCACAGTGGCTGCAGGAGCAGAGCTCCTCCATGCCCTTGAGCGGTCCCTCGCAGTAGGGGCAGCTGCACTCTTCGTCCTCGGCCTTGGGCGCCGCCGCGGAGGAGGCTTCGGCCGCGGCCAGGCCCTGCTGCTTGGCTTTGTAGTTCGCGATGGCCAAGTGGAGGGCGTCGGCCCCCAGGTTGGAGCAGTGCAGCTTGTTCTTGGGCAGGCCGCCGAGCTCCTCGGCCACCTTCTCGTTGGTGATTTCGGCGGCTTCTTCGAGGGTCTTGCCCATGGCCATTTCGGAGACCATGCTGGAGACGGCGATGGCCGCGCCGCACCCGAACGTCTGGAACTTGATATCGGCCAGGCGGTTGTCTTTGACCTTGATGTAGAACGTCATCATATCGCCGCAGACGGGGTTCCCGACCTGTCCGACCCCGTCGGCGTCGGGGAGCGTCCCGACGTTGCGCGGATTGGAAAAATGGTCCATGACCTTTTCGGAATACATCATCGCGCGTTCTCCTTCAGGAACTCCGTATAGAGCGGGGACATTTTCCGCAGCCGTTCGACGATCGGCGGAAAGACTTCGAGCAATTGGTCGATGCCGGCCCCCGTCGTCCCCTCGATCGAGCTGAAGACGATCGACCCCTGGGCCGTGGCGTGGTCCAGGCCCAGGGCCAGATGGACGTGGGAAACCTTGAGCGATTTGGACGTGCAGGCCGAGCCGCTGGAGGCGGCGATCCCCTTCATGTCCAGATGGAGGAGCATGCCTTCGCCCTCGACGAAGGAGACGACGAAGCTGGCATGATGGGGCAGGCGGTTTTTCGCCGGGCCGGTCAGGCGAACGTGCTCGATGCGGCGGGGAAGCTCGGAAATCAGCCTGTCCCGAAGCTCCACCGCGGCGGCGGTGCGCTCCGCCATCTTGAGCCGGGCGATTTCGGCGGCCTGGCCCAATCCGATGATCGCCGGGACGTTTTCCGTCCCGCCGCGCCGGCCGTTCTCCTGGATGCCGCCGTCGATCAGGGGCAGGATCTTGACGCCCTTGCGGACGTAGAGGGCGCCGCTCCCCTTCGGGCCGTAGAACTGGTCGCCGGCGAGGCTCAGGGCGTCGACGCCCAGAGCGGCGACGTCGATCGGGATGTTGCCGGCGGCCGCCACGGCATCGGTATGGATGAGGATCTTCCGGGCCCGGGCGACTCTGGAGATCTCCGCCAGCGGCTGGATCGTGCCCACTTCCGAATTGGCCAGCTGGATCGAGACAAGGACGGTTTCGGGCTTGATCGCTTTTTCCACCGCGGCGGGATCGACCCGCCCCTCCCCGTCCACGGGGACGAGGGTCGTGGTGCACCCGGACTTCTCCAGGCTCTTGGCCGCGTTGAGGACCGAATTGTGTTCGATCGCCGATAGGACCAGGTGGGTCCCTTTGGGTTTGTTGGCCGCGGCCAGGCCCTTGAGGGCGAAGTTGTTGGCTTCGGATCCGCAGGAGACGAAATAGATCTCGCCCTCGTCGGCGCCGATCAGCCGGGCGACCCGCGCGCGCGCCTCGGCGAGGG
>JADGNV010000100.1 GCA_017883285.1 Candidatus Aminicenantota bacterium | reverse complement strand
GGGAAATCGGGACGCAAAACTGCCGGAATTTCATGGAAAAGAATTGTACCCCCGCCCCGGCCGGTTTGCAAACGCCGCGGCGTTTGTGTTATAGAAAATTGATTTTGAACGGGAAGGATTCATCATGGAAAACCGAAGACTGATCAAAATCGTCGGGACGGGCTACTACGTCCCGGACCAGATCCTGACCAACGCCGACTTGGCGAAGATGGTCGACACCACCGACGAGTGGATCGTCACCCGCACGGGCATCCGCGAGCGGCACATCGCCGCCGCCGACCAGGCCACCTCCGACCTGTGCGTGGAGGCGGCCCGACGGGCGCTCAAGAACGCGCACCTCGAAATCAAGGACATCGACCTCATCATCGTGTGCAACAATACGCCCGACACGGTCTTCCCCGCGACTTCCTGCTGGGTCCAGGCCAAGCTCGAGGCGGGGACCGTCCCCGCGTTCGACGTGATCGCCGGCTGCACGGGCTTTCTCTACGGGCTCATCGTGGCGGAGGGCCTGATTCTGAGCGGATCGGCCAAGCGGGTCCTCCTCATCGGCGGCGAGGTCCTGACCAAGGTCACGAACTGGAAGGACCGGGGCACGTGCATCCTGTTCGGCGACGGCGCGGCGGCCGTCGTCCTCGAGGAGAGCCGGGACGGATCGGGGATGCTCTCGTCGTATTGGAAAGCGGACGGGACGCTGACCAACCTCCTCCTCATCCCGGCGGGCGGGACCCAGAAACCTACGACCCTCCAGACCGTGGCCGAGAACGGACAGTTCATCGTCATGAAAGGCAACGAGGTCTTCAAGCACGCCGTCAAGCGCATGGCCGAGGCGGCGGAAGAGGCGCTCCGGAAAGCCAACATCGCCAAAGAGGCCATCGACCTCTTCATCCCCCACCAGGCCAACAAGAGGATCATCGACGCGGTCGGAGAGCGGCTGAAGATCCCGAAGGACAAGATCTACGTGAACATCGATCGCTACGGCAACATGTCCGTGGCCTGCATCCCGGTCGCGATCGCCGAGCTCCGCCAGCACAAGAAGATCAAGCCGGGGACGATCATGGTCCTCGACGCCTTCGGCGCCGGGTTCACCTGGGCGTCGATCGTCTACAAGTGGTAGGCTCGGGGATGCTGTTCGAAGGTACGCCGGTTTCCCCGGCGCGGAAACCGGCTCGTTTCCTCGGCTCGCTCCCAGCGGCTCTGCGAGCCTCTGGTCCATGCCCGCTCGCCTCCGGATGCCCTTCTCACAGCATCCCCCTCGCCGGGCTAAATTAATCGATCCGGGGGTAATTCTCTATTTTTCGGCCGATAATTTTGTGAAGAGCTTTTCTAAGGTGGCGCGGTCCATCGCTCCGACCTGCTTGTCCCGGATGACGCCTTTTTTGTCGATGACGATCGTCGTCGGGATGGCGTCTCCCGGCTCGAAATCGCGGATGATTTTCGAGGTCGCGAGGGCCACCGGGTACGAAATCTTGAAATGGGCCACGAAGGGCTTCAGCTCCTTGGCGGTCATCTTGTCGACCGAAAGCCCCACGATCTCGAGCCCCTTGTCCTTGTTCTCATTGTAAAAGGCGACGAAATCCGGGATCTCCTCCCGGCAGGGCGGGCACCAAGTCGCCCAGAAGTTGATCAGGACGACCTTCCCCTTCAGGGCGGCGAGGGAGATCGTCTTCCCGTCGAGGTCTTTCACCGTGAAGTCGGGCGCGGCTTGGCCGGCGGCGGTCTGGGACGCGGCCCCTCCCCAAGCGGCGAGGACGGCGATCATCAGGACAATGGAGATCTGTTTCATACGTCAGCGGTTTTCGCAGTTCTTGAGGAGGCGGGCCCATTCGTGGTCCACGGCCTCCTGCATGATCTTGATCGTCTCCGGCTGGAGGTGGCGGAACCGCCCCTGGAGCTTGAGATAATCGTCGATCGGTTTTTTGTTCGAGGGCTTCATCGTCAAGGTGTACTTCTCCCCGTGTTCGACCTCGAAGAGGGGGAAGATGCAGTTCTGGACGACCATCCGGCCGAGCTTGACCGCGTCCTCCGGCCGGCTCTTCCAGCCGGTCGGGCAGGGGGCGTAGATGTGGAGGAAGCGCGTCCCCTTGATGTCCTTGGCCTTCCTGGCCTTCTTATAGACGTCCTCGGGATAGGCTATGGAGGCTGTTGCCTGATACGGGATCCGGTGGGCGGCTATGATGGCGTCGATGTCCTTTTTGGGCTCGTCCTTGAAGAACTTGACGGGGGTCGTGGTCGTCCAGGCCCCGAGCGGCGTCGCCGAGCTGCGCTGAATGCCCGTGTTCATGTAGGCCTCGTTGTCGTAGCAGACGTAGATGATGTCGTCGTTGCGCTCGGCCGCCCCGCTCAGGGCCTGGAGGCCGATATCGAACGTCCCGCCGTCGCCCGCCCAGGCGACGACCGTCGTCTCGTTGTCGCCGGTCATCTGGAGGCCGGCCTTGACGCCGGTGGCCGTCGAGGCCGCGGTCTCGAAGGCGCAGTGGTAAATGGGCACCCCCATGCAGGAATGGGGAAAGGGGCCGTCGATGACGGCCCAGCAGCAGGCCGGGATGCACAGGACGGTCTTCTGGCCCAGGGCCTTGAGGACATAGCGCAGAGCGAGGTTGGCGCCGCAGCCCTGGCAGGCGAGGTTCCCCGGCCCGACCAGTTCCTCCGTGGGGAGGGTGAGTTTCATCTTTTTCGCTTTGCTCATTTCTTGACTCCGATCCAGGCGATCTCCGCTTCGGGGCGCTCGTGGGCGATCGTGTAATCCACGACCTCCTGGAACGAGCCCGGGGTGATGTCCCGGCCGCCCAGCCCGGCGATGAAGCCGAACACCGGCTTGCCGTCCGCATGGCCGTAGAGGGCCGATTTCAGCTCCTGGGAGAAAATGCCGTGGTGGCCGTAGGAGATGTTGCGGTCGACGACCGCGATCTTCTTCGCCGCCCGGGTATGGCGCCGGACCTCCTCGAAGGGGAAGGGGCGGAATACTTTAATTCGCAGGTTCCCGACCTTCGTGCCGGCTTCGCGCATCGCGTCGACCGTGACGCGGGCGGTGTAGCCCGCGGTCCCCGAGGTCACCAGGACGATCTCGGCGTCGTCGCAGAGATAGGGATCGACCAGGCTGAGGCGCCGGCCGAAGATCTTTTCGTATTCCTTGCCCGTGGCCTCGATCAGGGCCGGGGCCTTTTCCATGTCCTTTTGGAGCTTGTAGCGCAATTCGAAGTAGTGCTCGGGGGCGGTCAGGCCGCCGAAGGCGCGCGGATCGCTCGGCGTGACCCGGTACGGCGGCCGGAAGGGCGGCAGGTAGGCGTCGACCTTCTCCGCCTCGGGGATGTCGACGACCTCGTAGGTGTGCGACAGGGAGAAGGCGTCGAGGATGACCATGCTCGGAATGGACAGCGCTTCGGACACCTTAAAGGCCTGGAGGACGGTGTCCAAGACTTCCTGGTTACTGGCGCAGTAATATTGCATCCAGCCCGTGTCCCGCTGGGAGAGGCTGTCGTTCTGATCGGACCAGATGGTCCAGCCCGGGGCCATGGCCCGGTTGACGTTGCCCATGACGACCGGCAGCCGGCCGCCCGAGGCCCAGTGCAGCATTTCGTGCATGAGGGCCAGCCCCTGGGACGACGTGGCGGTGAAGGTCCGGGCGCCGGCGGCCGAGGCCCCGATGCAGGCGGCCATGGCCGAGTGCTCGGACTCGACCTTGATGAACTTGGCGTCGAGCGTCCCGTCGGCGCACATCTCGGAGAGGAGCTCGACGACCTGCGTCTGGGGCGTGATCGGGTAGGCCGCGATCACCTGGGTGCGGGCGAGCATGGCCCCGTAGGATAGCGCGTGGTTCCCCATGAGGACTTTTTTCATTTCCGTTCCTCCACCATGACGATGCACTTCGTCGGGCATTCCTCGGCGCAGATGCCGCAGCCTTTGCAGAAGTCGTAGTCCACGACGGGCCATTCGTCCTCGATCACGATCGACATGTCGGGACAGAACTTCCAGCAGATGCCGCACTGGATGCAGTCCTCGAGTTTGATCTCCGGCCGGATGTTGCGCCAGGAGCCGGTCTTGTTCCAGAGCATCGAGCCGAGGGACATGGGCATGGTCGGCACCTCGGCGGCGGACGTGAAAACGATCTTTTGAGCGTCTCGTTTCTTGGGCATGGGGTCCTTCCTTATACGTAGGCGCCGGCCCGCGCGTAGGCCTCCGAGGCCGCCTTCCGGTTGTTCTCGGGCTTGATCGTGATGGCGTCTCCGATGGCCTTGAGGAGCGATTCGAGCTTCGTCAGGCCGAGGATCCGGATCACGACGCCGACGATGGCCGTGTTGACGATCGGCGCGCCCAGCGTGCCGAGCTTGTTCTGGACGGCGATCTCGGTGGCGTTGACCGTCGCCACCCGGAACCGGGAGGGGAAGGCAAATTCCTCCGGTTTCTTGTCGCTGTTGATGATGATCCAACCGCCGTCCTGCAGGCCCTCGGTGATGTCGATCGCCTCGACGAGCGTCGGGTCGACCACGACCACGTGGCCGGGCGCATAGATCCGGCTCTTGTCGTAGATGGGCTTGCTGTCGATGCGGATGAAGGACACGACGGGCGAGCCGCGCCGCTCGACGCCGAATTCCGGATAGGCCTGGACGTAGTTGCCTTCCTGGGCGAGCGCGTCGGCGAGGATCTTCGAGGCCACGACCGTTCCCTGGCCGCCCCGGCCGTGAAAGCGTATTTCGATCATGGATGCTCCTTATCGGCTGATTGCGAAAAGGTTATATTATAGCGACCTTGAAGGGGCGTGACTAGGGGGAAAATGCGTTTTTTACTGCCGGCCTAAATTCCCGCCGGATCAGCGCTTGAGCCGGTACGACCGGTAGAGGTTCTTGAGCATCGCCGCGTCGGTCTCGCGGGCCGGGCTCTCGCAGACGACGGTCCCCTCGACATCGAAGTCGCCGAGGGCCTGGATCCATTCGTGGTAGCAGAAATCGGAATCGGGCAGGTTGAGGTGGCGGACCTCGCCCTTGGGATTGTATTCAATTCCGGAGATATGGATGTGGATGTTTTTCAGGGCGGCCTTGCCGAGCCGCTTTTCGACTTTCCTCAGGATGCGATGGAAATCGAGATAGGAGTTCGCCTTTCCCTGCCGGGCGTGCAAGTGGGAAAAATCGAGGCAGGGCTGGAGGCCTTCGACCTCCTTGCAGAGGGTCAGGACTTCGTCCAGGGTTCCGAATTGGGACGATTTGCCCATGGTTTCGATGCGCAGGAGGACGGGGCTGCGCTCGGCCCGGAGGGCGGACAGGACCTGGCCGATTTCCTGCCGGATGGCCTCGTAGGTTTTTTCGGGCGTCGACGCCCCGTAGTAGCCGGCGTGGAAGACGACGCTTTTCGCCCCGCAGAGCGCCGCCGCGCGCGCCGAACGGAGGAGATGGTCCTGGCTTTGGAGCCGTTTGCCCGGCTCGGGCGAATTGAGATTGACGTAGTAGGGGGCGTGGGCGCTGAGGCTGAGGCCCAGGGCGCGGGCCTTCGCCCCGACCTTCGCCGCGGTGTCGCTCCCGATCTTCACCCCGCGGACGAACTCCATCTCCAGGCAGTCGAGCCCCAGGCCGTGAAGGTGCTGGAGGGCCGAAAGCGTCGAGGTCTGGGGGGTCGAGTCCGGGACGCCGGCCGTTCCGAAGAGCAGCCGGTCAGCACTTGCCGGCATCCGCCTCTCCCGGGTTTCCCAGGAATTTGGAGACGAGCTGCATGGCACAGTAGTCTCCGCACATGGAGCAGGCGGCAGACCCGGACCGGCGGTCCCGGCGGACGGATTCGAATTTGCGGGGGTCGAGAGCGAGCCTCTGCTGGCCTTCCCAGTCCAGCTTTTTGCGGGCCTGGGAGAGCCTGAGGTCGCGCTCCAGGGCGCCGGGCAGGCCTTTGACGATGTCGGCCGCGTGTCCGGCGATCCGGGAGGCGATCAGGCCTTCGCGGACGTCGTCCGGGGAAGGCAGCCCGAGATGTTCGGCCGGCGTGACGTAGCAGAGAAAATCGGCTCCGGCGGCCGCCGCGATGGCGCCGCCGATCGCGCCCACGATGTGATCGTATCCGGCCCCGATGTCCGTGACCAGCGGGCCGAGCACGTAAAACGGGGCGCCGTGGCAGACGCGCTTCTGGAGCTTGACGTTCATCTCGACTTGGTCGAGGGGAATGTGCCCCGGCCCTTCGACCATGACCTGGACGCCCGCGGCCCAAGCCCGCTTGACGAGCTCGCCGAGCGTCAGGAGCTCCTCGATCTGAGGCCGGTCCGTGGCGTCGAGGATGGACCCGGGGCGAAGCCCGTCGCCGAGGCTCAGGGTGAAATCGTAGGTCCGGGCGAGTTCGAGGAGCCGGTCAAAGTGCTCATAGAGCGGGTTTTCCTTCCCGTTGTGCAGGCTCCAGGCCAGGTGGAATGCGCCGCCCCGGGAAACGATGTCGGCCACCCGGCCTTGGCTCTTCAGCCGCTCGACGGCCCGCAGCGTCAGTCCGCAGTGGACGGTCATAAAGTCCACCCCCTCCTGCGCCTGGGCTTCGATAGCGGCGAAAAGGTCGTCCACGGTCAAGGAAACGATCGAACCGCGGCGGTCGATGGCTTCGATCGCGGCCTGGTAGATGGGGACCGTCCCCAGGGGGACCGGCGCCCGGTCGAGGATCATGCCCCGGATCTTTTTCAGGTCGCCGCCCGTGCTGAGGTCCATGATCGTATCGGTTCCGTATTCCAGGGCGATATCCGTTTTCCGGAGCTCGTCCTCCAAATTTTGGAAATCCTTGGAGGTCCCGATATTGACATTGACTTTGGTCCGGAGGCGGTGGCCCACGCCCATCGGCCGGAGCCGGGGGTGGCGCGGGTTGAACGGGACGACCACCCGGCCTTCGGCGACCAGGGCCAGGAGATCGTCGACGGCGATCTTTTCGTCCAGAGCGACCGCCCGGAGAGCGGGAGTCACGGTTCCCTGTTTTGCGAATTCGAATTGAGTCATGATCTTTGGAGCAAACCAGTTTACCCTCCTTTTTCTCGGATTACAACCCAAAATTGGCTATCGGAGCGCGATCCGCCCGGGAATTCGCTCCGACGGCTGTCCCGCCTTATTTACACCATCCCTCCGTTTTGTTAGCATGGGTGCCGGGAGTGGAGGCTCCCCGTCCCATGAACCGGTTCGCCCGACCGCTCGTCGTCCTTCTTGCCGCGCTCTCGCTGTCCGCGCCGCCGGCGCCGGGTGCCGAGCTCCAGGCCGCGGTCCGGGACCAGGCCCTGAAAGTCCTCAAAGCCCTCGACCGCATCCAGGCCGAGAGCCTTGCTTCGAAGGCCCCGGGCCTCCGCCGGTCGGATTTCTCCGAAGGGGAGTGCAACGCGTACGTCGCCTACCGGATCGAGGAGGAGAAGGAGGACATCCTGAAGGAGCTGAAGCTCAAGCTGTTCGGCGAGAACCGTGTCGAGGGCAAGGCCGTCGTGGACCTCCGCCGGCAGAACCTGCCGTCCTTCATCAAGCCCCAGATGAACCTCTTCTTCGAAGGGCTCCTCGTCGTCCGGGAGGGCAGAGCCCGGCTCGAATTCCGGAAGCTCTTCCTCGAAGGCCAGGAAGTCCCGCTCCCCCTCCTCGACGTCATCATCGACATCGCCACCCGGATGGGCAAGACCGACGCCGCGAACATCCGGGCGTGGGTCGATCTGCCCTACGGCATCAAGGATCTCAAGACGCGCGCGGGCGGGATCGCGCTCTTCTATTGAGAGGGGAGGCGGGCCATGATCAGAGTCATCAGCGGCATTTATAAAGGGGCGAGACTTCGCAAAGTGCCGAGCCCGCTCGTCCGGCCCATGCCGGACAAGCTCAAGTCCGCCCTCTTCAACATCCTCCGCGACGAGGTCCGGGATACGAAGGTGCTCGACGGGTTCGCCGGCACGGGCTCGATCGGGATCGAGGCCCTCAGCCGGGGCGCGGCCGGTGCGGTCTTCATCGAGGAGTTTCCGACGGCGGCCTCCGTGATCAAGCACAACCTCGACAAGTGCGGGGCCGCCGCGTCCGCCCACGTCGTTCTCCAGGAATTCAACCGGGCCGTGATCCATCTGGCCCAGGAGAAGGCGCGGTTCAACCTCATTTTTCTCGACCCGCCCTACCGGTTCCTCGACGAACGGGACCCGCTGAAAGTCATCGCCAAACGCGGGATCCTCGCGCCCGGGGGGCTCATCGTCCTCCGGCACCACTTCAAGACAAAGTTTCGGACGAAATACTTCGCCCTGGCCCGCCAGACGACGCTCGGCGACGACACGCTGTCGTTTTATCGCGAGTTGGCCGCGCCTCGTCCGCCCGTACCGGCGGTGCCGTCACCGGCATAATTCCCTTGTCGGCGCCTTCCGGTTCGACTAAAATGGCGGAGAGGCAAGGCGGCGGGAGGCTGAGCGGTCGACATGGGCAAGGACGATTCTAAAATCACTCCGTTCTGGGGGACCGGTTATCTTTTGGGGGAGGAGGAGGTCTTTTCCGAGCTCGCCGAACGAAAAGGGACCTCCCTGTTCCTGGGCAAATACACGCTCAACGAAGTCCTCGCCGTCATGGACCGAAAGGGCTTCACCAAGGAAGCGCGGAAGCGCGGGCTCTGGCCGCTCGCCTACGAACTGGATTCCACCCAATTTCCCCTTCAACGGTTCCAGATCTTTCTCCGCGAGAAAACGCCGGAGAACCTCATCGTCGACCTGAAGATCCGGGAGGGCATGTTCGCGCCCCGACCGGCGCTCCTGCCGGAATCGACCGGCCGGTGTTTCAAGACCCTCGTCCTGGAATGGCTCACCCTCCAGAATCCCGCCGAGGAGTTCAGCGAAAAGCGGGGCTCGCTGCCCGGGCAGATGCATCCGGGCCTGGGCATGAGCCGGAAGGTGATGGACATCTTTGTCTACATCGGCAAGCTCACCCGCCAGGACGCGCTCCTGGCTTTTCCGGCGTTCTACCACAACGCGGTCCTCTTTTCGCGCTATTTCCGCTTCCTCAACCCCGAGAAGGAAGGAGAGATCCTGGCCATCCGCCAGGCATTCAGCCGTCTCTCCATCCGCCACCTGGCCTGGGCGGTCTATCTGAACTGCCTCATGAAGGCCGACGGCTCCGTCTACGAGTGGCGGGCCGAGGAGCAGGTCCATCCCTTGCAACGGGACCTCCGTGATTATTTCAATTCCCGGGCCTATCGGGAAAGGGTCAAGAAAAGCATGAGCCGGCAGTCGTTCACCATCGACTGGGAGACGTATTCGCGGAAGTTCCAGGCGGATTAGGCCTTCCTCCGGCGTGTTCGCTGTGATCGGCGATGGGGATTTGTATCTCCCGTCCGGAATCTGATATAATACCGCGCCTGACAGAGGAGATACGACCGATGAAGAAAGACATTCATCCGAATTATGACGCCTGCACCGTGATCTGCGCTTGCGGCAGCACGTTCCAGACGAGGTCGACGAAGAAAGAGATCCGGGTCGAGATCTGC
>JADGNV010000099.1 GCA_017883285.1 Candidatus Aminicenantota bacterium | reverse complement strand
TTGGCGTTGGCCCGTTTCTTGAGGCTTTTCTCCCGCCATGGCGGGAGTCTATCGTCCTCGACATCCGGAACACACGGTTCTCTACCGGGTGCTGTTCCATCATTTCGAGCGGTTCGTCGCGGAATACGAGCGTTTCGAGAAGGCCTACGGCTACTTCCGGCCGATCGTCAAGGACGTCATCGAGAAGTATCTTGACTGCGGCAATCCCCGAAGCGGGTTTGCCGGATCCGCTTCCGGAGCGGGAATTCGCTATACCGCGGAAAAAGCAAATTCCTATCGTTCTATCGTTCACTGACCTGATCAGTTGAGGAGCAGTTCTATCGGCACCGCCCAGATTTTGTCTCCCAATCTCAGTGTCTTATCTCCGTTGTAGGCCAAGATCGCCCCGACACATGTCGGGTCGGTATTGAGAAACGCCTTCAAGCCGATTAAATCGCGTTCCTGCCAACGGCTGCCGGATTTGACTTCGATCGCAAGGGTCTTATGGCCAATCTCAATTATAAAATCCACTTCGTGGCGGCCTTGGATGCTCCAGTAGGTGAGATTCGCCTGGGGACAATGCGCCGAGAGAAGGCCTTGGAGATTCTGGGCAACATAGTTTTCCCACAGAGCGCCGCTTAAGATATTCCCTCGGCCGGGTTCCTGGACACCCGCCAGGTAGCCGGCCAATCCTGTATCGCCGAAGTACAGTTTGGGCGATTTTATCAGCCGGCTGGATCGGTTGCTCAAATATGGCGGCAGACGGAAAATGACGAATGACGCCTCCATCAACGACAAATATCGGCCGGCGGTCATCACGTTCAATTTGGCGTCTCGGGCCAACTCGCTTTGTTTGAGAATCTGCCCGGTGCGTAACGCCGCCAACCGTAACAGGTGGCGGAACGATACCAAATCCGCCACCTGGGCCAAGGAGCGGACGTCGCGTTCCAGATAGGTTTGCTCATAACCGCGGAACCAGATTTGGGGTTTTTGGATTTCGCCGAGGCAGATCGAAGGCATGCCGCCAAGGAGAACGTCCCGGCCGGTCAACGGGCGCGTTTTGCGCTGGGGGAAAACGCTTTTAGCCAAGAAATGCAGAAGCGCCGGCGGCTGTTTGGCGTCGAGGATTTCTCGGCGGATAAAGGGATGGAGGGTCAGATAAACGGCTCTGCCGGCCAAACTCTCGGCGATGGTTTTGAGCAGCAGGAAATTCGCCGAGCCGCTCAGCAGGAACTTGCCGGGAGTGCGCTTTTTGTCCACGGATTGCTTGATGACCGTCATGATTTCCGGGAACTTCTGGGCCTCGTCGATGCTTATCGGCTCGTCGTCGCGAATCAGCGCCTCGGGATTTCGCCGGGCGGCCTCCAGAGTGTTGAAATCGTCAAAGCTCACATAGCGGCGGTGTTTGAGTTCGGGTTGGTTCAAGAGCAGGGTGCTTTTACCGCTCTGCCTCATTCCGGACAGGACGACCACCGGCATCTGGGCCAGCGCCTCAGTCAGGGGGCGGATGATTTCCCGCGATTTGTAGGATGTCATAATATAACAAGATATGTTAGCATATGACAGTTGTCAAGGAGGGCAAGAATTTTATTCGCGCCGCTTGATGTCCCCTCCTGTCCACGAAACCAATCATGGGCTTGGGGAAGTCCTCGTTCGCATTGACACCCCCAAAGAATGGGGCTATATTTTTTGGGCGCAGAGACGCGTTTTGAAGCTCCGTATAATTTCTTTGGCCGACCCGCAGGGAGGTTTTCATGGAGAAAAAATGGCTCGCCTTATTCATGTTGTGTTTGATCCTGACATTACCCATGTGTAAGCCCGCCGAGAAAATCGTTTACCCCGTGACCGCGAAGGGCACCCAGGTGGACGATTATTTCGGGACAAAGGTCGCGGACCCCTACCGCTGGCTCGAGGACGACAAATCCGCCGAGACCGGGAAGTGGGTCGAGGCCCAGAACGCCGTGACGTTCGACTATCTGAAGAAGATCCCCTTCCGCGAGGGCCTCAAGAAGCGCCTGACCGACATCATCAACTATCCGCGCTTTTCCTCGCCTTTCCGCGTCGGGGAGTTTTACTTGTTCTCCAAGAATGACGGGCTGCAAAACCAGTCCGTCATTTACATCCAGAAAGGACTGGAGGGGACGCCCGAGGTTTTGATCGATCCCAACCGGCTTTCGGCCGACGGCACGATCCGGATCGGGCTGGCCGGCTTTTCGGGCGACAAGAAATACGCCGCCCTCTCGCGCGGCGAGGCCGGCTCGGACTGGTCCGAGATCCGCGTCCTCGAGCTCCCCACGAAGAAAGAACTGCCCGACCGCATCCAGTGGAACAAGTTCTCGGCCGCGTCCTGGTTCAAGAACGGCTTCTTCTACAGCGGCTACGACAAACCGGCCGCCGGCAAGGAGCTGACCGCCAAGAACGAATACCAGAAGGTCTTCTATCACAAACTCGGCGACCCGCAGGAGAAGGACGCCCTCGTCTTCGAGGACAAGGCCCATCCGCTGCGCTATTACGGCTTGGGCGTCAGCGAGGACGAACGCTACGCGTTCCTGACCGTCTCCGAAGGGACGTCCGGGACGGAGACCTCCTGGAAGGACCTGGCCAAGCCGGGCTCCAAGTTCGAGCTCCTGCTCAAGGGTTTCGAGAACGACAGCGCCGTCATCGACAACGTCGGCGACAAGTTCCTCGTCCAGACGAACGTGGACGCGCCCAATTTCAAGGTCGTCCTGATCGACCCCAAGAAGCCCGCCAAGGAGAACTGGACGTCGGCCATCCCCGAGAAGCCCGAGGTCCTGGCCGGGGCCAACACCGCGGGCGGGCAGCTTTTCGCGACCTATCTCAAGGACGCGAACACGAAGGTCTACCAGCTCGGGCTCGACGGCCAGCTCGTCCGGGAGATCGCCCTCCCGGCTCTCGGCACGGCCGGCGGGTTCGGCGGCTGGAAGGACGACACTACGATCTTCTACACGTTCACCTCGTTCACCTTCCCCTCGACCATCTACAAGTACGAGATCTCAAGCGGCGCCTCCCAGGTCTTCCGCAAGCCCGAGGTGAAGTTCAACCCCGAGGACTACGAGGTCAAGCAAGTCTTCTACGAGAGCAAGGACAAGACCAAGGTCCCGATGTTCATCGTCCACAAGAAGGGCCTGGCCCTCGACGGCAAGAACCCGTGCTTCCTAACCGCCTACGGCGGCTTCAACATCAGCGTCCAGCCGGCCTTCAACCCGATGACCATCGCCCTCCTCGAGAACGGCTGCGTCTTCGCCGAGCCCAACCTGCGCGGCGGGGGCGAGTACGGCGAGACCTGGCACAAGGCGGGGATGCTGGACAAAAAGCAGAACGTCTTCGACGACTTCATCGCCGCGGCCGAATATCTGATCCGGGAAAAATACACCTCGAGCGCCAAGCTGGCCATCGCGGGCGGGTCGAACGGCGGCCTCCTCGTCGGGGCGGTCATCAACCAGCGGCCCGAGCTATTTAAAGTAGCCCTGCCCGCGGTCGGCGTCATGGACATGCTCCGCTTCCACAAGTTCACGGTCGGCTGGGGCTGGGCGGTGGAATACGGCTCGAGCGACGACGCGAAGGGCTTCAAGACCCTGTTCGCGTACTCGCCCGTCCACAACATCAAGGAGGGGGTGGCCTACCCGGCGACCCTCGTCACGTCGGCCGACCACGATGACCGGGTCGTGCCGGCCCACTCGTTCAAGTTCATCGCCGCGCTCCAGGAAAAGCACAAGGGCGGGAACCCGGTCCTCATCCGGATCGAGACGCGCTCCGGCCACGGCGCGAGCAACGTGACGAAGGCCATTGAGTCGACGGCGGACGAATACGCCTTCTTCCTTTACAATGTGGGGGCGAAGCCCAAGTTCGAGAAATGAATCGCTGATCCGAACCGGCCGGGCGGGGCGCCGAGGCCGTTTCCAGACTTCGCGCCCATTTGGCGGGGCCGAAAATATCGCGATTTTTCCGGAAGAAACCGGCCCCGGCTCGTGTCTAATACGAATATAGCATGTCGAATGCTTTTTGAGGAGAAAGTCTATGCCGAAATCAAGTCCTGTGTCCCATATCGTTCCGGTCCTTACGCTTTTTCTCCTGATTTCCCTTGCCGGGTTTTCCTTCGCCCAGCCCTCTACAGGCTCGATCACGGGAATCGTCAGGGATACGATGGGAGAGGCCCTGGCTGGCGCGCGCCTTTCGCTCCTCAGCGGCGAACGGACCGCGGTCGCCGGCGCGCAATCCGATGCCGACGGCCGGTTCGTCCTCGATAAGGTCCAGCCCGGGCGCTATGTCCTCGCCGTCTCCTTGCCCGGATTCCAGGACCGCCGCGTTCCGGTCAATGTCACAAGCGGCGCCGAGTCCAAAGTCGAAACGGTTCTTGAATTGGCGCCGGTCGAAGCCGAAGTCACCGTGACTTCGACGGCCGGGGCCATTCGGGACCTGGAAACCCTGACCCAGCCGGTGAACGTCATCGAATCGGCCGCGATCCGCGAGCGGGCCAAGGCGGTCATCGCCCAGGTCGCGCTCGAAGAGCCCGGCGTCCAGCTTCTCCGGACGAGCCCGAGCCTCGCCGGCATCTACATCCGCGGCCTGACCGGCAACAAGGTCAACACCTACGTCGACGGGATCCGGTATTCGAACTCCGCCGTCCGGGGCGGCATCACGACTTTCATGGACCTGATCGATCCGGGCTATCTTCAGTTCGTCGAGATCCTCCGCGGTCCGAACAGCGCCCAATATGGAAGCGATGCGCTCGGCGGGAGCATCCAGTTCCTGACCCAGGTCCCCTCGGTATCGGACGGCCCGTCGCGCCTTTGGGGCCGGGTCGGCGGGCAATACAATTCCGCGGACCAGAGCTACGGGGCGAATTTCTCGGCCCAATACGCGGCCCCGTCCTTCGGCCTCCTGGTCGGCTCCGCGGCCCGGAAGATCGACCTAATCCGGCCCGGGCAGGGCATCGATTCGCACGCGGCGGTCACCCGGTTCTTCGGACTCAAGTCCGATGCGCTCATGTCCGACCGCCAGCCGGATACCGGATTCACCCAATACGGCGGCATGTTCAAGTTCAACTGGACGCCCTCGTCGTCGGACCAGATCCTGATTTCCTATTCGCAGGTCCGCCAGGAGGGCGGCAAGCGTACCGACCAGCTGCTCGGCGGGGACGGCAACCTGATCGCCGATCTAAAGGACCTGCGCGGCGACCTCTTCTATATCAAGTACAACCGGGCGAACCTCGGACCGTTCGACCAGGTCACGGCCGTCTATTCCTACAACGCCCAACGCGAGGAGCGCATCAACCAGGGCGGCAGCGGGAACCCGACGGCGACCGTCACCCACGAGCCCGAGCGGACGGTCGCCCACGGCTTTCAGCTGCGGGCCACGAAGCTCTGGGGCAAGACCCAGGAGATGCTCTTCGGATTCGATTATTATCCCGAATCCGTCGAGGCCCCCTCGACCGGCGTCAATCCCCTGACGGGGGTTTCCTCGATCCGCCGCGGGCGCGTTCCGGATGGGGCCACCTACAAGAGCCTCGGCGCCTACGTCCAGGACGCGATCGTCATCGTGCCGGACCGCCTCCGCTTCGTCGGCGGGCTGCGCTACGGCGCCGTCCGCTACGAGTCCAAAGCCTCGAACAGCCCGCTCGTGAACGGAAAGCCCCTCTGGCCGGACGACAGCCTGAGCGCGGAGAGCCTGACGTTCCGGGCCGGCCTGGTCGGGACCATCCTTCCGGGATTCACCCTCTCGGCCAACGTCAGCCGTGGATTTCGGGCCCCGCACATCACCGACCTCGGGACGGTCGGCCTGACCGGCTCGGGGTTCCAGGTCTCGGCCGACGCCGTGCAGGGGATGGGGGCCTTGATCGGGGATTCGGCCGCCGGGACGGCCGTGTCGAGCGGCAAGGCGGTGGGGGCCCTCCGCCCGGAGACGAGCCTGTCCTGGGAAGCGGGGCTCGCGTTTCGCCGTCCGAATTTCTCGACCGAGGTGTCCATCTTTCTGAACACAATCCGGGATAACATCGCCTACCAGGCGCTGATCCTGCCTCCGGGCGCGGTCGGCAAAACTCTCGGCGACCAGACCATCTCCTCGCAAACGGAAACGGGCGCGGTCTACGTCCCCGCCTCGACGACCCCGGTGCTCGTCCGGGCGAATTTCGGCGACGCGCGCATCACCGGCTTAGAGCACACGCTCCAATGGCGGATCACGCCCCGCTTTTCCGTCTCAACGGTCCTCACCCTTCTCCACGCCGAGGACATCAGTACGGGCCTCCCTCCCAATATCGAGGGCGGGACCCCGGGGGCGGATTTCTACCTGAAGCTCCGATACTCGAACCCGGCCGGGACGTTCTGGCTGGAGCCGGTCCTCCACGCGGTCGGGAAACAGCCGCGCTTGTCGAGCCTCGATCTCGAGGACCGGCGGACGGGGGCGATGCGGACGCGGTCGAACATCAAAAGTTTTTTCTATAACGGCGCGACGGCCCGTGGCTGGGTGGGGGCGGGCCCGGACGGCACGCTCGGGACGGCCGACGACATCCTCCTCAAGACGGGGGAGACGCTGTCCCAGATCCAGGACCGCGTTCTCGGCGTCGGCGTCAACGGGTCGCCCTTATTTACGGCGGTCCCGGGCTATCTGACGGTCAGCCTCCGGGCGGGCTTCAAGATCGGGAAGCGCCACGACATCCTTCTCGAGCTCGAGAACCTGACGGACGAGAATTACCGAGGCATCGCCTGGGGACTGGACGCCCCCGGCCGGAGTTTCTCGGTTTCGTATCTGGCCGGATTTTAGCGCGCGGCGCGGCCAACCCGGTCGTCAAAGACGACCTGGTCGTCGCAGACGTCGCAGACGTCGCGGACGGATTTTGACGGCCTTGACATCGAACCGCCCTGCTTCCGTATTGTGTCCCTCCCCCAAAATCAATAAGATGGAAGCCGCAACATGGAGAGGATGGCCGTCATGAAAAAATCATGGATCGTCCTGGGATTATCCCTCATCATAGCTTCCGGGTTTCTTGCGGCCTGCCGCGGCTCTGTGGCCTCGGGCGGCGGAGCGGCCGCGCCGACCGGGTCGAGCATCGTCGAGAGGAAAGAGGTCGTCAAGACCTATCCCTTCACCGACCCCGACCCCGTCCCGATCTTCGCCCGTTCGAGTATGGGAGGCCAGGGCGCCCGGCTTTACCCCTATTTTTTTTATGACAAGTTCAGCGGCACGGGGACCGACAAGGAATGGACGGTCGTCCGCCTGGAGAATCCCTACCTCTCCGTCGCGGTCCTGCCCCAGGTCGGGGGCAAGGTCTGGGGCGCGACCGACAAGACCGCGAAGCGCGATTTCCTCTACACCAACCACGTCCTGAAGTTCCGCGAGATCGCCCTCCGCGGCCCGTGGACCTCGGGCGGCATCGAGTTCAACTTCGGGATTGTCGGCCACGCACCTTCGACGGCCACGCCCGTGGACTACGTCCTGCGGACCAATGCCGACGGGAGCGTAAGCTGTATCGTCGGCGCGATGGACCTCCCGTCGCGGACGCGCTGGAGCGTCACGATCACGCTTCCCAAGGACAAGGCCTACTTCGAGACGAAGGGCGCCTGGTTCAATCCCTCGATGTACAGCCAGTCGTATTACTTCTGGTCGTGCGCGGCGATCAAGACGGCCGAGGACCTGCGCTATATCTTCCCCGGACGCTTCGAGATCGGCCACAACTACAACGTCCCGCTCCTGCCCTGGCCGGTCGACGCTCAGGGCCGCGACCTCTCCTGGTACAAAAACAACGCCTTCCCCGACTCCAAGAGCTACTTCACGGTCGGGGAATACGAGGATTTCTACGGCGCCTGGTACAAAGGCTCGGATTCGGGCTTCGGCCATTGGGCCCTCTACGACGACATGCCCGGCCGCAAGGTCTGGATCTGGGACGAGTCGCGCGCCGGCGAAATCTGGGTGGACCTTCTGACCGACAAGGACGGCCAATACACCGAGCCGCAGGCCGGACGCCTCCTCAACCAGTCGGACCACGAGACGTTCCCGCCGTCGCGGGCTGACCGCTGGCGGGAGCTCTGGTTCCCCTACAACGGCATCGGACCGATGGCCAAGTCTTCGCCATCCGGCGTGCTGAGCGTCGAGGCCGCTGCCGACAAGCTGAACGTCGGCGTTTACGCGCTCGAGGCCCTCGACGACGATCTGATCGTGACGTCCTCGAGCAAGGAGCTTTACCGCGAGCACCTTACCCTGAGCGCGGCCCAGAGTCTGAAAAAAGCGCTGCCCGTCGCTCCGGGAGACGCGCCCTTCACCGTCAAGGTCGGGACGAAGCTCACATATCAAAGCGATCCGGGGGCGAACGACCTCAAACGGCCGCTCGTCTTCCGGGCGCCCGACGAGTCCACGGCCGACGGGCTGTTCCTGAGCGGCCTGCAACAAGAGAAGGCGCGCTACTTCGACCTCGCTCTCCAGAAATACCAGGCCTGCCTGGCCAAGGACCCGGGCCATCTCCAGGCCCTGTCCCGCACGGCCGAGATCTACACTCGCCGGGGCGAATACGATAAGGCCCTGGGCTTCGCCCGGAAGGCCCTCGAAATCGGGATGTACGATCCCGAAGCCAACTACGTCTACGGGTTGGCGGCCCGGCTGATCGGCGATCTCACCGACGCCAAGGAGACCCTGGGCTGGGCGTCCCGCTCGCTCGAATACCGGGCGGCGGCCTACACCCGCCTCGCGGAAATCTCCATGAGCGAGGGCCGCTTCGACCTGGCCGTCGACTACGCCCAGCGATCGATCGAGGCCAATGCCTTCAACAGCGGCGGCTACGAGATCCTGGCCGCCGCTCATCGCAAGGCCGGCCGGCCGGAGGCCGCCCGGGCCGCGCTCGCCCGGCTCCTCGACCTCGACCCGCTCGACCACCTGGGCCGCTTCGAGCTCTATCTCCTGAGCAACGACCCGAAGGCGCTCGACGAATTCAAGTCCCTTATCCGGAACGAGCTGCCGCACGAGAGCTACCTCGAAATGGCCTTGGCCTACATGCGTTGGCACCTCGACGACGACGCGCGCCGCCTCCTGGAGTTCGCGCCCGCGCACCCCACCGTTTTCGCCATGCTGTCGTTTTTCCATCTGAAGAGCGCCCCGGACAAGAGCAAGGACTACATGGACAAGGCCCTCGCGCTCTCCCCGCTTCTCGTGTTCCCCTTCCGCGAAGAGGAGATTCCCCTCTATCAGTGGGTCGCGGCCCAGAGGCCGGAGTCCTGGAAACCGAAGTATTACCTCGGGCTCATCCTCTGGGGGAAGGGCCGCGTCGACGAGGCCTTGGCGCTGTTCAAGCAATGCGCCGCCGCCGACTTCGCCCCGCTCTTCCTAGCGCGGGCGGCCCTCCTGCGCGCTGCTGATTCGGTCATGGCCCTCGCCGATCTGGAAAAGGCGGTCAAACTCGACGGCGCCTCCTGGCGGACCTGGCATGCGCTGGCCGAATTCCACCAGAAGCAGGGCCATATCGACAAGGCGCTCGCGACGGCCCAGGAAGCGGCGCGGCTCTTCCCCGGCGATGTGCCCGTCCAGGTGGACCTGATCAAGGCCCTCATGGCCTCGAACCGGTACGAAGACGCGGCCGCCCTTCTCGACAAAATCGAAGCGCTGCCCTATGAAGGCGCGGGCGAGATCCACGCCCTCTACGTCCAGACCCATATCCAGCTCGGCCTCAAAGCCGCCCGGAAGGGCGACTGGGCGGGAGCGGTCGCGGCGCTCGATCGGTCCAAGGAGTATCCCGAGAAGCTCGGCTCGGGAAAGCCTTATGAGCCCGACACGCGGCTGCAGGATTATTTCGAGTCCATCGCGTTCGAAAAAACGGGCCGGAAGGACAAGGCGAAAGAGGCGTTAAAAGCCGCCGCCGATTACACGCTCAAGCACCCGGACGGCCGGGGGACCGGCGCCTACTTCGGCGGATTGGCCTTGGGGCGCCTGGGCGACAACCAAAAGGCCGCCGAGGTTCTGAAAAAGGCCGCCCCGCCGCCGAAGGACGTTCTGGACATGCTGCGCGCCCTGAGCCGGTAAAGCGCCTGCCGTAAGGGCCGTAAGAAAGGAAGCCGCTCATGCATCTTCAGACGATCGATTGGATCATCGTCCTCGCCTCGCTCGCAGTCTGCTTCGTCCCCGCCCTGTTCTTCGGCAAGCGGGCGGGCAAGAGCACGTCGGAGTTCTTCGTCTCCGGCCGGTCCGTGCCCTGGTGGCTGGCCGGCCTCTCCATGGTGGCCACGACCTTCAGCAGCGACACGCCCAACCTGGTGACCGATATCGTCCGCCGGAACGGCGTCGCCGGCAACTGGGTCTGGTGGGCCTTCACCCTGACCGGCATGGCGACGGTCTTCTTCTACGCCCGCCTGTGGCGCCGTTCGAACGTGATGACCGACCTCGAGTTCTACGAGATCCGGTATTCGGGCAAAGCCGCCCGTTTTGTCCGGCGGTTCCGCGCGGTCTATCTGGGGCTTTTCTTCAACTGCATGATCATGGCCACGGTCAATCTGGCCGCCTGCAAGATCGCGGCGGTCCTGTTCAACCTGCCGCGCTGGCAGACGCTCCTCTTCATCTTCGTGCTGAACGTGGCTTTCGCCGCCGTCTCCGGTCTGTGGGGCGTCCTGGTCATCGACATGATCCAGTTCTTCATCAAGATGACGGCCGTGATCGCGGCCGCCTATTTCGCCGTCAAATACGTCGGAGGGCTGGGAAACATGGTTTCGACCCTGCAGGCGAAGGCCGGGCCGAACGGGCTGAATTACCTGAACATCCTCCCCGATTTCAAGAACCACTGGGACATGGCCCTGGCCATCTTCATTATGCCGATCGCCGTGCAATGGTGGGCGGTCTGGTACCCCGGCGCCGAGCCCGGCGGCGGGAGCTACATCGCCCAGCGGATGCTGGCCTCGAAGTCCGAGAAGGACGCGCTCAGCTCGGTGCTCTTCTTCAACATAGCCCACTACGTGCTCCGGCCCTGGCCCTGGATCCTCGTCGCCCTCTGCTCGATCATCGTCTATCCGGAGCTCTCCGACATCCAGAAAGCCTTCCCCCACCTCGACCCGAGCCTCATCGGTCACGACATCGCTTACCCGGCCATGCTCAAGTTCCTGCCGGTGGGCTTTATCGGCCTCATGGTGGGCGGCCTGATCGCGGCCAACTCCTCGACCATCCTGACCCATCTCAACTGGGGCGCGTCGTATCTCGTCCACGACTTCTACCGCAGCTTCCTCCGCAAGGGCGAGAGCGAGCGGCATTACGTCATGGCCGGGCGGGTCGCCACGGTCGGGCTGTTCCTGTGCGCCTCCGGACTGGTTTTCCTCCTGGAGACGGCCAAGGACTCGTTCGACATCATCCTTCAGATCGGCGCTGGAACGGGCCTCCTCTACCTCGTCCGCTGGTTCTGGTGGCGGGTCAACGCCTGGTGCGAAGTGAACGCCATGATCAGTTCGTTCGCCGTGTCCATGTCGCTTCTCGTCTTGAAACGGCTGGGCGTCGTCATCGCCACCCACTATGCCCTGCTCATCACCATGGGGGTGACGACGATCGCCTGGCTCCTGACGGCGAAATTCGGCCCCAAGACGGACACCGGGACGCTCGTCGAGTTCTACAAAAAAGTCCGGCCGTTCGGCCCGGGCTGGGGCTGGGTCCGGCGCGAGGCCGGCATCACGGTCGCCGACACCCGGACGACGCACGAAAACATCCCCCTGGCGCTCGTCGGCTGGACCTCGGGCGTCGCGACCATCTGGGCGGCGCTGTTCACCGTGGGCAATGTCCTCTACGGCCGGTGGGCTTATGCCGGCGGCCTGTTCGGGATCTTCCTGGTCAGCGGGTTCATCCTGCTGCGCGTCGTCAACCGGCTCTGGGCAAAGGGCCCGGTCGCTCAGCCAAATCCGTGAAAGGAGAACGGAATGAAACTCGAAAAAATCTATCGAAAAGCGATCGAGGCCGGAATCCGAAACGACCTGAGGGGCGCGGACGAGGTCCGCAAGATCCTGGCCGAGGAAAACGACAAATTCAAGGACCTCAAGGACGACGAGAAGAAATTTTACGATCCGGACAAGCTCTTCAATCCCTATGCGGACAGCCGGATTTCATACCGGGGCCTCTCGAATGACGAACCCGACATAAGAAAAATCATGGTCGGGATCGACATCGACCCCGCCGAGATCCTCCTGGCCTACACCCTGAACAGGGACCGCGGGGAAAAAATCGACCTCGTGCTGTCTCACCATCCCGTGGGCACGGCCCAGGCGCAGCTCTTCGACGTGATGAGGCTCCAATCGGCGCTTCTGGCGAAATACGGGGTGACGATCAGCGTCGCCGAGCAGCTCATGGACAAGCGGATCTCGGAGATCGAGCGCCGCCTCATGCCGATCAACCATACGCGCGAAGTCGACGCTGCCCGGCTGCTGGGCATTCCCCTGATGTGCCTCCACACGCCGGCCGACAACTGCGTCACGAGCTACCTGACGAAGCTGTTCGAGAGGGAAAAGCCGGCCAAAATCCGGGACCTGATGAAGCTTCTCAAGGGCATTCCCGAGTACGAGCGGGCCGCCCGCCTCCAGGTTCCGGCCAAGATCATCAACGGCTCGGAGGGCAATTCCTGCGGGAAGATCTTCGTCGACATGACGGGCGGGACCTCGGGCTCCAAGGACATCTTCGATCAGCTGGCGGCCGGCGGGGTGAGCACGATCGTCGGCATGCACATGACCGAGGAGCACCTGGCGAACGCCAAGAAGGCCAACCTCAACGTCGTCATTGCGGGGCATATCTCGAGCGACGTCCTGGGGCTGAACCTCCTGCTCGACGAGGTCGAAAAGGGCGGGAAGTTCGAATACGTGGCCGTTTCGGGGTTCGAGCGGATCCGCCGTTAGGCGCGCAGGGAAGGGCGCCCGCGTCCTTGAGCCGGACGTCTCCGCCCCCGGGCCTCCAAATTGACTTGTCAATCCGTTTTGTCTAGAATCTATGCGCTTCCGGCGGCGTAGCTCAGTTGGTTAGAGCGTACGGCTCATATCCGTAATGTCCGGGGTTCAAATCCCTGCGCCGCCATTTTCCCCTCTCCCCGACGCGGTTTTCCCTTGTCTTTCCGTGCTTGTTGACCCATAATCGGGGCGGCCGTCCCGAGGTGGGATCCCATGAAAACAGACATCCCGATCCTGGCGAAAATGCGTCGGACCGTCGCCCGCTACGGCCTCATCCGGCCCTTCGATACGGTCCTCGTCGCCTGCTCTGGAGGGCCGGATTCGACCGTCCTGCTCCACCTCCTGCTCGAGTTGCGCGTGGAAATGCCCTTCGAGATCGCGGTCGCCCACTTCAACCACCGGCTCCGCCCAGCCGCGGCCGCCGATGCGGCATTCGTCCGCGCGGAAGCCGCCGCCCTCGGCCTGCCTTGCGTCGTCGGAAGCCGCGACGTCCGGGCGTTCGCCCGCGCGCGAAAGCTCAATCTCGAGGAGGCCGGGCGGATCCTTCGCTACGAATTCCTGCGCGACTCGGCGGCCCGGACCGGGGCGACGAAGATCGCAACCGGACATACCCTGGACGACCAGGCGGAGACCGTCCTCATCCGGCTCCTGCGGGGCAGCGGGCCCCGAGGCCTTTCGGGCATCCATCCCGTGGTGGACGGGATCATCATCCGCCCCCTCCTCGACATCCGCCGGAAGGAGATCGAGGCGTACGGCCGGACAAAGCGATTGGCGTTCCGGCGGGACGCGACGAACTCCGATCCGGGCTATGTCCGCAACCGTGTCCGGCTGAGGCTCATGCCGTATCTCGAAAAGCATTTCGACAAAACCCTGGCGCCGAAGCTCGGTCGGACGGCCGAAATCCTCCGGGACGAGGACGGCTTCTTCGAAGAGGCCGCGCGGCGGGCTTGCCGCCGCCTCATCGTCCGCCGGGACGGCCGGACGCTCCTCGACGCCCGCCGCCTCGCCCGCCTTTCCCGGGCCCTCGCCCGGCGCTGCGTCCGGATTTTCCTCCGCGAACTCAAGGGCGATCTGAGAAAGATCGATTTCGAGGATATCGAAGCCGTCCGGGAACTGGGGCCGGGCGCTTCCCTGACGCTTCCCGACCGGCTCGCCCTGCGGCGGGACGGCGACCTCCTGGGGACGCCCGCGAAACGGGAAAGCCGGGCCGACTATCTTTATTTATGGGATGGGAGAGGCCGCTTGCCGGTTCCCGGGGCAAAGGCGGAATTTGCGGGGCGGCGGATCAAGCCTCCGCGGCGCGGGCGTCCGGCCTACGACGACAAAACGGCGGCGTATTGCGATGCCGGGGCCCTCCAATTTCCGCTCCTTGTCCGGACCCGGCGGGATGGCGATATTTATCGGCCCTGCGGAGCCCCCGGCCGGAAGAAACTCAAGGAGATTTTGCGGGCGAAACGGGTCCCCCCCGCCGAGCGCGACGCGCGCCCGGTCTTCTGTTCGGACGATCGGATCGTCTGGATGCCGGGGCTCCCCGTCGCGGAGGAATTCAAGGTTACGGACGAGACGAAAAATATTTTTGTGATTCGAACGCTGAAGGCGAAATCCGGGGGTTCGATTCTCTCGAAGAAGAAATAAAGCTAAGCGTCCGGATTTTTGCCCAGATACGTTTCCCGCCAGATTTCGAACATGAGCAGCGCCCAGAGCTGGTGGCTGTAGTTCTCCCGCCCCCGGACGTGGGCGTCCATCATCGCCCGGATGGGTTCGTGCCGGAACAGGCCCTCGCCCGCGATTCGCTTCTCGCTCAGGTAGTTCTCCATCATGTCCCGGAGCTCGACCCGCAGCCAGTGCTTGATGGGAATGCTGAAGCCTTCCTTGCGGCGGTAGATGTTGTCCTTCGGCAGGAGCCGCTCGGCGGTCTTTTTGAAGATCCATTTCGTCGTCAGGCCGCGGAGTTTCAGCCTTCCGGGGAGGCGGAAGGCGAACTCGATGAGCTTGTGATCGAGGAGCGGCTCGCGGGCCTCGAGCGACGCGGCCATGCTCATCCGGTCGACCTTGACCATGATGTCGTCGACGAGGTAGGTCTTGAGGTCGAGGTAGAGCTCGCCCGTCGTCCGGTCGAATTCGGACATCCGGCGGAAGACCTCATCGAACGGGGCCGAGTCCGCGAGCCTGGGGAGTCCCCCGAGGTCGTTCTTCAGGCCCTCCGTATACAAGGTCTCCCGGTCGGCGCGGGACAGGAACATCATCCACCGGAAATGCCGGACATCGGCCTCGTGGTCGAAGGCTTGGGTGAAGCGGCGCAGCTTGTTCCAGGCGCCTTTCTTCTTGTCGCCCGGCCGGAGGCGGGCCGTCGCCAATCCGGCGAGCTTCGCCCCGGCGGCCACGCCGGGGAGCCGGGCGAGTCTCTGGGCCTGGTAATGCTCGTAACCGGCGAAAACCTCGTCACCGCCGTCCCCCGACAGGACGACCTTGACGTGTTTCCGGGCCATGGTGGAGACGAGATACGTCGGGAAAATCGAGAAATCGCCGAGCGGCTCGTCGAGATGCCGGCCGAGCTTCTCGGTGAGCTCCAGGGCGCGGGGCTCGAGGACGAACTCCTCGTGCTCGGTCCCGAACCGCTCGGCGATCCGCCGGGCATGGGCCAGCTCGTTGTAGGACGAGTCCTTGAACCCGATCGAATAGGTGCGGAGGGGCGAGGCGCCGAGCTCCCGCATCAGGCCGACGATGGTCGACGAATCGAGGCCGCCGCTCAAGAACGCGCCGAGGGGGACGTCGCTCACCAGGCGGAGCTTCACCGACTCCTTGAGCAGGGCGTAGAGCTCGTCCTGGAGGGCCGCGAGGGAGGGCGTCTTCGTATCCCCGCCGGCCGCCGGCGGTTCGACGTCCCAGTATTTCCGGATGTCGATCCTCCCGTCGTCCCAGGTCAGGATGCATCCGGCCGGGAGTTTGAAAATGCCCTTGAAGATCGAATGGGGCGCGGGGATGTATTCGAGCGTCAGGAAGAGGTCGAGGGCCCGGGGCTCGATCTCACGCTTCACGCCCGGGTGGACGAGGATCGCCTTGAGCTCGGAGCCGAAGACGATCGTCCCGTCCGGGAGAAGGGTGTAGTAGAGCGGCTTGACGCCGACCCGGTCCCGGACGAGCCGGAGCTTCCGCCTTTTCGCGTCCCACAGGGCGAAGGCGAACATGCCCCGGAATCGGTTAAGGAACTCCGGCCCCCACTGCTCGAAGGCGTGGACCATCGTCTCCGTGTCCGACCGCGTCGTGAAGGCGTGGCCGCGGGCGAGGAGTTCGTCCCGCACCTCGGCGAAATTGTAAGCTTCGCCGTTATAGGCGATCCAGAGCGAGCCGTCCTCGTTGGACAGGGGCTGGTGGCCGCCTTCGACGTCGATGATGCTCAGGCGCCGGTTGCCCAGGGCGGCTGGCCCCTCGACGTGCAGGCCCTCGTCGTCCGGACCGCGGTGAACGATCGTCCGGCACATCCGGGCCAGGAGCTCGGAGGAGGCGGGGCCGCCGGCCGCCGCGTTGACGTAGCCGCAGATGCCGCACATGGCTACCGGCGGACGACCTCGGGCAAGAAGAAGACCCCGAGCCAGCGCCGGTCGGGGCTCTTCCGGTCTTCGTAGTACGGGCTCGCGCCCTTGGACGCCCGAAGCTTGATGTTGTACTGGTGCGATACCCGGATCTTGAAGCCGTCGTCTACCGGGAAGCGCAGATCTCCCTTCTCCGACGGGCCGAGCGTGATCTTCCCGACCTGCCCTTCGACCTCCATCGTGATCTCGTTCGCCTGGCGGGGGTTTCCGGTAAGATGGAAGACGACCTCCTTGATCGGAAAGAACGTCCGGAGCATGATGTCGAGCTCGCGGTCGCCGAGCGTCCACCAGCCGTCTTCCGTCGGCTCCTTCTTGTGGAAGTTGTCGTTCAGGAAGTAGAGGAACCGGTCGTTCGGGGGCGGATGGATCCATTCAAGCCTCATGGCCAAAGGATTGGTATTCGTCGGGAGCTCGCTGATGAGCGTTTTCTCGATGGGGAAGAGGGTGAAGGGAAACCGCTTGCCCTGAGTCGACGGGTGTTCTGAGGCCTGGAAGGGCGAGATGAAGACCTGGCCGAGGAGGAGGGCCGCGACGCCCCAGGAGAGGTTGATCTCCCAGCGCCTGATCCTGATCGCCGGCAGAAAG
>JADGNV010000098.1 GCA_017883285.1 Candidatus Aminicenantota bacterium | reverse complement strand
TCTCGAGGAAAGCCTTGCGCTCTTCCGGGGTGATGATGTAGCGGACCTTGTTCAGGAATTCGGCGTTGGCCGGATCGAGCCCGCGCTCGAGGTTGTAGAGGCGGCAGCCCGCGGCCAAGATGAGAATGACCAAGGCCGCCGCGGCCAGAGCGCGGGTTTTCGGCATCGCAGCGTTCTCTTTCTCCGGACGGAGGCCGGCGGCGCGGCCGGTCAGTCGGCCGCCGCGGCGGCCTTCGTGTAATATTTGGCGATGTATTTTTCCTGGACCTTGAAGGACCAGTGGACGTCGCGGATGAAGGCCGAGGCCTCCTTCTTGCTCCTCTGCCGGAAGAGGCGGATGAGCTCGAGGTGCTCGCCGATCGAGGCCTCTTCCCATTCGCGGACGAACCCCGACTGGCGGGGAAAATCGTAGAGGCGCTTTTTCATGGTGTTGACGATCCGGACTAGGTTCGCGTTCCCGCTCAGCCCAAGGTAGGTATTGTGGAACTTCAGGTTTTTTTCGTAATAGAGATCGAAATCGTCCGTCTCGAGGGCCTCTTTCATCTCCGCGTTCAGCCTCTCGAGGGTCTTGAAGTCGGCCTCCTTGAAGTTGTCCATCGCCACCAGGATGGCTGCGCTCTCGAGGGCGCCGATGATTTCGTAGTAGTTCCGGATGTCCTGGAGGCTGAGGGTGTTGACCACGATCTTGCGCCGGGGCAGGATCGTGACGAAGCCCTCGAATTCGAGCTGGAGGAGCGCGTCGCGGAGCGGCGTCTTGCTGACGCCCAGCATCTTCGACGTCGTCTCCATGTCGATCACCGAGCCGGGCTTGATCACCCCGGTCCTCAGCTGCTCGCGGAGGTACTCGTAGACCTGCTCTTTGAGGGATTTCACGTTCAACAACGGTTTTCTGTCCATCCCGAACCCTTTCTCCGACGCTGCCGCTCGTAAGGATATGAAATATCGGATGGCAAAGTCAACCCGGATTGGCGCTCCGCTCGGAAAAAGCTTGATTTCCGCGCGCGTCTCCGTCTATTGTTATAGGGATTTCCCCAAGGAGCGGCCCGTGATCGAAATCCTCCATGTCTCCAAGAGCTACAACAAGGGCAAGGTCAAGGCCGTCGACAACCTCGACCTGACGGTCCGGCCCGGCGAGATCTTCGGCTTCCTCGGCCCGAACGGCGCGGGCAAGACGACGACGCTCAAGATGATCGTCGGCCTCCTCAAGCCGGACGCCGGGACGATACGGATCAACGGCCTCGACACGCAGGCCGACAGCCTGGCCTGCAAGTCCATGACGACCTACGTGCCCGATTACCCCGCCGTCTACGAGAGGCTGACGGGCCTCGAATACCTCAACTTCATCGGCGACGCCTACGGCGTCCCGAAGGCCGCCCGCCTGGAGCGGATGGAGAAATGGCTCGAGATCTTCGAGCTCACGGCGGCCGTGGGCAGCCCCATCCAGAGCTACTCCCACGGCATGAAGCAGAAGATCGTCCTCATGGCCGCCCTCCTGCCGGCCCCCCGGGTGATGGTCCTCGACGAGCCGATGGTCGGCCTCGACCCGCGCTCCGCCCACCACCTCAAGGAGCTCATGCGCGAGCACTGCGACCAGGGGCGGACGCTCTTCTTCTCGACGCACATCATGGAGGTGGCCGAGAAGCTCTGCGACCGGATCGGCATCATCGCCAAGGGGAAACTCATCGCCTGCGGGACGATGGACGATCTGAAGGCGCTCGACCGGGGCGCGGGCCCGACGCTTGAGAACATCTTCCTGGAGCTCACGGACAAATGAGCCGCTTCCGGTCCCTCCTCCGCGTCAGCCTCAAGTCCAATTTCGGGCTGTCGGTCCTCGCCCACCGGTTCTTTCGGGAGAAGAAGGACCGCTGGTATCTCCCCCTGATCGCCCTGGGCGTCCTCGGCCTGCTGCCCGCCCTCTATGGCTATCTCCGCTTCATCCGGTTCGTCTACGAGCTGCTCCAGCCGCTCGGCCAGGAGCGGACCCTGCTGACGTTCGCCATCCTGCTCGGCCAGTTTCTCGTTCTCATCTTCGGGCTCTATTACGTGGTCTCGGCGTTCTACTTCTCCCGCGACCTCGAGATGCTCATCCCCCTGCCCTTCAAGCCGTCCGAGGTCATGCTCTCCAAGTTCGCCGTGATTCTGGTCAACGAATACCTGACCATGATCGCCTTCGTCCTGCCGGTCTTCATCTATTACGGGATCCTGTCCAAGGCCGGCCCGGCCTACTGGATCTCGGCCTCCGTCATCTATCTACTCCTGCCCATCATCCCCCTGACCCTGGTCTCGCTCCTCGTCGTCGGGATGATGCGGGCCGTCAACTTCAGCCGGAAGAAGGACCTGATGATCCTCGTCGGAAGCCTCGTCCTGATCACCGCCGGCATGGGCCTCCAGTTCTTCATCAACCGGACCGCGGCGGCGAAAGTCGATACCCGGGCCATGACCGGCTTCTTCACCTCGCCGAACAGCCTCCTGACGATGATCGGGGCGGGCTTCCCGCCGGCGGTCTGGGCGACGAAAGCCCTGGCCGGCGCCTTCAGCGGCGAAGGGCTAGTCGGTCTGGGGATCACCATCGGCGTCTCGCTCCTCCTCTTCGCCGGCATGCTCGTCGCGGCCCGGACGCTGTTCTACCGCGGCCTGATCGGGATCGGCGAGATCTCCGGCCGCCGAAAGGCCCTCTCGCGGAGCGAGATGTCGCGGCGGGTCGCGGACGGCCGGCGTCCGGTGATGGCCGTCCTCGGGCGCGAATGGCGGATCATGAACCGCACGCCGATCTTCCTGCTCAACGGCGTCCTGACCGTGATCGTCATCCCCCTGGCCTTCCTTCTCATGGCCCGGGTGGGGACCGGGGGCACGACCTCGTTTCTCAGGGCGATCGCCGCGGGCGCCGGGCTCACGGGCGTCCTCGGATCGGCCGCCTTCCTGCTCGTGAGCGGCTGCCTCAACGGCACGGCATCCTCGACGTTCTCTCGCGAAGGCAGCCAGTTCTGGATGTCCAAGGTCCTGCCGATCGCCCCGCGCGAGCAGGTGATCGCCAAGTTCATCCATTCCTACGCCGTCGCGCTCCTGGGGTTCGCCGCGGGAACGGCCGTGCTCGTCCTCGGGCTCGGCCTGAAGGCCGGCCCCCTGGCCGGCGGCTGGCTGCTGGCGCTCGTCGCGGGCGCGGCCCTGACCGCGGTCGGAATGATCATCGACCTGGCCCGGCCGCTCCTCGACTGGACGAATCCCCAGAAGGCCATCAAACAGAACCTGAACGTCCTGTTCGCCTTCTTCGCCGACCTGGGCGTCCTGGCGGTCGTCGGGACGTTCGCCTATTTCCTGTCCATGGCGGGGGTCGGCGGCCCGGGGCTCTTCTTCGTCATCCTGGCCGCGCTGGTCCTGATCTCCACAGCCTGCGTCCGGTTCCTGATGGCGTTCGCCGAAAAGCGCTATCGGGACATCGAAGTCTAGCGGCCGAGTCACGAATTTTCCGGAAATGGGCTATAATGGTTCTCTTGTAAGGAGAACTGCATGAGGTTCGCGAAAAATCGCCTTCGGGCCGCTCTCCTGGTCTGCGCGGCGGCCGCCCTGATCGCCCCGACGCTCCGGGCCCAGATCCCGCCCAGCAAACCGGAGCCGGCCCCACCGCGGCTCGAACCTTATCGGGACCGCATCCCGCACGGGTTCTATCTCTCGGCCCAGGCCAATTATTATTGGCACGCCTCCTATCCCGGAGGCTACTATCTCGAGACCGACTGGCCGACCGATCTCCAGTACGCCGTCGTCCTCCTCGATTCCATCCAATTCGCCCCCGGCAAGACCGTGCCCGGCATCGCTTTCGGCTATGCGACGGGTGAAGACATTTATTTCGGCACCGTCGAAATCTCGTATTCCCAGGCGTCCTTCGCGAACCAGCCCGAGACCTTCACCGGGATTTTCCATCTGGCCGACCGCGTCGATACGACGACGCTCAACTTTACGCAATCCGCCCGGAAGATCTCGATCCTCGACGCCTCGGCCCGCCTCGGCGTCTTCCCTTTCCGCAAGCTCGGCCTCGCGATCTACGTCACCGGCGGCGTCGGCTATTTGACGTTTTCCTACCAATCGCCGGCGAGCGCATACGTTGCGGCGCAGGGATACAACCTGGATTACCTTAAGCAGGGGTATCTCAAGGACCTCTCGATCGCCGATCCCGGCAGCGATCAGGGCAACGGCGCCTGGAGCCGCAGTCAGATCGGCTTCGAGCTCGGCGGCGGACTGGAGTGGTTCTTCGGGAAGCGGCTGAGTGCGCGGATCGACTACAGGTTCGCCACGGGCTCGGTGACGAAGAAGGAAATCATCAACGGCGCCATCCCCGTGGAGGCCGACGTCCGGATCAACTACACGTTCGTCAACCGCTTTGTGGCGGCCCTGACGTACTATTTCTAAAGGCTCAGCGCAGCCGCAATCCGCTATTTCCTAATGCGGCTCCGGACGGAGTCCTCGTCCTTCTTCTGGCGCTCGGTCAGCGCCTGTTTTTCCTTGGCGTGCTGCGTCTTGATATCCGCGAGCGCGGTCTCGTCCTTGCGGACGTCGGGCCGACAGATCCGCACCTGGCCACCAGCCGGAAACTTTTTCCGGCGTTTTTCGTTTAATGAGATGAGGTGCCAAAATGAACGCTTCAACCGGAAAAACCCTGGGAATCATCCTTCTCGTCCTCCTCGGCCTGATGCTTCTCTGGCCGCTCAAGCTGCTATTCCTGGCGCCCGTCGGCGTCTTCAACGGCATTTTCCACGGTACGTGGACGTCCCATTTCGGCGGGATCCACATGGGGGCCTGGCCCTGGATCGGGTTCGCCGGAGTCTTCGGCCTGGCCCTGCTCGCGCTCGGGATCGCCATCCTGATTTGGGTTCATAACGATGCCGAAAAACGCGGCCTGAACGGGGCCCTGTGGGCGATCCTCGTGTTCTTCCTCCACGTGCTCGGGTTCATCATCTATCTCGTGGTCCGATCGAGCCATCCGTATCCGGCCCGGACCGCGGGTTCGCCGGCACCCGGCCCGACGCCGCCCCTGGCATCGGGGCCGCGCTCCGCCCCGCCCGCGCTGGCGCCGCAGCCGGCCGGCTGCCCGCAGTGCGGAAAGCCGGTCGCGCCCGCCCACGCCTATTGCCCGACCTGCGGCACCAAGCAATAACAAAGAATTCGGAGACACAATACCTATTTCCGAATTTTCCGGACAAGGAAATAGGTGAACTTGACTTCCCCCTCTCGCGGCGGTAGATTTTGCGCAGGGGCGTAACCCAACATCCATCCGGGAGGAATCATATTTCATGAAGCGAAAAGACTTTTTCAAAGGGACGGCGGCCATCCTCGGCAGCCTGGCAATCACGCGGGATCTGAAGCCGGCCGAATTGGGCCGTTGGCTTCTCCGCACGGCGGGCGACGATGAGGAGTATTTCTGGAAGCTGGTCCGCGACCAGTTCATCCTGGATCCGGATTGGACCTACCTGAATTTCGGCGGGCTCGGCTCCTGCCCGCTGCCCGTCCTCAAGAGCTACGACGAGTGGAGCCGGAGCGAAGAGCGCGCTCCGAGCGCCGGCCACGACGAGAAGGAGTGGATGAGCGTCAAGGAGAAGATGGCCGCGGTCCTGGGCAAGACGTGCCGCAAGGAGGACCTGGGTCTGATCGACTGCGCCTCGGCGGGCATCAACATGATCGTCAACGGCCTGCCGCTCAAGAAAGGCGACGAAGTCATCACCTCGACCCACGAGCACGTGGCCCTGCACACGGCGCTCCTCAACCGCATGCAGCGCGAGGGCATCGTCATCCGCGTCTTCGAGCCCGACAAAGCGTCCGGTCGGACCAACGTCGACCGCATCGCGGCCCTCATCAATCCCCGGACGCGCCTCATCTTCGTCAGCCACGTCACCTGCACGACGGGCCAGCGCTTTCCGGACAAGGACATCGCTGCGCTCGCCCGCTCGAAGGGCGTCTGGTTCGCCATGGACGGCGCCCAGGCGCCGATCTGCGTTCCGTTCGACATCGGCGAGACCGGCGTCGATTTCTACACCTGCAGCACCCACAAATGGCTCATGGGGCCTAAGCGGACGGGATTCATCTACGTCCGGAAGGAGATGCTCGACGTCCTTCGGCCGCTGACGGTCGGCGCCGGCTCCAACAAGAGCTACGACATTCGAAAGTTGGAGTTCACCCTTCATCCCACGGTCCAGCGCTTCGAATTCGGCACGCAGAACGACGCCCTCTTCTACGGACTCGGCAAGGCGATCGATTTCGTGACGACCATCGGGACCGACCGCATCTGGAAGCACAACCATGCCTTGGCCGAGCGGTTCTACGCCGGCCTGAAGGAGATCCCCGGCGCCGAAATCGTATCGCCAGAAGAGGAGGTCTACCGGACGTCGATGATCAGCTTCAAGATGAAGACGATCGACTACACGAAGGTCAATGAGCACCTGGCCAAGGACAAGATAAAAGTCCGGACGGTGACCGAGGGCGGGGCCAACTGCATCCGCGTTTCGTTCCACATCTGCAACCACGACGGGGAAGTCACCAAGATCCTCGACTCCCTAAAAAAGCTGGCCGGGTGAGGAGAGAGAACCCGAGGAAGAATAGGGCGGAAAGTCTACGGGGCGTCTTGGACGGCGGCCTCGATCCAACTCGCCACGGTCTCCTCCGCGGGGGACTCGCCGCCCGGCGTCCATAATCCGAAGAATTCCTGATTGCCCTTCTGGCCGCGGGTGGAACAGAGCATGAGGCCGTGAAGGCGGAATCCGAGGTCCGCGGCGCCGCGGGCAATATGGGCCAATACGTCGCGATGGACGGCCGGATCGCGGACGAGCCCCTTTTCCCCGATCTGCCCTTTCTCCGCTTCGAACTGGGGCTTGATTAGGGACAACAACACCCTGTCATTGCGAGGAGCCCCGCATTGCCCTGCGATATGGGGCGACGAAGCAACCCCCTCTTCCTTTTCGAGAATCCTCTTCAGCGCCGGTATCACCTTCAGCACCGAGATGAACGAAACGTCCATAACCACGAGCGACGGCGTTTCGGCGAAGTCCCCGGGTTCGAGGTAGCGGGCGTTCTTTTCGATCGTCACGACGCGCGGGTCGGCGCGCAGCCGCACGTCGAGCTGGCGGATGTCGACGTCCACGGCGAATACTTTTGCCGCTCCCCGCTTCAAAAGGCAGTCCGTGAACCCGCCCGTCGAAGATCCGATATCGGTGCAGATTCGACCCTCGACCTCGATCTTGAACACCTCGAGCGCTTCCTCGAGCTTGAGCCCGCCGCGCCCGACAAAAGGCAAAGGCTTCTCGACGGTCAGGGGCAAATCGACGGGGACCATTCGGCCCGCCTTGTCCAGACGCTCCTGGCCGTGAAAGACGAGTCCGGCCATGATCATCGCCTGGGCTTTTGGGAGCGTTTCGGCCAAACCGCGATCGACGAGGAGCATGTCCAGGCGGTCCTTCTTAATCATGTCGGCCCCATTGTATCCCCGATTATCTCCGAATAATTATTGGTGTCAAATCACCCCGATCGAGAAAATGACGTAGAGCGCGACGGCCATCGCCAACACGAGAACGAGCCAGGGGCGGTAATCCTTGAGGAATGGAATCTTGGGCGCGCCCGGAAGCGGGCTTAATATCCTGCCCTTTCACGAAGAAATGATGCATAATCCAGTTCATTATAGATCATTTAATGATTCAGTGAGGCACCATGAAATCGATCACGGTCCACGGCGTAAGCGAAGAGGCGGCGAAATTGATCCGAAAACGAGCCAAAGGCGAAGGCCGGAGCGTCAATAAAGTGATGAAAGAACTGATCGACCGATCGCTTGGCCTCGACCCTCGGAAAAAGGACAATCGCCAGGAATTCGCGGACTTCTGCGGCATCTGGACCGCCGAGGAAGCGAAGAGCTTTCTCGAGGCCATCGGAGACCTGGAGCGGATCGACGAGAGCGACTGGCGATGAGACAGATCCTCCTCGACACCAACGCCTATGTCCGATTCCTCGCCGGAGATGAGAGGGTCCTCGCGAGTCTGGCCGGGGCCGATCGAGTTTACATGTCCGTGTTTGTCCTGGGCAAGTTGAACGCCGGCTTCCGGGCCGGGAAAAAAGGACGGGAGAACAGGCGCATTCTTGAGAGTTTTCTCGAAAAACCGAGCGTCGCCGTCCTCGAGGCAACGCGGGAGACCGCCGAGATTTTCGGCATCGTCAAAGACTCGCTCCGGAAAGCGGGCAAGCCCATCCCCGTGAACGATGTCTGGATCGCCGCCCACGCGCTCGAAACGGGATCGGTCCTCGTGACGTATGACGGCCATTTTCAGGCCGTGGCCGGTCTGCGGGTTTGGGAAGGCGAATAGCCGGACACTCGCGCCGGCCTGAGCGCCGCCGCTTTTTTCTATCGTTAATCCGCCTTAGTTCTCAACGCGGCACGTTGATCTTGTCGAGGACGCCGTCGATCAAACCGAGTGCCGCCTCCTTAGATCCGACGAAGTTGCTGATACTGACGCCCAGGAGACCGCCGGAGCCGGCCCCCACCCATGAGCCGCTCCAGGTGACCAGGTCGGGTCCATTCCCCGAGCCCACCCACGGTGTGATGACCTTCCGCCACGTGAGGACGCCGCCGCGGTAGCGCTGTTTACCGGCGGGCTCCTCCCGGGTCATCCCCATAGTCTGCCCCGCGGGTTCCTCGGGCTGCTTGGCCATCATTTCCAAAGTCGTGGCGGCCATGGGATTGGAGATCCAGCTGACCCCGAGGCGGATACCCTGGTCCATATGGGGTTTGGGAAAGTTCTCGTTGGGCTTGGTTGCTTCGATCATGCTCGAGCCGCCGAGGTTCCTCTCAGCGATGACCTTGAACCCGGCCGGCAAAACCTGGGCCGCGGGCGGAAGCTGGGCGGCCGCAACGATCGCGGTGCTCATGTAAAACATGGGAACCAGAACCAGGCGGGTGAACGCTTCCATCCTCATTTGATAAACCTCCGCTTTTTTCTCGCGCTGTTTCGCCCGAACGATACACCGGATGGGGACGCAATTCAATCCCAAGCCCCTATTTAGGCCTATCCTTTATTGACGAATCCCCCCGAATAGGCTATAAATGGCGGTCAACAACGAAGTTCAGGAGTCCGTCATGATAGAGAAAACGCTGGCCATCATCAAACCCGACGCGGTCAAGAAGAACGTCATCGGCAAGATCATCAGCCGGATCGAGGACGAGGGGTTCAAGATCACGGCCATGCGGCTCGCGAAGCTCACCAAGGACGAAGCCAAGGGCTTCTACATCGTCCACAAGGACAAATCCTTTTACATCCCCCTGACCGACTACATGTCGTCCGGCCCGGTCATGCTCATGCGCCTCGAGCGCGAGAACGCGATCGGCCACTGGCGCAAGGTCATGGGCGCGACCGACCCGGCCAAAGCCGAGCCCGGCACGATCCGGCGCCTCTACGGCTTCTCGATCGAGAGCAACGCCACCCACGGCTCCGATGCGCCCGAAACGGCCGAATGGGAGCTCAACTACTTCTTCAAAGGCTGAGATTTTCCGCTCCCAAGCAGCGCCGAGTGGACGCGCGCCGCGGCCCATCGCGGCTAACCCTTTTGTAATAAAGGGCTAAGAAAATCTCCCCCTTGACTTCCCGGTCTTCTCTTTCTAGATTAAAGTTGCACCCAAGGTGAGAAAAAGGGATGCGGAGGGCGTCTTTTCCTCTGTCCGACGCATTCCCAGTCCCGCCCTGAGGCCCGACTAATGTACTGTAAGGAGAAAGACCCATGAACAAAAGCTTCTTGAGAAAATCCGTCGCCGCGCTTCTCTGCCTCGGGTTCATTCTGGTGGCCGTCCCCACGATGAACTCCGCCGAGAGGAAAGCCCCCAAAGTCAGCATCATCCAGCTCGTCAAGCTGCCCTCGCTGCTGATCTCGTCCGCCTTCCCGTACCTGGGCTCGATCGTCGACCTCGGAACCGTTTCCGCGACGCCGGCCAAAGGCCCGAACGGCGGCAAGGTCCGGCCGACCGACGTCATCGAGATCCCGAAACCGGGAACGGGGAACTGATCGGAATCCAAAGCACTCCGTAGCGCCGTATTCGGCTTCCTCCGCAGGGAGCATCCCGCATTCCGCCGCGCACGCGGGACCGCGAAGATCTATAGTTAGGCGCCTCGCGCGCCGCGAGTCCGCGGTTCTATGGCTCCACGCCCGCCGCGCCTCTATTTCCTTTTTCCAGCGGATTTCGCTATCATTGTCGCCGCCAGGGAATGACAATGCGTTTTCCCACGCGGAAATTGCCATGGCGGAAGAAGCTTGAGACTCAGGGCGGGCGATCGATTCGGATTCCATCCTCTCCTGATCTGCCTCGCGATTATTTGGTGTGCGGCCCCCGGCCCGGCTGCTTTTTCTCTCCTTCCAGAGCCGAACGTATCCCCGCCCCAAACTAAAGCTGCCCCGTCGCCCAAGGCCGATTCCCTTCGCGCACAAATCGACCTCGCCGAATCGCTCCGCAAGGCGGGCGATTTCGAGAAGGCCGCGGATATCCTGCAAAGCGCGCTCGCCGCTGCCGCCCAGCCCACTCCCATCCATTCCCCCGCCCTCGTCCCCGACTACGTCGAAGCCTCGATGAAGCTCGGCCTTGTCCTCTGGAACCTCGGCCTCCTCCCGGAGTCGCAGGCCGCCTACGAAAAAGCGCTCGTCCGCGCCTCCGCCGCCCGCCTCTCGAAGCCCGAGGCCGACTGCCGGACCGCCCTCTCCATCCTCCGCCTCTACAACGAGGCCCGGGCGCACCGCGACGACGACGGCGACTGCCCAAAATCGAGCGCGGCCTTCCGGAGCGCCATCGACCTCGCCCGCGCCCTCAAGAGCCCCGACTTCGAGCTGAAATGCCTCCGCCAACTCAGCGTCTGCCTTCTCGGCCAAAACGACCTCGTCGAATACAAGCGCCTGAACGAGGAGGCGCTGGCCATCGCCCGGGCCATCAAGCTCCGCAAGGACGAGAGCATCTGCCTGAACAACCTGGGCGTTTACTACCTGAAAACCGAGAATTACGCAAAGGCCCTGGCCTTCTGCGATCAAGCCTACGAGACGGCCGTCCAGGTCGGCTACGCCCAGGGCCAGAACGAAGTCCTGACCAACTTCGGCATCATCTACAACGCCCTCGGCAATTACGACAAAGCGCTCGAATATTTCGAAAAGGCCCTGGCCCTCGACGAGAAGGCGTTCGGCCCCGCCTATGCCGCCATCGACCTCAACAACATCGGCGCGAACCACCGGAAGCGGGGCCTGCTCTCCGGCAGCCGCCCAGACTTCGCCCGCGCGCTCGAGTATTTCGAGAAAGCTTACGCCCTCGTCGAGAATTCCAAGGATGTTAAAACGCGGATCCGCGTCCTCAACAACCTCGGCACGGTCAACACCGACCTCGGCAAATACCCCGAGGCCCTGGCGAAATTCAACCTCAGCCTGAAGCTCGCCGAGCAGATCTCCGATTCGGAAACGCTCGGCTTCATCCTCAACAACGTAGGGATCGTCTATTACGCCCTCGCCGACTATGAGACCTCGACCAAGTATTTCCAGAAGGCCGTGGACCTGGGGCTCAAGGTGGATTCCGGCCGCATCCTGTGGGAGGCGTTCCTCGACCTGGCCAACTCCACCAAGAAGCTCGGCCGGACCGACGAGGCCCTGTCGAACTACCGGAGCTCGATCGCCGTGATCGAGAACGTCCGCTCCTCCCTCGGCCTGGAGGAGCTCAAGGCGAGCTTCTTCGGGACGAACAAGCGGATCGAGGCCTACTACGGGCTGATCGACCTCCTCGTCCGCCTTAACCAATCCTCCCCCGCCGCCGGCCGCGACGCCGAGGCCTTCGCCGTCCTCGAGAAGGCCAAGGCCCGGGCGTTCCTCGACAGCTTCGAGGTCGCGCAGATCGCGGTCTCCCGCGGCATCGACGCCCGCCTCACGAACGAGGAGAACCGGATCAACGGCGAGATCGCGGCCCTCTACAAGAAGCTCCTCACGCCCGATCTCTCGCCCGCCCAGAAGAAGGACATCGCCGACCGCCTCGGCCGATCCGAGGTCGAATACGAGAAATTCAAGCGGACGGTCCGCGCGGCCGACCCCGCCTACGCCGACCTCAAGTATCCCGAGATCATCACCGCGGCCGAAGCCCGCGCGTCTCTCGACGACTCGACCGCCGTCCTGGCTTATGCCGTCGGCAAGGACAGCTCCTTCGGCTTCGCCCTCACGAAAGGCGCCCTCCGCGTCTTTCCCCTCGCCCCCCGCAAGGACCTCCTGCCCAAGGTCGCCGCCTATCTCCGCGCGATCTCCGATAAGGACGGCCGCGATTTCTCGGCCGGCCGCGACCTCTACGCCGAGCTCGTCGCCCCGGCCGCGCTCCCGTCCTCCATCCGCAGCCTCATCATCGTCCCCGACGACGCCCTCGCCTATCTCCCCTTCGACGCCCTCCGGACCGCCGACGGGAAATGGCTGATCGAGCGCTGCGCCGTGTCCTACGCCCCCTCGCTCTCGTCCCTCCGCGAGATCCGCCAGCGCGCGGCGCTCCGCACCACCCCTCCCCCCAAAGAACTCCTGGCGCTCGGCGACCCCTACTACGGGAAAAACGAATCCGCGGCCGCCGCCGCGCCCTCCCCGGACTACTTTCCCTCCAGCTTCGTCTTCCCCCGCCTGAAATTCAGCGGGACCGAGGTCCAAAGGATCGCCGCCCTCTTCCCCGCGGAACGCGCCGACGTCTTCGTCCGGGAGCAGGCCTCCGAGCGGACGCTCAAGCGCCTGAACCTCGACGACTTCCGCATCATCCACATCGCGGCCCACGGCCTGATCAACGACCAGAACCCGATGCGCTCGGCCGTCATCCTCGCCCAGGACCCCGACTCCCCGGACGACGGCTTCCTCCAGATGCGGGAAATCTACAACCTCCGGATGCGGGCCGACCTCGTCGTCCTCTCGGCCTGCAGTTCGGGCCGGGGGCAACTCGTCCGGGGCGAGGGCCTCGAGGGCCTGAGCCGGGCCTTCTTTTATTCAGGCGCCTCGGCGGTGATGATGAGCCTTTGGGAGGTGGACGACCGCGCCGGCGCCCAGTTCATGGAGCGGTTTTACGGGTTCCTACGGCAGGGGACGCCCATCGCGGATGCGCTGCGGAAGGCGAAGCTGGAGATGATCGGGGGCAAGGAGGCCGAGCATCCGTATTATTGGGCGGGGATGGTTGTCTCAGGAGAGGCGGGGAAAAAGGCATTAATAAATTGACTTTTTCACCTTTAGGTCCACTTCTGGATTACATAAAGAAAATAAATAGGTCCTGACTGAGAATAATTTGGAAAACCACCATCTATCTCAATGGGACTTCCAATAGGATGTTCTTTCACTCATTTAGGTCGATCCGATGACATGGGACGAGAAGAAGGACAAAGAACTGGCCGATATCATTGATCGCTTCTCGAGCTACATCAAGGCCGGCATCCAAAAATACAATCCCACCAAATTCGGAATCGAAATCGACGACGTAATCCAGGACGTGAAAATAAAAATCTGGAAAATCCTCCATCATGAGAAAAAAATAGAGAATTACTCGTCTTATATTAAGAAAATCGTGGATTCCTCGGTCATCGATCAATTTCGCAAGCTCAAGAGAGAGGAGGGCATCTATTTATTCGAAAAGAACAGGAAAATCTCGGAAAGCCATCAAAGCCACTCTAAGGAGGCGCTCTATGACGAGATGGATATCAAAGACCTGGTGGGCAAGGCCGTAGACGGCCTGATCGAATCCCGCCGAAGAGTCGTGAAACTCTATCTCCTGAACATGAGCATCGAAGAGATATCCCTGTATTTCCACTGGAGCAAGGACAAGACCCGTAATCTGCTCTACCGAGGATTGAACGATCTGAAGAAAATCCTCAAAGAAAAGAACATCGATTATGAAAATAACGCAAAGTGATCTGAAGACGCTCTATCGCGATTATGTCCGAGAGCAGATGCCCTCTTCTTCAGATCATTGCATCATTGAGAAGAGATGGAAAGACTTCTTCGGAGGCCGGCTGTCTCACTCATCCAAAGGCAAGCTGATTGACCACATGACGCATTGCATCGCGTGCGCCCAGGAATTCGAGCTGTTCTTGGAAACAGAAAGATCTAAAAACGCGCTCATTGCCGATATCGGCAATCTCATAGGTGCCGAACCAGAGCCGCCGAAATCCACGGCCATCCGCCCAAGCCCATTTCGGCGTCTCCAATTCAAATGGAAATATGGCCTGGTCTTTTCCGGGGTCGCAGTTTTATCCCTGGTTCTCGCTATGCTCTTGATGAGACACCCAAAGGCCCCTTCGATCCCGGATGTGACCCGGGGGAACCAGCCGGTTGAAATCGAACTTCAAAATCCTCTTGACGAATCGAAAAGAAAGCAGAGTCTCGAATTCAAATGGAAATCGGGAGAGTCCTTCGATAGCTACATCATCGAAATCTACGACGATTCGCTCCGCCAGATTTGGCAGAGTTCGTTGCTGACGAAAAGCCGGGTTGCGATACCGAAAGAAATTTTCGATTCCCTGGAAAATGATAAATTGTATTACTGGATGGTTATAGGCACCTTGAGGATGGATACAAAGATGGAATCAAGGTTGGCGGCCTTCAAGCTCAAAAAGTAAGCTTCCTATCCCGGAAATTTAAGAAAGCCGATGAACGGGCATGCCCTGAACTCCGCTAGATTATCTCCCTGTCAACCACGCCAGCAGCGTCTCCCCCACCGCCCTTAAGCTCTCGGCCGAGACCTTGTCCAGCGTGTCCCCGGTCGTGTGCCAGTAGGGGTAATCGAAATCGATTATGTCGATGGCCGTGATCCCCCGTTCGATGAAGGGCAGATGGTCGTCGTCCATCTGGTACTTGGGCTCGTTGATGAATTGGGGGAATTTCAGGCGGGCGGCGGTCTTCCAGATCTCGCTCGTGAGCTTCTGGTCGGAGAACCCCTCGCGGTAGATGTTCAGGTCCGCGTCCCCGATCATGTCCACGATGACCACGGAATCGGGCTTCTCCTTGATCTCCGCGGCGAAGGCCTTCGAGCCGAGGCACCAGTCCCAGCCCGGAATGTTCCCGTTGTCCTCGGCGTCGATGAACAGCAGTTCGACCTGCTTGTTCAGGTCCTTGGGCAGGACGCGGGCGAGCTCGAGGAGCACCGCGACGCCGGAGGCCCCGTCGTTCGCCCCGGGCACCGGGAGGGCCCGCTTCGCCGGGTCGGGGTCCTGGTCGGACAGGAACCGCGAATCGTAGTGCGCGCCCAGGATCACCCAGGGGCGGCCCTGGCCCCGGCGGCCGACGATGTTCCGGATCTTGATCGCGCCCTTCGACGCTTCCTGGATTTCCGCGGTCCAGCCGGCGCTCTTTAGACTGGCCTGTATCCAGTCCACGATCTTGACGTGGGCCGGGCTGTCCATGGTGCGCGGGCCCATGTCCATCTGGGCCTTGACGTCGGCCAGCGCCCGCTTCCCGTCGAAATGGGCGGCCGGGAATTGGGCGCAGGAGAGAGCGGCCGCGCCGGTGAAGACGATCGCCGCGATCATTGCGATTCTCATGGTTTTCATGGGGTCCCTTGGAAAGAATTCCTCGAGAATGGAAATACCATAATTGTCGGAGGGACACAATACTTCGGCGCCTTCCGTGCTAAACCTCCTTTTTCACGACCACGACGGTGATCTCGTCGCATGGCTGCCCGGACGCGGCGAAGGAATGGACATCCTCGAGGATCTTCCGGCAGAGACCGGCGGCCGGAAGGTTTCGACCGCTTGTGACCAGATCGCGAAATCTTTCTTCGGTATAATCCTACCCGTCCCCGTTCCTCGCCTCCGGAATTCCGTCCGTGAACAGGACGGCGGTGTCGCCCGCCTCGAGGCGGACAGTCCCGGGTTCGAAAGCCACGCCGGGGAACATGCCCAGGATGAAGCCCGACGTGCCGAGGGCCTTAAGCTCGCCGGATCTCCGGACCACGCCCAGCCGGTCGGCGTCGATGGGGATGAAATCGTAATAGTCGCCGCCTGGCTCAGGTCCTTCTCGATCCTCCGGAGGAGCGCCTCGGTCTTTTCCTTTTCGAGACCCAAAAGGACATAGGCCTTCTCGCGTTGGACGACGAAAAAGTACATGCCTCCGAAAATGAAACCGAGAAGGATGAGGAATCCGGCGGCGCCGAACACGTCCCCGATCCAGTATTCGCTGTTTACGGACATGGCGAGGCCGGCGGAGGAGCTGGCCGTCTCCTTCGGGCCGGCCGCCCCTATTAATTTGAATTCGATGCCAACAGGCATTCGCCTCTAGAACTTCATGACCACGGATATCAGCAGCACCGACACGACCATGAAGAAGGCGAAGGCGGCCAGCGAGATCTTCGCGGCCATGATGAAAGGCCTCCGCTTGTCCGGGTAGTGCTTCAGGTATTCTCCATACGTGATCACGAAGGCGCAGAGCGCCGCCAGCGTCGAAAACACGCCGCCGATCACGATGCTAAAGAGAAACATGTTCTTCGCCGCCCGATTCTCGTTTCATTGTTCGTTGGAGCCGTTCTTCTTCCTCGGAAGGATCCCTTGACCTTACCTACCAAAGGAATATAATAAGCTAGGTGAGGGGCTCGATTGACTAACAAGAAAAGGAGACCTCTAAAATGACAGTAAAAATTGGTGAAGGCACATCTGAAATGACTGGTGATGCCAAGAAGACAGAGGACATGAAGGTTTCACTAAAAGTCAGTTATGCAGAAAAGATGAAGGAAATCACATTCAAGCCCTTAGAAGACCTGAAAAAGGGCGACAAAGTAAAAATCACTGTTGAGAAGATATAATTCAGGGGAGGATCTTTCCTAAATCTTTTGGATCGCCCCATAGCTTCTCAAGCGTAACGTAAAGCCATTGACGGCCCCCCACCAGTAAAAATATGAACATGAGAGCGAAAAGAACAAAGATGTTTTTTAACGTCATAGTCTCTCCCCTTTACGGGTAAGCTTAGTCCAGGATAAATAACCAAGTCAATCGAGAGGCCGGGTAAGGCCCGGAGCCCGGGCGGATCGGCGGGCCTAGTTATGTCCGCTATTCGGAGATCGCGGCGTAAAGGCTCGTGGGCAGGCAGACGACCGAGGCGACGTACCGGCGAGATCGATTCCGGCATTACTTCTTCGCCTCCGCGGCCGCGACCTCCGCGTCGAAGTTGGGGTTCATCCACTTCATCATGATCGAGCCCATGTTCTTGAGGGGGCTCGGCTTTTCATAGACAACCTCTTTGATGATCCACTTGCCGCTGATCGCTTTCTCGTCTTGGGTCATCGTCGAGAGCTCGATCTTCTCGCCGGGCTTGATGGGCGAGAGCTCGCCGTAGCCCATGTCTTTTTTGGAGTCGGGCAGGAACGCCCCGTTCTCGCCGAAAAACATGACGACACCCTGGATCAGGGAAATGGGGCTGTCGCACACGTTCGTCACCGAGATGGTGAACGTCGGGGCGATGGGGCTTATCCCCCGGAAAAGATTGCCCACGACGACCGGCGGCTTGCCGGCTTTGATCAAGTCGTCGATGGGCGTCGTGGCGGCCGCTTTCGCGCCTCCGTCCCCGCCCTTCCCGCAGGCGGCAAACAGGCCGGCCAGAACAAACGCCGCAAACACCAAACCGATGAGCGTTTTACTTTTCATTTCTCCCCTCCTCTATCGGAATCCGATGAAATAATAAGTCTGAGGATGGAGATACCACAATAAAACGCTCGACTCAAGCCCCCTTCAACCTCACCGTATAATTGAACGGCGTTTCCGACTCCGCCTCCGGACGCCGACCGGCGCCCGATTCCCTATTTTCCCGCTTTCACGGCTCGCAATTCTTTTTCGCCCTTTTTGATGATCATGACTACCGGGCCGGTCGGCTCCTTGCGGAAAACGATCGAAGCTCCGATCGGAGGAGAGACAAACTCCTCGTCGGACCGGGGCTCGAATTGGCGCTCCAGGCCGTCCGATTCCCGCAGGTCCGTGAGGCGGCCGCCGTCTTTTTCCCAAACGCAGGTCAGAAACTGCGTCTTCCGGGCGAAATCGATCCGGGCGTAGGTCAGGAAATTTCGCGGCCGGTCGACCGTCCCGAGAATCCCGATGGCCGTGACCTCGCCGAACCTCGTAATTTTCCCGCCCCAGTAGACGGACGCTCGGGCTTGGACTTGCTCGAACGGCTCGTCCCAGGCTGCCGCCAGGGCTTTGAAATCGCCGGCCAGCGCGCCGCTCACCATGTCCTTGGTTTTGCGGTCGAATCGTTCGGTTTCGGCCCGGTTTTCCCGGCCGGACGCGGCCAATGGACCGACGAGTTCCGCCGCCTTGTAGACCGCCGTCAGCATGTCGTTTTCGTCGAAGCTCACCTCGATCTCGGCGCCGGTTGCAAGCCGATAGGTCCCCGTATAGCCCGCGAGCCGCCCTTCGTCGAGCGCTTTGTATTCGCCAAAGATGATCCTGCGGATCCTCTCCGCGTAGGTATCGGAAATCTTGCCGGCGATGTTGCTCGAAACGATGACGACGACGCCGTTTTCGGGCTCGAAGCCCGCATAGGCGTTATAAATCCCGTTGCCGCCGTTGTGCCAGACGAGGGTCGTGCCGCGCGGGGTTTTTTCCGTCACCCAGCCGTAGCCGTAATACGTATTCCCCTCCGGGTATTCCCGAACGTGCGGAGCGAAATACTCCTTGCGGGCCGCTTCGTTCAGCACGGTGTCCGTCTGCAGAGCCCGGACCCAGCGGCGCATGTCCCCGAGCGTGGAAAGGATGCCGCCGTTGGCCCGCAGATGCCACCCCGGCCCATCGGACATCCAGGGGCGATCCATCGCCGTCCCCCACCGCTCGCCGTCCCGGTAGCCGACGGCCAGGTCGCCTTTGGCGAAGCCGGGGCGGAGATAGCCGGTCCGGGTCATGCCCGCCGGACGGAAAAGCGCCTCGGCCAGATAGTCCTCATAATTCTTCCCGGAGACGAGCTCGACGACGATCCCCAACAGGCTGAAGCCGACATTGGAATAGGAGTACCTCGCGCCCGGCGGAAATTGGAGCTTCGACCCCATGGCCCTCTTGATGAACTCGTCCCGGCCGATGGGCTCATAATCGTCGCCCAAGGCGTCGATGAACCCCGCGGTGTGGGTCAGCAGGTGATGGAGCGTGATGCTTTTCTTGTCGTCGGGGACGCCTTCGATATATTTGGCCAGCGTGTCCTCGACGTTTAGCTTGCCCGCCATCTCCAGCTTGAGAATGGCGGCCCCGGTGAACTGCTTGGTGATCGATCCGACGGAAAAAACCGTATCGGCCGTCTCCGCGATCTTGTTTTCACGATCGGCGAAGCCATAGCCCTTGGCCAGGATGACCGCGTCTCCCCGGGCGGCCAGCACCGAGCCGGCGAAGCCGTTGGCCACGGCCTTCTGCATATAGCGCTCGATGGAACGGGCGAGCTCCGCATCGCCGGAGGGGGCGGCCGGCGCCTGCGCCGCCGCAGGGTTCAGTCCGACCAGACCGATGATCACCAACAAAACGGACGGAAATCTCTTCATGGCGCCTCCCTGTCAGTCATAACTCGCCGCGCCGGCAAAAGGATACAGGCAGCCGAACGGCGCTGTCAATTTATTCCCTGGAGCGGTCATTGACCACCCGCCGGGCGCGGCGTATAATTTCCCATTCGTCCCCCTCATTTTCGGGGGATTCGTCCGGGAATACGCGATCAGGAGACTCCATGGAAAAACGCGTGCTGATCATCGACGACGAGCCGGCCATCCGTAGGAACCTCATGTTCGGGCTTACCCAGGAGGGCTACACCTGCACGGCCTGCCCCGACGGGATCTCGGCGATCCACGAGCTGAGCGCCGCCCTCGACAAGGGCGAGAGTTACGACTACCTCATCACCGACATCTTCATGCCGGACATCGACGGGCTGAAGATCCTGACGGTGATCAAGAACGAGTTCCCGGCCTTGCCCGTGCTCGTGATCACCGGGTTCGGCGACGAATCCCTCAAGGCCATGGCCCTGTCGGAGCCGAACACCGGCTATCTGGACAAGCCGTTCGAGATCCCCCAGCTTGTCGAAGCGCTCGAAGCGCTCACGCCGGGACGGGCCCAGCGCGCCGCGGTCGAGCCCTCCGCGAAGGAGCCCGGGTTCCTCAAGGAATCCGTCAGCGCTTACATGACCATCCACATCACCGACCCCGCCCGCAGCATGGAGATCTTCAGCGATATCAACGACATGGAAGGCGTGGCCTCCTGCGACGCCGTGCGCGGCGACGTGGACATCATCGTCCTCGCCCAGGCCTCGTCCGAGGAGAAGATCAAGGGCCTGCTCGACCGCATCAAGGCCGTCGACGGCGTCGAGGTCGCCTCGATGTCGCCGGTCGAGCGGCCGAAGCTCGACCGGGACGTCAAGGAATTCATCGAGATTTACAAAAAATCCGTCCGGCATACGCGGGACAATCGCCGCAAGGGCACGACGAGCTACATCATCGTCGACATCGACAAGCACGCCCTCCAGCAGATCTTCACCACCGTGTTCTTCGTCGACGAGCTGATCTTCCTGGACGTGATCGACAACGGCACCAAGCTCGTGGGCATGGTCACCGGCGGTCAGGCGACCGGCAAGACGCCGAAAGTCATCGAGAAGCTCGGCAAAATCGACGGGGTCCTGCGCGTCCGCGAAGCGAAAATCATCAAGATGATCGACGCCTGAGGCTGCGCCCCGCGCGGAAAACGTCGAGGCGGCCGGAGCGGAGGGCTCGAGAGGTCCGCACCGATAAGGATACGAGGGCGATGGCCGACAAGAACCAGGAACCAGATTTCACATACCGCCTGTGGCGCTACGACGGCGCCCCGGGCGAGCTCATTCCCCTGCTCCAATCCGCCCAGGACCACTTCGGCTACATTCCCCGCCGGGCGATCAAGTACATCTCCTCGGCGACGAACATTCCCGAATCCACCGTCTACGGGGTCATCACGTTCTACAACCAGTTCCGGCTCCAGCCGATGGGCGAGCACATGATCAAGACTTGCGTGGGGACGGCCTGTCACGTCTCGGGCGCGAAGCTCATCGTCGATACGGTCCAGGATGAGCTCGGGATCGAAGTTGGGGGGACGACCGAGGACGGCCTCTTCACGCTGTTCACGGTCGCCTGTCTCGGCTGCTGCTCGCTCGCCCCGGTGATGATGATCGACGACGAGACGCACGGCCGGCTCACGCCCGCGGCGGTGCGCAAAATCCTGCGCGGGATCCGCCGCCGGGAAAAGCCGAAAACGCGGGACGCGCAAGCCGGCGCGACGGGAGCCGGGAGCTAGAGGCCGGAATGCGCCAGGTCATTGTCGGCATGGGAACCTGCGGCCTCTCGGCGGGCGCCCGGGAAACCTATGAAACCCTCCGGGGGCTGCTCGAGGACAAATCGCGCGGGCTCGGCGACGCCCGGCTCTCGATCACCGGCTGCATCGGGATGTGCTACCGGGAACCGCTGGTCGAAGTGCGCGAGAACGGCCGCCGGACCATCTATGGCGACGTGAAGCCCGGCCGCGCCCGGGAGATCGTCGAAAACCACCTCGCCGGCGGCAGGCCTTTGGCGGACGGCATTGTGTACAGCGAAGACGCCTCCACCGGCCTCATCGGCGGCGCCGAAAAGGAATTCCTCGCGCTCCAGAAGCGCATCGTCCTCCGCCATTGCGGCCTCATCAATCCGGAATCGATCGAGGACTACGAGGCCGCGGGGGGCTACCGGGCCCTCCGCAAAGCGCTCTTCGAAATGGCGCCGGCGGCCATCATCGAAGAGGTCAACCAGTCCGGGCTGCGCGGAAGGGGCGGCGCGGGGTTCCCCACGGGACTCAAGTGGTCGTTCGCGGCCGCGACCCGGAGCGATACGAAATTCGTCGTCTGCAACGCCGACGAGGGCGATCCCGGCGCGTTCATGGACCGGAGCGTCCTCGAAAGCGACCCCCACGCCGTCCTCGAGGGGATGATCATCTGCGGACGGGCCATCGGCTCGAGCTTCGGCTATATCTATTGCCGGGCCGAGTATCCCCTGGCCATACAGCGCCTGGCGGGAGCCATCGAGCAGGCGCGGCGGCAAGGCTATCTGGGCAAGGACATCCTGGGCTCCGGCCACGATTTCGACATCAAGATCAAGCAGGGCGCGGGCGCGTTCGTCTGCGGCGAGGAGACGGCCCTGTTCGCGTCCATCGAGGGCGAGCGCGGGATGCCCCGCATCCGCCCGCCGTTCCCGGCCGAAAAAGGGTTGTGGCAAAAACCGACCAACAACAACAACGTCGAGACCTACGCCAACATCCCCTGGATCCTCGTCCAAGGGGCGGCGGCTTACGCCGCGATCGGCACCGAGAAGAGCCGGGGCACCAAGGTCTTCGCCCTGGCGGGCGCGGTCGCGCGGGGCGGCCTGGCCGAAGTGCCGATGGGGACGACGATCAACCAGCTCGTGTTCGGCATCGGCGGCGGCATCAAGGGCGGCGGAAAATTCAAGGCGGTGCAGATGGGCGGCCCGTCGGGCGGCTGCATCCCGCACACCCTCGGCGAGACGCCGGTGGACTTCGAAAACATTCCGAAGACCGGCGCGATCATGGGTTCCGGCGGGATGATCGTGATGGACGAGTCCACCTGCATGGTGGACATCGCCCGCTTTTTTCTCCACTTCACCCAGGACGAGTCCTGCGGAAAATGCACGTTCTGCCGGATCGGCACCCTGCGCATGCTGGAGATCCTGGAGCGCATCACGCGCGGCGAAGGCGCGCTCGACGACGTCGACAAACTCCGGCGCCTCTCTCTCCAGATCAAGGAGGCGAGCCTCTGCGGCCTGGGCCAGACCGCGCCGAACCCCGTCCTCACCACCCTCCGCTATTTCATGGACGAATGCCTGGCCCACATCAACGACAAGAAATGCCCGGCCAAGAGCTGCGGGATGCTCGTCGATTACCACATCGACCCCGCCAAGTGCACAGGCTGCACGCTCTGCGCCAAGGCGTGCGCCTCCAACGCGATCCGCGGTACGCTGAAAGAATTGCACGTCATCGACAACGCGCTCTGCATCAAGTGCGGCAAGTGCATCACGAGCTGCACGTTCGGCGCGGTCTACAAGGATTGAGGACGAATATGGCAGCCGTCACGGTCGAGATCAACGAGCGAAAGATCGCGGCGGACTCCGCCAAGACGATCCTGGAGGTCGTCGCCGAGAACGCGCTCGACTCCATCCCCACCCTCTGCCATTCGCCGGAGCTCGAGCCTTACGGCTCCTGCTTCCTGTGCGTGGTGGAAGTCGCCGGGCGGCCGAACCTCGTCCCCGCCTGCGCGACCCGCGTGGCCGAGGGGATGAAGATCACGACCCGCAACGAGCGGATCGTCGCGTCGCGGCGGACCGCGCTCGAACTCCTCCTCTCGAACCATTACGCCGACTGCGTCTCGCCGTGCGCCCTGGCCTGCCCCGCCGGCGTGGACTGCCAGGGCTATGTGGCCCTGGCCGCGATGGGGCAATACGGGCGCGCGGTGCAACTCATCCGGGAGATGAACCCGCTCCCGGCGGTGTGCGGCCGGATCTGCGTGCGCAAGTGCGAAATCGAGTGCCGGAGGGCCGACATCGACGAGCCGGTCGGGATCAACGCCATCAAGCGGTTCGTCACCGACCGCCCCGGCGCCTACGACGAAGCGCCCGAGCGGTTGCCTTCCCGCGGCCTGACCGTCGGCATCGTGGGCTCGGGCCCCGCCGGGCTCACGGCCGCCTGGTATCTCGGCCTCTACGGATATGATCCCGTCATCTACGAAGCCCTGCCCAAGCCGGGCGGGATGCTCCGCTACGGCATCCCGGAATACCGGCTGCCGAACGACGTGCTCGACCGCGAGATCGATTACATCCGCCGCTCCGGGGCCGAGATCAGGACGGGGGTGCGCGTCGGCGCGGACGTCTCCCTGACTGAGCTCATGGAGAAACACGCCGCCGTCTTCATCGCCGCCGGCGCCATGGGCAGCAAGGACATGGGCGTCGAAGGCGAGGGGACCACAGCAGGCATCGTCAAGGGCGTCGATTTTCTGATGTCCAAGGCGGAACGCCGCGATCCCGTGAAAGGGATCGTGGTCGTGGTCGGCGGGGGGAACACGGCGATGGACGCGGCCCGGACGGCGTGGCGCCTCGGCGCGGACCGGGTCATCCTCCTCTACCGGCGGACGAAGGCCGAGATGCCGGCCGACAAGCTGGAGATCGAGGACGGCCTGAAGGAAGGGATCGAGATCATGGAGCTCGCGGCGCCCGTCGGCCTCGTCACCGAAAACGGCAGGCTGAAGGCGCTCCGCTGCATCCGGATGAAGCTCGGCGAGCCGGATTCCTCCGGACGGCGCCGGCCGATCCCCCAGGAGGGGTCCGAGTTCGTGCTGCCCTGCGACCTCGCGGTCCCGGCCATCGGCCAGGAGCCGGTGCTCGACGGCCTCGCGGACGGCGCCGACGGGCCGAAGACGTCGCGCTGGAACACAATCGTCGCCGACCCGGCCACGATGAAGACCAACGTCCCCGGCCTCTATGCCGGGGGCGACGTCGCCGACGACGGGCCGACGGTCGTGGTCGACGCGGTGCGCGACGGCCGGCGGGCCGCGCTCGCGATCCACGAGCAGCTCAGCGGCGAGAAGGTCCGGGAACGGCCGTTCGTCGTCCGGAAGAGCTTCTGGGCGAAGCCCGGCGCTGCCGAGCTCGGCGACGTGAAGGAATCCCCGCGGCACGAGGTTCCCGAAATCGACGTCGAAGCCCGGCGCGGAAGCTTCGCCGAGGTCGCGACGGGCTACGAAGACGAGGACGTGAAATACGAGTCCGCCCGCTGCCTCGCCTGCGGCTGCGTGGTCTACGACCGCTGCAATCTCCGCCGCTACGCCGAGGAATACGGCGTCGATCTCGCCCGCTACGCCGGCGCCATTCGCAAGCACAAAGTCGACGACCGCCATCCGTACGTGGTCTACGACCCGAACAAGTGCATCCTCTGCGCCCGGTGCATCCGGACCTGCGCCCGCGTGCTGCCGATCTCGGCCCTGGGGCTCGTCGGCCGCGGCTTCAAGACCGAGATGCGGCCGGCGATGAACGACCCGCTCGTCGAAACGAACTGCATCAGCTGCGGCAACTGCGTGGACGCCTGTCCCACCGGGGCCTTGACCGTGAAGTTCCCGTTCCCCGGCCGGGCGTGCCTGCCGACCGAGGACGTGGAAACGCATTGCGCGTTCTGTTCGATCGGGTGCCCGCTCGCCGTCAAAAAGATCGACGCGGACCGCTACTATACCTCGTCGGTTGGCCGTCCGGGCAGCGACCTGTGCCGCTACGGCCGATTCGGAAGCGAGCTATTCATCGCCCAGCGCCGGATCGAACAACCCACGGTCCGGGAGAGAGGCAAGCCCAAGGCCGTCCCGCTCGCGGACGCGCTGGCCAAGACCGCCGCGGCGCTCAAGGGCGCGGCCGAAAAGCACGGCCCGGAGGCGGTCGGCGTGTTCGTCTCTCCGGAGCTCTCCAACGAGGAGATGTTCCTGGCCTCCCGGATCGCGCGCGACGGGATCGGAACCAACAACATCGGTTCGCTCGCCCTCCTCGCCTCGGGCGCCGAAGCCGGGGCCCTCGACGCGTCGCTCGGCTTCACCGCGTCCACGGCCGACCGCTCGGCCGTGACATCGGCCGACCTGATCGTCTGCAACAACGTCGATCCGCAAAACGACCACCTGATCCTGGGCGTCGAGATCATCGCCGCGGTCCGCAAGGGCGCGATCCTCATCGCCGCCGGCTCGGCCGCCGGCCCGCTGGCCAGCCTGGCGGCGCTTTCCCTCGACCCGATGCGCGGGCGGGCGGCGCTCCTCTGGAACGGCGTCATGCAGGTCCTCCTCGACCGCGGCTTCTTCGGCCGGGACGCGGTCCGGATGCTGCCGGGCGGCAAAGAATTCCTGAACGATCTCTTCGACTATAGTCCGCAGGCGATCTCCGAATTGACGGGGGTCGAAGCGGAGAAGATCATCGCCGCCGCGGACCGGCTCGCCGCCGCCGGGAAGGTCGCCTTCATCCACGGTCCGGACCGGACGCAGGACCAGTCTCCCGGAGACGCCGTCGCGCTGGCGAATCTCGTCCTCCTCCTCCGGGCCAAGAGCATCCGCGCCGATTTGATTCTGCCGTTCGCCGGCGCGAACGGGGCGGCCGTGGAGGTCGTCGGGGCGGATCCGGGTTTCCTAGCCGGACGGCGGCCGTCCGGCGGGCGGCCCGGCGCCAAATCCCGCGCCGAGCTCCGGGCGATGCTCAAGGACGGGCGGATCCGGGCGGCGCTCATCATCGGCGAGGACCCGATGCGGGACGACAAGATCGGTTCGTATTTCGGCAACGCCGAATTCCTGGCCGCCCTGGACTGGTGCCCCACCGAGACCACGCGGTTCGCCGACGTCGTCCTGCCCGGCTCCACGTTCCTGGAGAGCGACGGAACGCGCATCAATTTCGAAGGCCGACTCACGCGCTACACACAGGCCGTCAAGCCGCCCTTCGGCGCCCCCCCATGGGAGATCCTGGCGGGGTTGGCGAAGGCGTTCGGCATCGAGGGCATCGGCGCGACGTTCGCCGAGATCTCGTCGGAAATCGACCGCCAGGTGCGCGCCGGGCTCGGCGACCGGGTGCGGTTCTATTGGAACACCGGCGAGGCGCGCGACGGGAACGGCTTCGCCCGGTTGAACATCGCCGACGTCCGGACGAAGCCGAGTCCGATCGCGCCCGCGCTCACGGTCGCCGAACGGTACAAACGGCAGGTCCGCGAGGTCGGCGTCGAGCACTACCGCGTCCAGGACCAGAGGTCCTAAGGAGATCCGATGCCAAGCTCCCCCGAAACCCTCGCGGAACGGCTGCGGGAGCTCGAACGCGAGATCGAATCCCGGACGCGCGAAGTCGAGGAGCAGCGCCAAAAGCTCAGCACCATCAACGCCTCCATGGACCGCACCAACCGCGAATGGGAAGAGTCGAAGCACCGCCTGGAAACGATCTTCCAGGCCATCCCCGATAACGTGGCCCTCATCGACCGGCAGCACACCGTAGTGATGACGAACCGCAAAAACGTGGCCGCCGGAAACAAATGCTACCGCACTTTCTTCAACCGGGACGTCCCCTGCAAGGATTGCCGCCTGTCCCGCATCCTGAAGGTGAAGACGCCGATCACGCTCGAGGTCAAGCACGGGGACATCTACTACGAGGCGAACGCCCTGCCGATCTTCAACCCGGAGCACGAGGTCGAGGGGATCATCGAGTTCTACCGGGACATCACCCTGGAAAAGACCTACGAGCGGCAGCTCCAGCAGGCGGACAAGCTCGCCTCCCTCGGCCAGCTCGTGAGCGGCATCGGCCACGAAATCAACAACCCGAACCAGTTCATCCGAGGCAACGTCAAGATCATCCAGCAGGCGTTCGAGGGGATCCTGCCCATCCTCGACGAATACTACGCCCAGCATCCCGACCTGAAGATCGCCCGCCTCAAGTACGAGTTCTTCCGCGAGCACATCCTGGTGCTCGTCAACGACATGGCCCACGGCTCCGAGCGGATCAAGGAGATCGTCGAAGGCCTCAAGCGCTTCGCCCGGCGCGACGAGGGGCTCCTGATCGACGCCGTGGACGCGAACACGATCCTCGACGCGGCCCGGCGCCTGGTGCACAATGAGGTGAACAAATTCGCGGACATCGAGCTCGACCTGGCCGCCGACCTGCCCATCATCACCGGCAACGCCCAGAAGATCGAGCAGGTCATCGTGAACCTCCTCATCAACGCGGGGCAGGCGATGCCCGAAGGGCGGCGCGGCCGCATCCGGGCGTCGACCCGGGCGGAGGGGGCGAACGTCGTCATCGAGGTCCAGGACAACGGCAAGGGGATGAGCGAGCAGACGATCAAGCGCATCTTCGAGCCGTTCTTCACCACCCGCCGGGCGGGGGGCGGAACGGGCCTCGGCTTGGCCATCGCCTACCGGATCGTCGAGGAGCACGGCGGGAGCATCGCGGTGGCGAGCAAGCTCGACGTCGGCACGACGTTCAAGATTTCGCTGCCGATGAAGCCGGCGGGGGGCGGCCCCGCGGCGTCCGGCCAGCCCGCGTAATTTTGGGCGTCCGGCTATCCTCGGGAGGCACAGAGATGAACAAAGTCCTCATCGTCGACGACGACATCGGCGTCACGAACCACCTAGAAGTCTTCCTGATGCAGACCGAGCGCTACGACAGCACCGTGGTCAACGACTCGCGGAAAGCGCTCGATCTTCTCGTCCAAGGCTCGTTCGACGCGGTCCTGCTCGACATGGACATGCCGTACGTCAGCGGGCTCGACATCCTCCAAGCCGTCCATGACCGGAAGCTCGGTATCGCCGTCATCACGCTCACCGGCGTGGGCGACGTGGATCTCGCGGTCCGGGCGATGAAGCTCGGGGCCTACGACTATCTGACCAAGCCCGTGGACGAGGATACGCTTCTCAAGGTCCTCGACGACGCCGTCGAGCACACGACCATCAAGCGGTCGATCAGCCGCCTCCCGGCGGACCTGAGCAAGGCCGGCCTGGCCCACGGCGAGGCCTTCGCCCATCTCCCCACGCAGGACCCGGCCCTGATCCGCGTGTTCCACGAGGCCGAGCGGATGGCGGCCGGAAACGACTGCATCTTCATCTGGGGCGAGCGCGGCACCTACAAGGAGATGCTCGCCCGGGCCATCCACAGCGCCAGCCCGAGGCGGAACGGCCCGTTCGTATCGGTGGATGTGGCGGCCCGCGAGCCGGCCCGGTTCCCCGCGGAATTCTTCGGACAAGGGCGGGACTGGAGCGGCGCGCGCGGCGAGGCCCCGGGCCTGGTGGAGAAGGCCGCCGGGGGAACTCTTTTTCTGGACGAGATCGACCTCCTCTCCATCTCTGTGCAGGTCCGGCTCCGCCGGCTCATCCAGGCGGGAGAGTTCTATCGGGAGAACTCGACGACCGTCCTGAAGGCGGACGTTCGGTTCATCGTCGCCTCCCATCACGACCTGACGCAGGAATACTATAAGAAGATGTTCTCGCGCGACCTTCTCTATCACCTCATGCTGAACTCCCTCCGCATCCCCGCCCTCCAAGAGCGCACGGGCGACATCCCGCTCCTGGCCGAATACTTCCTCAAGGCCGAGGCGGTTGCCCTGGGCAAGAAGATCACGGGCTTCTCGCCCGAGTTCCTCGGGCTTCTCGAGCAGTACGACTTTCCGGACAACGTCCGTGAGCTCAAAAACATCGTCGAGCGGGCGGCGTCGGAAGAGCCCGGCGATGTCCTGACCGCGGACTCGCTCCCGCCCCATATAAGGGAAATGCTGACCCGTTCGCTCGACGAAAAGGCGGAAGGGTTTCGCCCGCGCAAGCTCGTCGAAATCGAGTGCGAACACGTGGCGAAGATGCTCGCCTATTTCGACGGCGATCGGGCGAGGGCCGCGGAGGCCCTGGGGATGAGCGAAGAGGAGATGGAGACCGTCCTCAGCGGCGCTAAATAAATTATTTCTTCGCGATCTCGCCCTTGACGACCTGGTTCTGGTGCGCGCCCTTGAGGGAGTGGATCAAGAATCCATTCTGCCCGGGCAGCCAGAATTCGGCCAGCACATAGTCCGTCACGTATTCGGTATACGACGGCTCGAAGTTGCCCACCATGTCGAAGACGAGGCGGGGCTCCTCGATGGCCGGGTTCGGCGGGTCCAGCCTCTGGGTGAACGGGATCAGGACTTCGTTGCCGGTCGACGCCTGCTTCAGGGCGAGCTGTCCGTCCCCTTTGAGGGCCACCGCATAATCGCCCGCCGGGAGCTTCTTGCCCCCCGCTTCGAATTTGAACGGGATCTTGAACGTGCCCTGGGCATAAAGCGCCGACCCGCCCGCGACGAGTCCGAAGGCCAATGCCGCCGTAACGATCAAAGCCAAGCGTTTCATGTCGATCCTCCCTTGTCCCGTGCGCGCCGCCTAATCCTGGCCCTCCTGCATGCTTTCGCTGGGGGTCGGCTCCGGGGCGGTCGGGACGCCGCTCTTCATCGCGTCTTCCATGGCCGTGACGAACGTATCGATTTCCTCGAGCGTCGTGTAGATGTTCGGCGAAATTCGGAGGGCCTGATAATCGAAGACCGAGTTCGGCGGGGCGCCCCCGACGAGCGACACCGACACGATCCGGTATTTGTCCATCAGGAACTTTTGGAGCGACCGGACGTCGATCCCCTCGATCGCGACTGCCGCGACCGCCCAGACTTCCGCGGGCTCGCCGATGTTCGACAGGATCTTGATCCGCGGATGGACCTTGAGCGCGTTCGCCCAGCGGAGGGTTAGGTAGCGGAACCGCGCCGCCTTGCGCTCGGCTCCGATGGCCTGATGGAAGGCCAGCGCCTCGCCGAGCGCGGCCCGAATGGCCCACGGATGCGTCCCGATCGCTTCGAATTTGCGGATGTCGTTGTCCTGCTGCTCGGGCGCGGCCTGCAGCGGCCAGAACTTTGGGATCATCTCCTTGCGGATGTACAGGAGGCCGTTGCCGATCGGGGCCATCAGCCACTTGTGCAGGCTGACACCGTAGGCGTCGCATTCGAGGTCCCGCAACTTGAACGGGAACTGCCCCAGCGCGTGCGCGCCGTCGACGATCGTCACGATCCCCTTCGAGCGGGCCAGGCGCGACAGCCTCTGCACCGGGAACAGCTGGGCCGTCAGATTGGTCGTATGGCAGAAATGGAAAACCTTCGTCTTCGGGCTGATGGCCTTTTCGAACCGCCGGTAGAGGTCCTCCCCCGTCGTCGGAACGGGGAACTGGAAGCGCGTCACCTTGATGCCTTCGCGCCGCAGGCGCTGGTCCCAGGTCGTCAGCATGCGCGGGTAATCCTGCTCGGTGGTGACGACCTCGTCGCCGGGCTTGAGATCGATCCCGTTCTGGGCGATCTGCAGGGCTTCGCTCGCGCCTCGCGTCAAGGCGATTTCCTCGGGGTCGCAGCCGAACTCGGCCGCCATCTTCATGCGGAGCGACGCGGCGTTCGAGGCGACCATGCCCTGGTAATGGACGGGCAGCATGTTGATCATGTCCATGTAGCGGAATTCCGACTCGAGCACGACCCGGGCGCACGGCGAGGTGAAGCCGTTGTTGAGGTTAATCAGCGTCCGGTCCAACTTGAAAGCCAGCTGGATCTCCCGCCAGTAGAACTCGTCCTTCGCGACCTCTTCCGGGGTCCGGTTCGCGACCGTCTGGGACGCGGCCATAACCCTTTCGAGGGCGTCGGCCTTGAACGCGAACGCGGCCGCTCCGAGGGCGCCGCCGCCCGCGCGCAGAAACGCCCGCCGGCTCCAATTCGTTGAACTCATGTCGGTCCTCCTTGGATTTGTGTTCGGGAAAATGGGGATGGATGTCTCATGACGCGAAATGATGTTATTCGCGGCCGTAGACCGGTGTCAAGCGCAAACCTGAATATCGGTGACCGATATTTCGGAAGTGATGAGCCGTTCCGACCGGCGCGCGTCCGGCACTGGGGTCGGCCCAAGGCCCTCATAGCGGAGGGGGGCCCCGCCCTAAACCTAAAAGGCTTAGGGCGGGGGGAACCGACGGGACTGGTTCCCCAGAGGGCCGGGGCCGACCTCAGTGCCGGACTGAGCGTCTCCTCTATGTCTTCCACAGCGTCCGCGCCGGATCCGGCAGGAACGCCCCGGTCCGCGCCTCGTCGATCATCTGGGCGACGAGCAGGTTCCAGCTGATGAAGTCCGGCGCGGCGAGCGGCGCACCCGTCTCGGCATGGTAATTCTCGTGCATCATTCCGTTCCGGGCTAGATCGTCCAGGCAAACGCGCGTGACCCGCACGGCCACGTCCAGCGCCGCTTCGCGATAGCCGTAACGCAGGAGGGCGTGCATGAACATCCAATTGGTGTGCGGCCAGATGGGCCCCTGCCAATTCGAATACGGCTTCAGGACGTTTTCGTTGTTGTAGGCAGGATCGTCGGCCGCGAGCGAGCGGATGCCGTGCGGCGCCCAGAGCTCTCGGGGCTCGAGGACGTGGCGTTCGATCATCGCCTTGGCCCGCGCGGGCGAGGCCAGGCCCGCCCAGAGCGGAACGAGATCGCTGTAAGTGATGAGGCGGGCGAGTGTTTTCTCGACGGCATCGTAGTCCGAATAGGCTTCGGCCGCGGCGTCCCAGAGGTGGGCGTCGATCGCCAGGGCAAGGCGCCGCGCTCGTTCCCGAAACTCGTCCGCCTCGCTCCCCTTCCCCAGCCGCTCCGCGACTTCCACCATCGCCCGGTAATCCAGCACCATGAAGGCGTTGACGTCCGCGGCGGCCATGCTGTTGTGATACCGCCGGACGAGGGCCGCGTTGTTGTCGGCGCCCGATTCCAGGCCGTCCCACCACTTGACCAGACCGGTGGCGGGGTCGCTCATCTTCCGCTCGCGATACGTGACGCAGGACGCCATCTTGTCCCAGACCGGGGCGATCCAGCCGAAATCGCCGAGGGCGAGCGAGGCGTAGAACGCGGCCTGGCCCATGAGCGGCTTGATGTGATAGAGGCGTGCGTCGCGGCCGGCCCAGGGCCGGATCCCGCCCGGCGTCTGGCCGTCGGGCTCGGTGTGGTGCAGAAAGTTGAGGCACCAGTTCCGGAGATAGATCCCGTCGGCCCGATCGACCGATATGAGATGCAGGCCGACGAAGAACGCGTCCCAGTCCCACTGCTCTTCGTACACGCCGTTCGGGACGATGTAATCGTACGGGAGCGCGCCGTGGGCCTTGCGCAAAACCCGCGACCGCAGCCCCCCGATTTTTTTATTCGCCTCGGCCGCGAGGCTGTCGAGCTCGGCGGCGAAATAGGTAGGCTTGAGGTCCGTCATCGTCGGGTCGAGGATCTTTACTTCGCCTTGTCGACGATGCCGCAGATGATCCCGTCCACCTCGTCCGCCAGGCGTTCGAGCCCCGCCTCCGGGAGGAGGTCCTTGATCACGACCGGCCGGAAGGCGCTGATGAAGCACTTGCTCCCGTGGGTGTAGACCGTGATGCGGCAGGGCAGCATCAGGCCGACGCGGATGTCCTTGGCCAGGGCGTCGTGGGCGAAGCGGGCGCTGCAGATCTCGATGATCTTCAGCGGGTTGCGCTCGAAGCCCTTGGCGGCCAGCGTCGCCTTCACGTCGTGGATATGGAGGACGCCGAAGCCCCTGTCTTTGGATGCGGTCTCGACCGAAGCCACGGCTTCGTCGAAAGTCTTTTCCGTCTCGACGGTATATTCGAATTTTTCCATGGGGGGGTTCTCCTTGAAAAGGAATGTATCGGAAAGTCGGGGGAAAAACAAGCGGAGCGGGGCGACCCCGGTCGCCCTCCCCGCCAGGCCGTTTACAGCCCGAAGTATTTCTTCAGCTCGGCGGCCTTGTCCGTCCGTTCCCAGGTGAACTCGGGGAGCTCGCGGCCGAAGTGGCCGTAGGAAGCCGTCTTCTGGTAGATCGGGCGGCGCAGATCGAGCATGTCGATCATGCCCTTGGGCGTGACCTTGAAGATCTCGCGCACCGCGTTCTCCGCCGCATGCTCCTCTACCTTGCGGTCGCCATGGAGATTAATCATCAAGGACGTGGGTTCGACGACGCCGATGGCGTAGGAGAGCTGGACGGTACAGCGTTCGGCCAGTCCGGCGGCCACGATGTTCTTGGCGATGTAGCGGGCCGCATAGGCGGCCGAGCGGTCGACCTTCGTGGGGTCTTTCCCGGAGAAGGCGCCGCCGCCGTGGGGGCAGCTGCCGCCGTAGGTGTCGACGATGATCTTGCGGCCGGTGAGGCCGGTATCGCCGAGCGGGCCGCCGATGTAGAAATTGCCCGAGGGGTTGATGAGGTAAGCGATGTTCTTGGCGATCAGGTTCAACGGGAGAACGGGGTCAATGACGTAGCGCTTGACCAGGTCCTCGATCTCGTCATGGGCGATGCCCTTGGAGTGCTGCGTGGAGAGCACGACGCGCTCCACGGCCACGGGCCGGTGGCCGACGTAGCGGATGGAGACCTGGGACTTGGCGTCGGGCAGGAGCCAGGGGATTTGGCCGGCCTTCCGGACTTCGGCCAGCTTCTCGAGCAGACGGTGGGCGAGCATGATCGGGAGGGGCATGAGCTCGGGCGTCTCGTTGCAGGCGTAGCCGAACATCAGGCCCTGGTCGCCCGCGCCGATCTCGCCGTCTTTCTTGACGACGGCGTCGGCGATGTTGGCCGACTGCTTGTGGAGCAGGTTCTCGATCTCGCACGTCTTGTAGTCGAATCCACAGGCCGCGTCGCAGTAGCCGATCTGCTTGGCTGTCTCGCGGACGATCTCTTCGACCGGGATTTTGACGTCGCTGCGTGTGCCGATCTCCCCCGCCACGATGGCTTTATTCTCCGTGAGCAGCGTCTCGCACGCCACCCGGCCATAAGGGTCCTGCTTGAAGATCGCGTCCAGGACCGCATCCGACACCTGATCGGCCATCTTGTCGGGATGGCCTTCGGACACGGACTCCGAAGTGAACAGAAAATCTTTTTCCATCTCTCGAAACCTCCTTTCGTTTCGGATCGAACTCAAAAAAAAGCCCGGCGCTATATAGGGCCGGGCTTAGAAATTTCCTTGTCTTGAGGAGACAAAAAAAGCCTGGGCTAAATCCTTTCTAGCTCAGGCTACCGGTTTTTTAGCACCTTGTTTTTCGCGGCTGCAATCGACCTCAAATCAGTCCCGCGTTCGATTGTCCAAAGAACTTTTCCCTGGGTCAAGGGCGCCCCGGAAGCATAAAAAATAGCACTCATCGTCCGGGAAGTCAAGGAAATTGTGGGGGGCCGATGACGGAGCGGATCAGATTGTCCTTGCCCGGCGCCGGTGATCGAAGCCCCCGGGTCGCTCCCGGATCGCGGCGGCCGAAAAGGACACGATGCAGGCGCTGAGGACCTCGATTGACACCACCGTGCCCTCGGGATATCATCCCGGCATGATTGGGATGAGGGCATCAACGCCCGGAGCGACCGCTCGCTACGCGACGGAAAAACGCTAAATTCGATAGGGTGCACCGGGCGGATGCCTACGTCCCCGAGGAGTCGTCATGAAAAAGATCATTCCGATTCTGGCGGGGGCGGCCCTGGCCGTGCTGGCGCTCGCCTTCGATCAGGTCCAAACTAAGATCACCGTGGAGCCCGACCCGTCCTTCGCCGAGGACGCCGCCTCCAACCGCCGCCATCCGGACGTCGACACTGACGTCTTCCTCTACATCAACCACTGGCGGAACTCGATTCCCTATGAGGGGCACGGCGGGTTTATCGAGCGCGATATCCTGACGCCCGGCGATCCGCTCCATCCGCCGAAGAAGGGGGCCGTGCTGAAATATATCAAGGCCTACAAGCGGGCCGCACTCGAGCCGCACTCCAGCACGAAAGCATTCAAAAGCGACGCCGAGCAGGTCTTCGTCCTGGTCTGCGGAGGAGCCGGGCGGGTCGAGGGGGGCGGACAGTCGGTTCGAATCGAGGACGGCTGGGCCGTCTTTATCCCGGCCGGGTTCGAGTTCCGCTTCTTCAACTCCGGCGGGAGTCATCTGGAGACGATCATGGTCGTCGAAACGGCCCCCCCCGGCTTCGTCCCGAACCGGCGGATGTCCGTCGGCGATTATCACGATTCCATCCCTAGCGTCGGGATGCACTGGGCCCACATCGGGCGCGGGTTCGCCTGGGATACGCCGCCCAAATTCGCCAATCCGATGGGCTTCGCCATCGTCTCGATCGACAATTTCGACATCGCCCAGCCGCACGTCCACGGTCCCGGCTGCGAGGAGATCTGGTGCCAGCTCAAGGGCAGCAGCCTGCTGCTGTTCGGCAACCGGCTGCTGCGGCAGGAGCCGGGCGAGGCGTTTCTCGTCCCGCCGAACAACAAGGTTCCGCACAGCTCGATCAACGCCACGGACGAACCCTTGCTCTGGCTGTACATGGGCAATCGCCACGACCACGCCGGGACGAAATAAAGGGGGAGCCATGATCTCTTCACGCAGGATCCTCATCGCGATCGGCGCCCTTTCTTTGCTCACCGCATGCGCCCAAAAGCCGGAATGGGCGTCCAAAAATGCAAAACTCATCGCCGATCAGAATCTGACCGTCCGAACGCGCAACGACATTCCCGCGAGCAAGCTGAAATCCAACCTTGCCGACGGCAAGGTGACGCCGGTCTCGTCGCTTCCCGAGACCGAGCTGGCGCCGGGCGTCAAAGCGCGGATGTACTGGGGCCCGGGCAACCTCGCCGCCTGGCTGACGCTCGCCCCGGGGGCGGCGATCCCCCTTGAAACGCTCCCCGCCGAGCGCATCATGGTCGTCATGAAAGGGGCGATCGGGCAGCGGCTCGAGGGGAAATATGTGACGATGCGGGCCGTTCCCCGGGACGAACCCGACGGCCTTCACGGCCGGATGCCGAAAAACGAATTCGTCCTGCTCGAAAAGGGTGCGGAGAACGGTATCCAGGCCGGCGCGGGGGGCGCGGAGATCGTCGAAGTCTATTGGCCGCCGAGGGCCGATTATCTGGCCAAAGCGGGAGCTCAAAAAGTTCCGGCGGATATTCCCGTCCCGAAATTCCCGATCGCCCCGACCGTTGCGCCGGGAATCGTCTATGACCTCAACGACGTTCAATTCACCGAGCTCCAACCCGGCGCCAACTCCCGCCTGATCGGCGGCCACGGCGCCCAGTTGAGCTTTCTGCGGATGGACCCGGGCATGGAGTTCGCCGCCCACCTCCATCCCGAGGAACAGCTGATGTGCGTCCTGCGCGGCTCGATGGCCGAGCTCATCCTCGACGGCTCGGCCCCCATGAAGATGGGCGATCTCCTCTACCTGCCCGCCCCCATGGTCCACGGCGGCAAGGTCGGCGACAGGGGGTGCGACGTTTTGGATGTGTTCTTCCCTCCCAGGCCGGACTACATGGCCAAGAAGCTCGACCGAGAGGCCGCCTTTCAGGCCGTCATCCCGGCCGAAGCCAAAGTCGAGGTGTTCGTAGACGGCGCCAAAAAAGGGCCGGGCCTGACCTTCACCGAGGGGCCGAAGTGGCTCAACGGGAAGCTCTATCTTTCGAGCATGTTCTTCGACCAGAAATGGAACGGCGATCCGAAAAAAAGCGCGACGGTCGAGGTCGACCCGGACGGGACCTATCGCTATATCGCCACGGGTCTGCAGACCAACGGGCTGATGCCGCTCGGGAACGGCAACCTGGCCGTCTGCGACATGTTCGGGCATCGAGTCATCGAGATGACGACCAAGGGCCGGATCGTGAAGACCCTGGCCGCCTCCTTCGAGGGCAAGCCCATCGACGGCCCCAACGACTTGGTCACGGACGCCAAGGGCGGGATCTATTTCACCGATCCGCAGTTCACGCCCGAGGCCAAGAAGTTTCAGCCGGGCCGATCGGTCTATTACCTCTCCCCCCGGGGGAAGCTCATCCGCATCATCCCGCCCGACGATTTCGCCATGCCCAACGGCCTCTTCCTCAGCCCCGACGGGACAACGCTCTTCATCAACAACACCTACGACAACGAGTCGTTCTGGAACGTGAACAGCGATAAGGACAATGGGGTCTGGGCCTACGACGTCAACGACGACGGGACCGTCCGGAACGGACGGCAATTCGCCCGGCTCGTCCTCACGCCGGAAGTGGCGGACCGAAAGGGCCGGTCGAGCGGCGCCGACGGGATGGCGATCGACGAGAACGGCGGCCTCTACGTGGCGACCTACATGGGCGTCCAGGTGTTCAACTCCAAGGGAGAATTTTTGGGGATCATCAACACGCCCACCTACCCGGTGAGCTGCTGCTTCGGCGGCGACGATATGAAGACGCTGTTCATGGTCAGCTACGATAAGATCTACAGGATCAAGACGAATGTCAAAGGGCTGAAATACGGCCCGAAGTGAGCCGCGGAGAGCGAGGAGTCGAACATGGCGGACCCTCACGGTATCCATCGGCGGGAATTCCTGAAGCGGATCGGAATCGCCGCGGGCACTTCGGCCCTGGCCGGCGGACGCCTTTTCCCGCGGAGCGCGTCGGCCGCTTCGCGCCCGGATAATCCTTACGGGCAGATCCATTTCCCGCTCGCGAAGCTCGGCCAAGCCGCCCCTCCCGCGCGCGTGGCGCTGGTCAAAGGCCCTGACCGTTACGATATCGTCTTCCGCTCGCTCAAGCTGATCGAAGACGAGATCCTCGGCTCGATCGGCGACAAAAGGATCCTGATCAAGCCCAACATCGTCCTGGCCGACTGCGCCGCCTGCGTGACGCACGTGGACGCCATGCGGGCCGTCCTGGACTTCCTCTCGCCCCACGTCAAGAGCCAGATCCTCATCGGCGAGTCGAGCGTCCACAATACGACGGAGGGCTTCAAGTACAACGGCTACCTGCGGCTGGAGAAGGAATACAACGCCAAGCTCATGGACCTCAACCTGGACAAGTTCCAATACCGCTATGTCCTCGGCCTGGACAACAAGCCGTCGCGGATCCGGATCATCAACACCTTCCTCGACCCGGACTTCTATGTCGTCTCCGTCGCCCGGATGAAGACGCACAATTACGTCTTCGTCACCCTGTCGATCAAGAACGTGATCATGGCCTCGCCGCTCAACGACTACAAGAAGAGCGACAAAGGTTTGATGCATCAGGCCGGGCCGGCTCGCCACGACCTCCTGCATTACAACATGTTCCACATCGGCCAGGAGGTCTTTCCCGACCTGGCCGTCATCGACGGATTCATCGGCATCGAGGGCAACGGACCGGCGTGGGGCGCGCCCATCGCGTCCCACGTGGCGCTGGCCAGCCGGGACGCCGTGGCGGCGGACATTACGGCCACGAGGGTCATGGGCTTCGACCCCCGGATCGTCAATTACCTGAACGCGATGGCCGAGGCCGGCATGGGGCAGGGCGACACCGACAAGATCCAATTGTTGGGCACGCCGCTCGAGCAATGCATCACGAAATACAAGCCCAACGCACGGATGGCGGAACTGTACAAGCTATGAGATCCGGTGAACCCGGCCCGGGCCGTCTCCGGCGGCTGTATAAGAAGTACGCCTTCACCTTCTGGGTCCTTGTCTTCGTCGCCGCCGCGATGGCCCGACCGGCGGCGTTCCGCGCCTGGTTCGGCGCGGACCTGAAGGTCCTGATCGTCCCCCTCATCCAGGTCATCACCTTCGGCATGGGCACCACGCTCAGCGTCAAGGACTTCAAGAACGTGCTGGCCATGCCCGGGCCCGTCCTGCTCGGCATCGTCCTCCAATTCACGATCATGCCTCTCGTCGGCTATACGATCGCCATGACCTTCGGGTTCCCGCCCGAAGTGGCCGCGGGCATCATCCTGATCGGATCGGTCTCGAGCGGGGTGGCGTCCAACGTCATGACCTATCTGGCCGGCGGCAACGTACCGCTTTCGGTGACGATCACGGCCTGCACGACATTGATCTCGCCGTTCGTCACGCCCTTCTGGATGAAGACGCTGGCCGGGCGGCTCATCCCGGTCGATTTCGTGGCCATGATGATGGCGATCTTCAATATGATCATCATCCCCATCTTCGCCGGGCTCGCCGCCAACCGAATCCTCTACGGCCAAAAGAAGTGGACGAAAAATGCGGCGGTCCTGGCGTTGGGCGGCGCCGCGCTCCTCGCGCTCGCCGCGGCCGTCCTGATGATGCCGGTCCGCTGGGGAGGCGCGCTGGCGGTCCTCAAGAGCGGCCTGGCCCTCGGCTTCATCCTCCTCGGCGTGACATCCCTGGCCAAGCTCGTCATCGGCATCCTGCTCAAGGGGCCGGAGCATTGGATGGACAAGACGCTGCCCGTGGTGTCCATGGCCGGCATCTGCCTCATCATCGCGATCATCACCGCCCAGTCCAGGAACCAGCTCCTGTCCGTCGGCCCGTTGCTGGTCCTGGCGGCCGTCCTTCACAACGGCACCGGGTACGGCCTCGGCTATTGGGGGGCGCGGTTGGCCCGGCTGGACGAGAGCGCCTGCCGCGCCGTGGCCATGGAAGTCGGAATGCAGAACGGGGGCATGGCTTCCGGCATCGCCATCGACGTGCTCAAGAGCACGAGCGCGGCGCTCGCCCCGGCCATCTTCGGCCCATGGATGAACGTTTCTGGCTCGCTGCTGGCCGGCTGGTGGCGGCGGCGTCCGGTCGCCCAAGCCCCATCCCTACGATCGGAGAGTGAACCATGAACAACCTCAAATCCGTATCCCGGCGTTTCGCGCTCCGCGCGCTCGGCTTGGGCGGGGCGGCCTCCGCCTTGGGAGCGGCCATTCCCCAGGCCCGGCCTTTCGCCGGTCCGCGCAAGACCGATGTCTTCGCTTTGATCGGGGATCGCTGGCACAACTTCGATTACGTCCGGACGGCGCTGACCCGGACTCTGGTCAAGGAAGCGGGCGCTTCCGTCACGTTCACCCCGGACACCACCCTCCTCACCCGGGATACCCTGGCCGGGCACAAGCTGCTCATCATGCTCTGCGACGGCCTATCGTTTCCCGGGGGATACACGACGCCCACCCCCTTCTATGATCCGGAAAAAATGAAAATCGTCAGCGAGCCGGCCCTGCCCGCATTGGACGAAAGCGCCGTAAACTGGCTCACGCCGGAGCAGGGCAAGGCCATCCGCGAGTACGTGGAGAAAGGCGGGTCAGCCTGGTTTTTTCACAACACCAGCTATATATCCGGTGGGAACGCGGATTTCCGTCATGTCCAAGGCGCGCTGTTCACCGGGCACACCGTCTTCCGCCCCTATAAGATGAAAATCATGAACCACGACCACCCCATCACCCGGGGGGTTGAGGATTTTGTGGTGAGCGAGGAACAGCACTTCCTGATCTATGACAAGGACCCCACGACGGTCCTCGTCCGGAGCGTGAACGAGGCTGGGCTCGAATACTCCACGCCCAAGTTCGGCAACCAAGGAGCGACCTGCGAGGCCTGCTGGGCCTACGATTACGGCAAGGGGCGGGTCTGCTTCATGGCGCCAGGGCACACCATTCCCAGCTTCTGGAACCCGGAGTACATCAAGCTTCAGAAAAACGCCCTGCGCTGGTTGTTGCGGGAAACCTGAATCGTCGCGGACGAACCTGAAACCCGCGGCCGCGATTCCATCGAGGTCGCTTTCGCGTACAGTTTCAATCGCCTTTCGGCCCCTTGCAGGCGCGCACGCACACGCCGCAGATGTGCTGGCTGACGACGTGCTTTCTCCGGAATTCGTCGAGCTTCTCGAAACAGGCCCGGTGATCGAAGTCCTCGGGCCGCTCCTTGATCGCGGCGGCCGGACAGGGCGCGATGCAGGCGCGGCAAGGTCCGCATCCGAACGGCAGCAGCGGCGCGCCCGTTTCGAGCGGCATGTCCGTCAGGACGGTCACCAGCCGGAACCGCGACCCGAAATCGCCGTTCACGAGAAGGTTGTCGCGCCCGATCCAGCCGAGCCCGGCCCGCAGGCCGATATGCTTGTGGGAGACATGGGCCAGCTGCTTCTGCCAGTCGACGATCTGCGAGGCCGCGATCGGAAGCGCGCCGAAGCCAAAGTCCTGGATGTGCGCAGCGACGACGAGCGCCTCGCGGTCGAGGAAGAAGTTGATCTGGCGGTAGTGATGGAAATAGAGCGGCGTCGGCTTGTCCTCGATGTCGTCGAGGATGTCGTCGACCAGCCGCTTCCCGAGAGAGACGGCGCGCGGGAACCTCGCTTTGAGCCGGTCGGCGAGGAGAAATCCGTCCCGGATGGACGTGATGTCGGCCGCGCCGAAGAGCGAAAATCCGAGATCGAGGCAGAATTTCTTCAGGCTCGCGGTATTCTCGGCCGGAATGGGCATGATGCGATTATCTTAAGACGGGCGGAGAACGCTGTCAACTCGGCCGCGCCGGCCGCGCCAGGATCAATATCTCTCCTTCTCCAAGACGCCAGGAGCACCGATTTTGTTTCGAAACCTGTGTTTCTGGGATGGAGTTCACCATCACCTAAATCCATGGTAAGATAGGGCCGTAGAACGGCCGAAGGAGAGAGCGATGGACCGGACAACCGATGCGACCCTGCGGGTGACCCTGATGCCCCGTGACACGAACAAGCACGGGATGATCTTCGGCGGCGTCATCATGAGCCACATCGACCTGGCGGGGGCGATCGAAGCCCGCCGTTCGTGCGGCCCCCTCACCTACGTCACCGTGGCCATGGACAAGGTCGTGTTCCACAAGCCTGTGTTCGTGGGCGACATCGTGAGCTTATACACCGAAACGCTGCGCATCGGGCGGACGTCGGTGACGACCAAGGTTACCGTCGAGGCGACGCGGGCCGACGATCAGGAGACCGTGAAGGTCACCGAGGCCGAGGTGGTCTACGTCGCCGTGGACAAGGACTGGCATCCCACCCCCATCAAGAAATAAGGGGCCGGGCGGACGCATAACAAGGAGGTTTCATGGGCACCGCGCTTCACGTCGATAATCTGAAGAAGACCTACGGGAGATACGAGGCCGTCAAGGGGATCAGCTTCCAGGTCGAGGAAGGCGAGATCTTCGCCCTGATCGGCCCGAACGGCGCCGGCAAGACGACGACGCTTCGGGTCATCGCCACGCTCCTCGCGCCTTCGGGCGGCGAGGTGACGATGGCCGGCTACGACCTGAAAAAGCATCCGGAGAAATTCCGGGAGCGGATCAGCTATCTCCCCGAGGAAGCGGGGGCCTACAAGAACCTGAAAGGCATCGATTACCTCCGCTTCATGGCCCGGTTCTACGCGGAAACGCCCGCTCGGCTCGAGGAGATCGTGACCCGGGCCCGGGGCATCGCCGACCTCGGCGACCGTCTTGAGGTCAAGGTCGGGACCTACAGCAAAGGCATGGTCCGCAAGCTCCTCCTGGCCCGGGCCCTCATGACCAAGCCCCACCTGGCCATCCTCGACGAGCCGACCTCGGGCCTGGACGTCATCAACTCCCTGGAAGTCCGGGAGATCATCAAGCGCTACGCCCGCGAGGGGATCTCGGTGCTCCTCTCCTCCCACAACATGCTCGAGATCGAATTCCTCTCCGACCGCGTGGCCCTCATCGACAAAGGCCTCATCCTCGACGCCGGCACGGCCCAGTCCCTGAAGGAGAAATACAAGGCCGGCAACCTCGAAGTCGTGTTCAGGAGCGCCCTCCGATGAAAAAATTCCAGAACCTGCTGATGAAGGAAATCCGGGAGCTGGTCACGAAGCAGCTCGTCATTTCGCTCGTGATGACCATGGCCCTCTTCTATTTCATCGGAAACATGGCCAAGAGCGAGGTCAAGAAGGCCGCCGCGTCGCAGAAGATCGCGGTCCTCGACCTCGACCGCTCGGAGATGTCGGACGGCCTCCTGGCCAACATGAAGACCATGAACTTCGCGGTCGACAAATTCTCCGGAACCGACAAGGAGGCCGCGATTCGGACGGCCAAGGCCGGTGACACGAGCCTCCTGCTGGTCATTCCGGCCGGGTTCGGCGCATCGGTCGCGAAATTCGAGACGAAGGAGATCGAGTCCTACTCGTTCCTGCGGGGCTTTTCGATCGGCGGCGCCCGGAACTCGTCCATCCTTAAGGTCGTCGTCGGGGCGATCAACCAATATCTGTCGAACAATTTCCTCAAAACCCGGATCCCGGACCTCGATCCCGAGAACGTCAAGAGCCCGATCAAGACCAAGGACTTCATCGTGGTCAAGGACCGCATGGCCGAGGGCTCCGCGGCGGCCGTCTACGGCTTCGTCTCCAGCCAGTCGTTCTTCGTCCCGGTCATCCTGATGATGATCATCATCTCGTCTTCGCAGCTGGTCATTTCGGCCATCGCCATGGAGAAGCAGAACAAGACCCTCGAAACGCTGCTGACCGTCCCCATCCGGCGGACGTCCATCGTCGCGACCAAGATGCTCGCCGCGGGCATCGTCGGCCTGGCCTCGGCTTTCATCTACATGTTCGGCTTCAAGTCATACATGGGCGGGATGATGGGCGGCCTGACCGCGGGGGGCGGGGTTCAGAGCGTCATCCAGCAGCTCGGCCTGTCGCTCACCACGGGCGGGTACGTTGTCCTCGGCATCTCGCTCTTCTTCGCCATCCTCTGCGCCCTGGCCCTGGCCATGATCCTCGGCGTCTTGGCCGAGGACTTCCGGAGCGCCCAGATGCTGATCATGCCCCTCGTTTTCCTAGTCATGATCCCATACTTCATCTCGCTCTTCGCCGACTTCAGGACGCTGAGCCTCCCTATCAAGATTCTGGTCTGGGCCATCCCCTTCTCCCATCCGTTCCTGGCGACGCAGAACATCATCCTCGGGAACTCGCAGGGCATCCTGTTCGGGATCGCATACATGGCCGTCTTTTTCGCCGTTTGCGTGGTCGTCGCGGCCCGGATCTTCTCCACCGACCGCGTCCTGACGATGAAGCTCAAATGGGGGAAGAAGAAATCCGCGGCCGCGATGATCGTGGCCGCCGCGCTCTTCCTCGGGGGGGCCGCGCCGTCCTCCGCGACAACCGGGTTGGCCGCGGACGCGGCGAGGGGCGGAGTCGGCGGCGCACTGCCCGAAGGCCATGTCCAGATCCCGATCAAGGACATCCCGGCGAAAGCCGTGGCGATCAAGGCCGGGTCCGTCGTAAAAGCCGACGGCGGATTCACGGTGGCGGAATGCTACGCCCAAAAGAAGACCCTGAACGGCAAGTCCGTCAAGGTGCGAGGCCGGGTCGTCAAGTTCATGGCCGAAATCATGGGCAAGAATTGGCTCCACATCCAGGACGGCACGGCCAACCCGGTTGTCGCGGCCAACCCGGTTGTCGCGGACAACCCGGTTGGCTCGGCCGGCAAGGGCACGAACGACCTGACGATCACCACCGCCCAGATCGCCGCGGCAGGCGATCTCGTATTGATCACCGGCACCCTCGCCGCCGACAAGGACTTCGGCTCGGGATATGCGTATTCGGTCATCGTCGAAAACGCGACCGTGAAAGTCGAGGAAAAGGCGGCGAAAGCGCCGGTCAAGAAGACTCCCTGAGCTCCTGTTTTGCGACGATCGTCGCCGGCCAGGCTGTTCATTATCCGGTGATGTGGTACGATATACGGGCCATGCAGAGGCTGCTTCTTTCTTGGTCCGTCCCCTTCATTGCCTGGGATGATGCGCTGTTCAAGTTCATCAACTCGCATCATTCCGCGGTCTTCGACGTCATCTTCTGGAGCTGCAGCACGTTCGGCAGCGGCTGGGGAATCATCCCCGCCTATCTCCTTTTCATTATCCTCAAGGCCCCGAAAACCCGCCTCTGGTTCATCATCGCCGTTTCGGCCGTGACGCTGATCGTCGGCGGTCTCCTCAGCACTACGATCAAGAGGCATGTCGATCGCAACCGGCCGACGATCTATTTCGTCTCCCCTTCCGCGACAACCGGGTTGTCCGCGACGACCGGGTCGGCCGCCGCCGCCCGGGCCTTCGCGGTTCACAACATCGGCCCACGCTACCGCGACCACTCCTTCCCGTCCGGCCACACATGGGCGGCCTGCGCCATCTCCGTGCTCATGGTCCTGTTCTTCGGACGGAAATATTGGTGGACGTTCCTGATCGCGGCCGCGATCGGGTATTCGCGAATCTACGTGGGGGTGCATTTTCCCTCGGACGTCGTCGCCGGGGGGTGCTTGGGATCGCTGTTGGCGTTCTTCGTCTGGCGCATCGCCGTCCGGATCGCGCCGCACAAGGCCCGCGCCTGAAATAAGATATAAATCTTCAGCGCTTTTTCGGCGCGGGCTCCGGCAGCGGAACGTCCCTCTTTTCGACGAGGAGCAGGGCGTCCCGACTGTCCCGCCAGTGATAGCCCAGGTGGAAGGGCAGCTTCGGGATGACCTCTTTTCCTTCCACGTACGCCTTCTGGAGGTCGGGCTGGTCAACGCCCGAGAAATCCTTGATCGGCTTGGCGTACTCGCCGTAGAGCCGGACCTGCCACATCGCCGGTTTGAAGGCCTTGTAGGGAATACCCGTGTCGTCCTGGACGACGAACTTGCTCTTGGCCATGATCATCTCCCGGATGTTCGAAAATTCGGCATAGTGCAACAGGTAGGACGCCGATTTGAGATACGTCGTCACGGGCGGCGCCACGAGCTTGTCGAGGTACAAGGTAAACGGCGCGTCCTTGCGGAAGGCCTTGTTTTCCAGGTCGCACGAGACATAGAAAATGGTCTTCGCCTGCTCCGACCCCACGGCCGCGAATTTGATCTTGATCCCGTAAGGCCGGAACGACTTCTTGGCCGTGTCGTAGGATGATTCCACGGCTTCGCCCTGGGCGTCGAACTCGAGCCGCCGGATCTCGAGGATGGTGTTCCCCGTCCGTTTCAGGAAAAAGGCGACGATCGGCAGGACGCCTTCGACCTGGCCGTAGAGGGTTTCATCCATGTGCTTGGTGATGAAATAGCTCTTGTCGAAGAAGTCGGAAAGTGACTTGGCAAGATTGTTCCAATAGACGTCCGCCTGGTGGGCTTTCCAGGCGTCCGGCCGGGGCAGCCGGCCGCAGAATTCGAGGCCGAGCAGGACGTAGGTCTCCGCTTCGGGGAAGAGTTCGAAGGCCGTCATGAAGTCGGGTCCGCCGAAGGGATAGAAGATGAACTTCCCCCAGGCCCGGGCGTCGAAGAGCTCCTTCTCGGCCCAGGCCCGCATGGGCGCGAGCCGCTTCGCTTCGAGGTCGGCCCAGCTCTTGTCCATCGACTCGGCGAACTTGGCCCAGGCGGGCGTCTCGCGGAGCGCCTTCAGGGAGGGCGCGTCCCCGGGCAGGCCCGCGAGGAGGGCGGCGATTTCGTCGAGCGTCGGATCGGCCGGGGCGGGCTGGGCCGACTCGGTCGTCAAAGACGACCTGGTCGACTCGGTCGTCAAGGACGACCTGGTCGTCGCAGACGTCGCAGACGTCGCAGACTGCGCGGCCGCAGGCGCGGCAATTTGGCCGGCGGTCTGCCGGGCGGCGGGAGCGCCAGGCGCGGCGGCCGGGCCGACGAGCAAGGCAAACGCGAACATGACGATGACGAGCGATTTACGATTCACGATAATCCTCAAAGCGATGCATCCTTTCGTTTCATTCGGTTTTTTTCTCTGAGAACTCAAAATCCGAACGCATCCGAATATTATATACGATAAGGCAAGAAAACTGGATGTACGTTCTGTCGGGCTCGGGGGGCGGCCCCCGGCCCGCTGGGGAACCAGTCCCGTCGGTTCCCCCCATCGCTATCGCGATGGGACTCCCCTCCGCTATGCGGGCCTTGGGGCCGCCCCCCGAGCCCGACCGAGCGCATCCTCCGGCCGACGTGAGTTGCCAAAGAGAAGAAAAGCGGACAGTTCTATTTATTGTCGGTAATTGCCAAGAATCTCCAATAAATGGAACAGTCCCCTTTTTATTTTAGTTTGACGATCGTCGCTCCCCAGCCCCCTTCGGTTGGGTCCGCCAGGGCGAAGGATTCGACGTCCGGTATCCGGACCAGGATCGCATGGACGGTCTGGAGCAGGGCCCCGGTCCCCTTGCCGTGGACGATCCTGACCCGCAGGATCCCCGCGGCGCGGCAAGCCTCGAGATATTCCGGAACGAGGTCTTTGACGTCCTGAGGCTGGAACGTGTGGAGGTCCAAAACGCCGTCGATGGGCATCTCCACGGGCTCCGCGCCGAAGGGGTCCACCGCCGTTCCGCAATCGCAAGCGACGCTCGCCCCGAATTGGAACAGGGTGACATCGTATTCGCGGCCGCAGTTCGGACACAGGATGGCCACGGGCTATTCCCGGCAGGCCGCGACGAAGCCCTCAAAGAGTCCCTTGGACGGGGCATGGCCCGCGGCCAGGTTTTCCGGGTGCCACTGGACGGCCACAAGAAAGGGATGGGCGGGGTGCTCCAGTCCCTCGATGAGGCCGTCCGCTGCCCGGGCGACGATCTCGAGCGGCCCGATGCGGTCCGCGGCCCCACCCTCCCTCACGGCCTGGTGATGGCGGCTGTTGACTTCGAACTCGAGCGCGCCGGACAGGCGCGCGAGGACGCTCCCTTCCCGGAGGCGAACGGCGTGGGCCGGAAAGTCCTTCGGGTGGGGGACGCTATGGCGCACATCGGACGGCCGCCGGCTCGGGATGTCCTGATAGAGGGCGCCGCCGGCGGCGACGCCCAGGACCTGGAGACCTCGGCAGATGGCAAGCGCCGGGAGCGCGCCGCTCAAAACGAGCTTCATGACCGCGAATTGGCCTTCATCCAATTCAGGGTCGGTCGGTCCCGGATTTTCGTAGGCCTCTTCGCCATAGCGGCGCGGCTCGACATCGGCCCCGCCGGGAAAAAGAACGCCGCGGTATTTTCCGAGGAAGGCCCGCAGCGCCTTCTCCTCTCCGCGAAATCCGGCCCCCGGCCAGGCGAGCTCGGGATCGCCGCCCACGCCCCGGACGGCTTCGAGGTAGGGTGCGAAATAGGCGGCCTTTTTCGGCGGACCGAGAATCAGAATGCGCGGTTTCATGATCGTCATCCCTCGCGGCCTCCCCGCGGCACCGCCCCCCTATTATAGCCCCCTCCCGGGATTCCCGAAATAGGACCCAGCGCTCAGCCGCGGCGCCTAAGAACTCTTTGCAGAGCGCCGCCCGGGCGAAGGCGAACCTCGGGCGCGTTACAATCTCCCAGAAAAAAATGTTCGCCTGGTGGATCATCAGCGCCAAGCGGCCGGAAACGCGAGGCATTGTATCTTGCCAAGCAAAAATCTTTCCATGGGTCGACGGGTAATGGCCGATGCTTTACTAAATGCGGGTTTTCACCTAAGATTCTCGTAGGACGATGAGTCTAAAAATCGTTGAAAAAATCGGGGACGTGAAAATCTACGGCGAGGGGTCTCCGGGCGGGAAAGGGCTCGGCCTGGCCAAAATCAATGAATGTCCGATCCCGAAGGCCCATAAGCTCAAAACGCGCATTCTCACGACTATATTCTACGACCGTTTTATGGACCGCGGCGGAAAATTCGACAAAAAAGAATCGGATATCGTGGCTTCGATTATAGCCGAATTGGGGGATGCCCCCATCGGCGTTCGCTCCTCGGCGACGAATGAAGCCGCGACGTCCGCCCGAGGTGCGGCCCTCATTCATGCCGGAGAATACACATCCCACATGCTGCCCAACAATCACCCGGATTATCATATGCGCGTTCAACAAGTCCACCAGGCGATCTCCCACATCTATCATGATTTTAAGCGGAAGCAGCCTCCTTCAAGCCGGGAAAAAATGGCGATCATTTTGAACCCTATCCCCGGCATTTTCGATGATACGCTGGCCGGGCCCTGTTATTATCCCTATATCTCCGGAGTCGCAAATTCCTATTTTCCCCATGCCCTGAAAACGCAGGATCCGGCAGAAGGCTTCGCCCGGATCGCCTTCGGCCATGGGTATGCCACCGTCCTGGATGACTTTCCCGTCATTTCCATGGCGACCATCAAAAACCCCCTTCCTCTCAAATTGCTCCAGATCGGGAACGGTCAGCAATATTTCTATGCTCTGGACATGACCAAGAATAGAGATTTGAAGGGAGAGGAAATGGAAACCATGAAAAAATTGCACATCCGGTTCGCCAATTTCCATAAAATCAAATTGCTGGGGCTCCACAACAACTTCATCACCATCGAAGAGCTCATTCAAAACGATCATTTCCGTTTCAAAACCAGCCTCGCCGAGATTATGGAAACGATCGCCTCCCACATCACGCCCTATTTTCAGATCGAATTCGTTTTCAACATCAACTTCGCCAAGAAGGACAAAGAAGACGGGACGTTTTCCATCGTTCAGCTCACGCCGCTGCCGGAGCTCAAACTCGAGTCTTTTCAAATTCCCCAAAAGCCCCGCCATACGTTTCTGGCGATCACGAATTCTCAAGGACACGGCATCGTCAGGGGGATTAAATATGCGGTCGTTGTTTCTCCCTTCACTTATACGAAGGACCTGCATGATCCGGTCTGCGGCAAAATCGCCGCCATCAACCGTCAAATGCTGGAGGCCCGGGAGCGCTACATCCTGATCGTTCCCGGCCGGTTGGGCAGCAAAAATCGGGATTGGGGGCTCTCCGTGGATTACAAGGACGTCGACCGGGCGGCGGCCATTTTTGAATACGGCGTGGATATCGCCGGTCGGGCGGAGCCTCTCCTGGAAGAAGGCTACTTGACCGGCGGGATCTATGGCAGTCATTTTCTTTATATGATTCAAGGCGGCTTTGACGAAGACCAAAAAAGGCTTCAAACCCGGATGTATGGGACGCAGGGAACGCATTTCTTAACAAACCTGATGGGCAACAACATCATTTACGGCTATATTATGCCCGGTCGGGACAAATTGGATCCGTGGCTTTTTTCCTCGCCCCAGCCCGATGAGCCCCTGTCCCTTTTGACGTTTCCTCGTCCAGCGACGCTTTATGCGGACTCGATCCGGCAACGCTGCAAGGTCATCCTCGAAAATGGCAGATAGAAAGCCGATCCGGGAATTTCCCTTCATCCCCCGAATCATCAATCCGGTCAAGATCGCCTCGGCCGTCTTCTTTTGCGCGGAAGCCCGGATCCGGGAATCCGCCCAGATCCTCGATGAAAACATGCCCTGGCTCAAGACCGAAATTCTCTGCAGCCCGCAGTCCGTGGCCCAATATAAATCCGATCAGGCAACGGTTTTCCTCTTTGACGATACGAGCCTGCCGCTTGTCGATGCCGGAAAAATCCGGAGAGATAATCCCGATTCCGTGCTCGTTCTGTTTTCGGCAAATCCCTTTATTCACTGTTCGCCCCCCCAGCCGGCCCAAGTCAAATATCCCTTCACGGCCAAGGCCGATCTTGTTTTTGCCTACAGCACGACGAGCCTCGTTCCTCCCCTGATCATCACTTCGGTCGTCAGGGCCGCCGAAGATTTGATCAATATCCGGAAATCGTCAAAAGTCCGGCGGTTTATCTTTCTAGTCGTGGACGACGAACCGCGCTGGTTCTCGGAATTCCTGCCGACTCTTTACGGCATCATCGGGCAGCGCGCGGACGTGATGATCACCCGAACATACGAAGAAACCATGCGCTTTCTCTTCGGCGTGGAGGACGAATCCCGAATCGACGGCCGCGATTATCGATCGCGCGGCCATGGAGACGATGTCGTTTGCTTGATCACCGATGTTTTTTTTCCGAAAGCCCATCGGCCCGACAACGATGCCGGCCGTGATCTCGTCCGCTTGATCACCCACTTTTACCCCCGGATTCCCATCATCATCGCTTCGAAAGCCAAGGAGGCCGAGGAGTTAAAAGGCGCGGCCTTCCTTCTGCCCAAGGGAGATCCGGGGAGCCTTCATAAACTCAAGGATCATATTCATGATCATTCCGGGATGGGAGACTTCTTGATTTTCGACAAAAGCGGCCGGGAGCTGCATCGGATCAAAAACATCCAAGGCCTGGTCCGGATTCTACGGGCCGCGGAAAAAAATACCAAGCCTGCGCGGGAGCTGAGAAAAATCATGGAAAGTTACGGGCAAAAAGATAAATTCTCCACCTGGCTTTATATGCACAGCTACCAAGAGCTCGGAGATGTCCTGCGGCCCAAGCGCAGCCAGGGCCGGAGGCTGATCGCATTGTTGAAAAGACATCTGGAAAAAGAAATTCACCAGCTCGACGCCACGCCCCTGACCATCGACGGCCTCAAAGCGTTCACCCTCGATGATCTCCTGCATGCGCTGCAGACGGTTCCGTCCGAAGCCATCCAGCCGCTCTCCGACAACGATGTCATTTCCTCCTGGTTGGACAGAAAAGGCTATTCGAAGCTCGCCGAAGAGCTTCGTCCGATCCACGGAAGCGGCTCAAAATTGAGCGATACCTTGATTTCGATTTTTGCGAAATGGCAAAAAACTTACGCTCGAAGCGATCGTAGCCTGTGACTCGGGTTGGCGTGAAGCAAGGCTTCGGAGAAACTCCGTTCTTTTTTAGAAATTATTGGGATTTTGTTTGATTTTTGTTGGGGCCATATTAAAATAGGGGAGGCAGGCGACCCAAGCCTATCAAAAATTAGATGAGCCCGGCCTAATCAAGAAGAGCGACAATCTATGACTGAAACTCAGGCTAAAGTCAAAATCCTTTTGGTCGAAGATGATGTCTGTCTTCAAAAGAGCCTTGCCTTTATCCTCGAGAAAGAAGGCTTTAAAGTATTATCCACGCAAACCGGGGAAGAAGCGGTCATCATCACCCGTAAAGAAAAGCCCGACCTGATTCTCTTGGACCTCGTCCTTCCCGGAATCGACGGGTACAAAGTCTGCCAGATTCTCAAGAAGGATGTGCAAACCGCCAATATCTTCATCATTCTGCTCACCGGGAAAAGAAAGATCGAGGACGTCGTCCTCGGCTTGAAAGAATACGCGGATGATTATGTCATCAAACCCTTCGAGCCACAAATCTTGATCGCCCGCATCCACGCCCTGCTCCGCAGAAAAAACAAATCGGAAAACAGCGACCGGCACATCCTAGAATTCGACGAGTTGGCGATCAACCTCGACGCCTACGAAGTCCATGCCGACGGAGAAAAAATCGACCTCACGAAAACGGAATTCGACATCCTCTCGTTGTTGGCCGGAAATCCGAATCAAGTCTTTACCCGGTCTCGGATCTTGGATCACGTCCGCGAAGACAACTACTCCATCACCGAGAGGGTCGTGGATTACCAGATTACGGGCATCCGGAAAAAACTCGGCAGAGCCAGAAAATATATTCACACGGTTCACGGCGTGGGATATAAATTCGAAGCGGAATCCAAGCCTTAGATATTGTAAAGATTTTAAAAAGAAAAATGGCGAATTGTTTTTTTGTCACAGATTTGCATGGAAATCCCGCGCGGTACCAAAAACTCTTCCAAGCCATAGGGGCTGAGCGGCCTGAATCGGTTTTCATCGGGGGAGATTTTCTACCGGCGCCATATTACCCACCGACGTCCGTTCATATCTCCCCAAGAGATTTTATCTATAAATATCTTCTGAAACAGTTGATCCGCTTGCGCCAGGACCTCAAGAACGCTTATCCCCGGGTTTTTCTCATCATGGGCAACGATGACCCCCGTTTTGAAGAAGCCGCGGTCCGAGACGTCGCCTCTCAGGGGATATGGGAGTATATCCATAATCGGAAAACTGGTTTTCGTGATTATCAGATCTATGGTTATACCTATGTTCCGCCGACTCCCTATCGTCTAAAAGATTGGGAACGATATGATGTTTCTCGCTTTGTCGATCTGGGCAGCATTTCCCCCGAAGAGGGAATCCGTTCCTTCCCGGTCTCGGACCAAGAAAAACGTTACGCCACTATTCAAGATGATCTCGCCCGCTTGACAGGTGATGATAGTATGGACAAAGCTATCTTTCTTTTCCATTCCCCCCCTTATAAAACTGCGCTCGATCTGGCCGGGCTGGAAGGCAAGATGATTGATCACGTCCCGCTCGATCCGCATGTGGGCAGCATTGCCGTCCGGCGCTTTATTGAAAGCCGCCAGCCTCTGCTCACCCTGCACGGACATGTCCATGAATCCGCCAAACTCTCGTGGTCTTGGAGAGACCTGATTGGGCGCACCCATTGTTTTTCCGCTGCTCACGATGGTCCGGAGCTGGCCCTCGTTAGATTTGATCCCGACGATCTGGCGGCGGCCGCCCGACAGCATATTTAGCTTATCGGCTCGGGCTTCTTCAGAGTCAGGGGTCTTGCCGCGTCGGTGACCGCGTCGATTTTCACCGCGTAGCTCTCCCGTCTGGCGATATCTTCATCCGTAACGATATGGATATCGAGGAGACCGCCCGTTCGGAGGCCGGTTTTTTGATAATTGATCTCGTCTAACGCTAAACTCCACCCCTCCAGCCAGACCAGAAGCTCTTGGCGCTGTTCCTTTGTCCCCTGAAAATGAACCAATAGATCGATATCGCTTTGAGGGCCGGCCGTGGCATTTTTTGTGCTGCCGAAGACATATAAGCCTTTGACGCCGAAGCGAATAGCGTCGAGCCGGGATGTGAGGCGCTCGGCCATCCGCAGCCGCCAGGCCCAAAAATTTTCCGAGCGTTTTTCAGCCGGCTCCCGGGAAACGATGGGAACCGACGCGCCTAGGGATGGGCTGTCCAGGATTCCCGCGGCCTCGTCCCGGTCGGCGTTCATCAGGACTTTCAGGACAAGGCCGTCCGTGCTCTTCGGAATATCAATGACCCTGACAATATCGGCGAGGAAGGCGAACTCGGGCAAAATTTGGGGAAGGATATTCGGAGATTTCAGGAAAAAATCTTCGTTGAACTTCGTGCCCTTTTCACCCGGATAAAGCGGCAGATAGCGGATTTCGGCTTCCACTAAATCCTGGAAGAAATGCGTCCCGAAGGAAAGGTCGGGCGAATAATCGCCTTTTTTTCGGGCGATTTCCACAAGGACGGCCGTATTCGAGATATCGGAGTACGTGACCTTCACGCCCAGTTTGATATCACCCCGGCTTCCCCAGCGTCCCGGGCCCATGAGGATGAACCGCCGCCGAGGCAGGAGCTTATTGAGTTTCCCGACGGCCCGTCCGACGGCGAGCAGAGCTGGCTCATCGTTCAGCGCGTCATATCGTTCCGGATTCACGTAGACGATATGTGTAATATCGGGGACCCTGCCGTTGGAAACGAAACGGCTGCTGAAGAATAGGATTTTTTCTTTCGGAGTGTCTTGAGGAACCGGAGAGGGCTCGCATCCTTCGAAATAGCTTTGAGGCCGGCATTGGACGAGGTAGAAATCCTTGCCGTCGGAGGCAAATTCGATATCCACGGGAGTTTTGAGTTTTTCCTCCAACAGTTGAAGCAGGGATTTGAGGCGAGGGATGAAACGTGTGTCCATGATCAGGCCCTCGAACGTGACGATTAAATCATCCTTTGTGAAGTCGATATTTTTTCCTACGGGCTGACGAATCCGCGGGCCGTCATGAATGGAGACCATCCTCTCCACGGCGGGGATTTCATGGCCGAATTTTTTTAGGAGGTCCTTGATTTCTACGGTTTCAAACGTATTCTTCTTGAGATTTATCGCGTCAACATTCTTCGGAGCATAGCGAACGATCTCGTCGGGAGAGACGTTCACCCGAAGGCCGATCTGGCCGGGGGCCATCAAGACGGGATAATCATCGCCGATCCGATCGACGGCGCGGGTTCCCAACCCGGGGACAAGCCGGAGCAAGCCGTCCTCGCGTCGGATGCGAGGTGACCAGCGGAATTCATTCCGGCTGAAGGCGACCCCCGCATAAGCCGGCAGGAAATAGTCGCCGACTTTCGTCCCGACGACTTCTTGAATCATGATTCCCATTTCTTCAGCGAAATCAAGCCGGCCCCGTTCGGCCCGATATCCGATTGGATCGGGACCGAAGGTGGAGGCATAAACTTCGGCGATGGCATCGGTGAGAGCTTCCAAGCGCTCCTGCTTGCTGCCCTGGTTCGCCAGAAAAAGACTCTTGTATTTTCCCGAAAACGACGATCCCATGCGATCTTCAAGCAGGCTTGAGCTTCGGACGATCAGAGGCTGGTCCTTGAAATCATCCAGGACCACCGAGAGACCTTGGATGATGTCCGTCGGGAAGACGGAATTCTTGAAAGTTTGGACGAGATGAGGATATTCGAGCCGCACCTGATTGATATCTTTATATTTTTGTTCAACAGCCTCGTTGAGGTTGTTATAGTTGAGAAAACTCAACAATCCGTCCGAAGTGATATACCATGTTTTGGGGACCTTGATGTCTCTTAGAAGATCGGACGAAGAACCGCATTTCCGGATGATGTGTTTCGCCAGGAACAATCCGGTGCTTTTCCCGCCCAGTCTCCCTTGGCTTTCCGGAGAAAAGACGATATGAGCTAACACTTCATAAAAATCGTCGATGTCGATATACTCCACGGCCGTGTTGACGAACTCCTGTCTGGCCGAGAGAAAACGCTGGATCAGAGAGACTTGGACCCCTCGTTGGCTCGGCGGGGGCAGCTCGATGCCTTCCGCGGCAATATGGTGATAGCGCCGGATGGCATCGACGACCTTGGCCAGCGGCAGATTTCGATTTGTAATCTGGACTAAAAAGCTGAGCCGGTCTTCCTGGATCCACTTTTGGATATTGGCCAGAATTTGTTCATTCGTGAGATGTTTCGCCGCAAGCTTGAACGTTTCGTCGAGGAGTTGAGCGCTAAAAGAGGCCGAGCTTTTGGGGTCGGGACGGTTTTCACCGGTCGGCGCGCCGTCGTCTCTCGATCGGAGCCCCCCGCCCGCTTTCTGGAGGAGAACCTCGGCGTCGCTGATTCCGCTCCAGCATAAAAAATTCAGCATGCGGCGGGAAATATCCAGAAAGAGATTTTTGTTCGTCTCCCGTAAAAAATTCAAAGCGAAACGCCACTCTTCGGCCGTGCGTTCGGTCCGATTGCCTCTGGCGGCCTGGTATTCTTGATAAACTTGTTTCATCCTCGCATATTGGATGTAATGCCCCAGGCGTTCGACGATCGTACCCAACAGTTTCGTTTCTTCTTTAAGAAAAGGGCCGTCATCCATATGGGGCATTTCGGCCGTGTAATGAATGCTAAGCCGGCCGATCTGCTGCTCCTGGACTTTGATGTCGGCAAACTGCACCCAGGGCGTTTCTTTAAAGTTTAGAGATTGGCAGGTGTGGCCCTCAAGGGCAATCTGAGCGACGCAAATATCCGGATATTGCCAGCCCGGCGGGATGGCCTCGATGATGCCGTAACAAATATCGTCTAGACTCGCGTCCGGCCTATTGAGAAGCTCCTCGATTTTATACAGACAGTTCAGCTCCTTAGCCCTTTCGGAGAGAAACCAAATCAAATTGTCGCTATTCTTGGGCTGATCAGGCATGACAAATGACTCCTCGGCTCGTCCTGCCATCCACTTTGATTTTCAAGGGAGAAAGAAGTTTGACATGGCGGACAGATTCCGTTTCGGCAACGGCGTTTTGCCGTTTCAGCCAGTTCCAATCAATCGTATACTTCTCCCAATGGGGCACGGAAAAATAAAGGACTCGAAAGCTCGTGATGTTATGGAAAAAATGAGACCCTTGGCTGAACATGAAATTCATCTCCGGCAATGTCGACTCGACAATCGCTTTCGCCCCGGAGATTTGTCCGAAGTTGACGGGGATGCCCCCTTGAGGATCGGAAGAGCCCCAGCGGCCGAAGCCCACGAGAAGGAAGGCCTTCCCGGAGGCCGTCAATTGCTGGTTCAAGACCTCCAATTGAGCGGCGATATTTTGCGTTTGATGAATGTCGAATTTTTCGGGTTTGACGTAGACGATATCCTGAATGTCCTCAAGAATTCCATTGCCCAGAACGGATTCGGATGCCACAAGGACGTTTTCTCCCGTAAGTTCGCGCAGGGAGACATCGACTTTCGCTTCGGAAACCACCATCGGCCTGACTTGGAGAAAGCCGAAGCGCGCGGGCGTGCCCCGGGTTTCGTCGAGCGTCAAGGCGAACTCAATCTCCACCATTCTTTCCAGCGTGTCTTCGGCTATTTTTAGGAGAGTCCGGAGTAGGTTGTTGAGAGGGATGAGATCTAATTTCAAGATCGGGGAGAAATCGACAATCCTCGGTCCTTTTTCGACGATCCCGAAGACGATTTTGTCGTCTTGCGGCCGATACGTGGAAGCGATGAAGCGCAAAGTCCCGTCTCCTTCCGCGTCTTCCAAGTTGAATTTCAGCAGGTATTCGGTTTCCTTGATGGGATTATATTCTCCCGGTTGTCCCATGTTAATGGCCCAGAATTCGGTCTGAGATTGCTCTAAAAGCGCGTTGATGGACACGTAGGGGGGATTCGCCTGAGGATAGGCCGGCGAAAATGACCAGCCGACTCCATCGTCGACGATGCTTTTGCCCAATCCGAGCGCCAGGTCGATCACGCCGTCGCCGGGTTTGGCATGGCCGAGCGGATAATAATTGTGGGAGCGGGCGACCCCGGATATATGGGGATAAAAACGATCGCCTAGGCGGTTTCCGACCACCTCTTGAATAATGACCGCCATTTTTTCATCGGCCGTCGTATGTTTTGTGGCCCGCATATAGTTTTTAGCGTCCCTAAAAAAAGTCGACGCATAGACATATTTTATGGCCTCCACAAGTTTACGGAAACGCGTATCCGTATCCCATTGATTATTGGGGATCATCTTCGTCGCATAGACGCTGGCAAACGGCTCAAACATGGCATCCTCGAGCAGGCTCGAGGACCGGATCGCCAGGGGTGTGTGGACTTGAGAAATGAGGGCTCTCAAATCGCCGACAAGCTGGACCGGAAATTCTGCTTTTTGAAAAGCTTGGGCGATCAGATCGTCGCGCAGGTCGGACAAGGCGACGTCGGATAACCTGTTTTCTTTCATGAAAAGGTCAAAGACATCGGTCGCGATCACCGTCAAGGTCGGGATCCCGACATGGATCTCAGGTAAGAACCGGGGGGTGATTTGTATTTCAAGAATTTCCTTCATGACGGCCAGGCCGTGAGCCTTCCCGCCCAACGCGCCCCGGCCGATGAGGGTGAATTTTTCCTTGCCCGTAAAAAAATGGCGATCGAAGGGCGCCGGGTTCATCATAAAAGACTGACCTCTATTTTTTAACATTCAAATCCCGCGTTTGAAGCGCTTCACGCATTCCGGAAACGGCCCGTCGCCGGCATCACACCCAGCCCCGGTCTTTACAGGCTTGAGCCACGCGGGCGATAGCGATGGAAAAAGCTGCATCCCGCATCGAAAGACTCTTTTCTTTCGCCAATTCGAGAACCGCATGGAATGCCGAATTCATTTTCACGTCCAACTTGCCCAGGACCTCGTCTTTTTCCCAGTAATAATTCATATGGCTCTGAACCTGCTCGAAATAGCTGCAGGTTACGCCGCCCGCATTCGCCAGAATATCCGGAATAAGGAATATATCCCGGCTTGCGATCGCTTTATCCGCCTCGGCTGTCATCGGGCCGTTCGCGCCCTCGGCAATGATTTTCACGCGGGGACGTATTTTTTTCACATGGTCGATCGTGATTTGGTTTTCCAATGCCGCCGGTATCAGGATATCGACGTCCTGCTCGAGCCACGCGTTTCCCGGAAGCACATCGTAACCCAGATCTTGAGCTCCTTTTTTTTCTATTCCTCCAAAGCGATCGGTCACGCTCAGAAGGCTGTTGAAATCAATTCCTGAATCTTTTTTATAGGTATAGGACGTTCCGTCTTTTTGATCCCAACACGCGACGCAGATCACCCGGCCTCCCATCTGTTGATAAAGCCGAATCGCATGCTGGCCGAGGTTGCCGAATCCCTGAACGCCGGCCGTCGTGTCCTCCGGCCGCATGCCCAGCTCTTTAAGCGCTTCCCGCAGCGTAAAGGCCAGTCCGAAACCCGCCGCTTCGAGGCGGCCGAGAGAGCCGCCTAAGACAACCGGTTTGCCGGTGATAAACCCCGGCAGCTTCTGCTCGCGGATCGCTTCGAATTCATCCAGCATCCACAACATATGCTGAGCATTCGTCATGATCTCCGGAGCGGGCACGTCGATTTGAGGCCCTAAATCTCTGGACAATTGCCTCACCCAGCCCCGGCAGAGCCGTTCCTGTTCTCTCAAGCTGAGGTTGTGAGGATCGCAAACAACGCCGCCGTTGCTCCCCCCCAGAGGAATATCCATGAGGGCGCATTTCCAGGTCATCCACATCGCCAGCGCACGGATCGTATCGATCGTTTCCTGGGGGTGAAAGCGAAGGCCGCCCTTCCCAGGGCCCCGGGCATCATTATGAAGAACACGAAATCCCCGAAAAATTCCGGCCCGGCCGTCATCCATGCGGATAGGGATCAGAAATTGATATTCTCGCATCGGCCACCGCAAAAAATCTCTGGTGGGGCCGTCCAACCCGAGCAGGTCGGCGATCCTGTCAAACTGGGACTGAGCCATGTCGAATGAGTTAAAAGGCTTTTGGCTCATTACGCTTTTCCTTTCTCCGTAAATATCTCCATCTTATGGACGGAATCCGAGTTTTGAACTTCCTTCTTTTAATAAAAATACCCTCTGACATTTTTAATGTCAAGAAAGCTTTTGCAGCGGACTCTGAGGTCTTCACCCTCGGATCGTTGACGCGTCGAATCCAGCGCATCTTCATCGGCTTCCAGAAATCTGGAATGCTTTCGCCCGCAGCCTAATCAGGGCCGGACTTTTTTATTAAAATCAAAATAAAAACCAAATAAATTTATAACAATTGTTGTGTATTTGAGAAGTGAAGTATGGAGGTATCTAGCTTTCAATCTCGGTCCAAATCATAAAAAGGAGAACTGCATGAGTAATTATGTGTCCGATTTTATGTCCGAAGTCATCGCCAAGAATCCCGCCCAGCCCGAATTCCATCAAGCCGTCCATGAGGTCGTGAATTCCCTGGCCGCGGTCCTTGAGAAGCATCCCGAGTATTGCAAAGCCAAGATTCTGGAACGCATCGTCGAGCCCGACCGCGTGTTCATGTTCCGCGTTCCCTGGATGGACGACGCCGGAGAAATCCATGTCAACCGGGGCTATCGGATCCAGATGAACAACGCCATCGGCCCTTATAAAGGCGGACTTCGCTTCCACCCCAGCGTCACGCTCGGCATTCTCAAATTCCTCGCGTTCGAGCAGGTGTTCAAAAACAGCCTGACGACCCTGCCCATGGGCGGGGGCAAGGGCGGCTGCGATTTCGACCCGAAGGGAAAGAGCGACAACGAGATCATGCGGATTTGCCAGAGCTTCATGGGCGAGCTCTTCCGCCATATCGGCCCCGACACGGACGTTCCGGCGGGAGACATCGGCGTCGGCGGGCGTGAAATCGGCTTCCTCTTCGGCACGTACAGAAAGCTGAGAAACGAATTCACGGGCGTCCTCACCGGAAAAGGACTGGAATGGGGCGGTTCTCTCATCCGGCCCGAAGCCACGGGATACGGGGCCGTCTATTTTGCCTCGGAAATGTTGACGACCCGGAATCAGACCCTGGAAGGAAAGACCTGCTTGGTCTCAGGCAGCGGAAATGTCGCCCAATACACGATTGAAAAGATCAATCAATTGGGGGGCAAGGCCGTCACCTTATCCGATTCCAACGGATACGTTTATGATCCGGCCGGCATCGATGGGAAAAAGCTGGCCTTTATCATGGACCTGAAAAACGTCCGGCGCGGTCGCATCAAGGAATATGCCGATAAGTTCAAGGGCGCGACATATACTCCCTTTGCTATTAACCAGGATCATGATCCGCTTTGGACTCATAAAGCGGACTGCGCCTTCCCGAGCGCCACGCAAAACGAGATCAACGGCAAAGACGCCAAGAACCTCGTCAAGAACGGCATCTATGTCGTCGCGGAAGGCGCCAATATGCCGACTACGGCGGAAGGTGTTGATGTCTTTATCGACGCAAAAATTCTTTACGGCCCCGGCAAAGCGGCCAATGCGGGAGGCGTTGCGACGTCTGGACTCGAGATGAGCCAGAACAGCATGCGCCTGAGCTGGACGCGAGAGGAAGTTGACCAGCGTCTCCATCAGATCATGAAAAACATCCACAAGACCTGCGTCCAAGCGGCCGAAACTTATGGAACGCCCGGGAATTATGTCAACGGCGCCAACATCGGCGGCTTTCTAAAAGTCGCCCGGGCCATGATGGAGCAGGGTTTAGTTTAAGAGATAAGGCCTTTTAATCTCTTCTTAACCTACGCTAGAATGCGGAAGGGCCTTCGGCCCTTCCGCATTCACTTTTCCGACGCTCTTCCGGAGCGCCGGCGACGGGAGCCTGGATTGCAAAACCTACCCCGAGCTCGCCGAGGAGCTGCGGCCGATCCACGGCAGCGGGGAATCCCTGCGCAACGAGCTGACCCGGGCCGTGGAAAAATGGATCGGCATCTACCGCGAACAGGGCCGTCTCTTAAATTAATAAATTTCGGTGACAGACAACTCAATCCCTAAATGCCCAAGAAAATGAATTACCGAGTCGACCGGGTTGCGCGTCCCGATCCGACGCGGGAGGCTAGCCGCCTCCGGCCTCAATCTCCCCCCTGTATTCGCCTGCGGGGGGCATGGATCGCCCGCCGGTTTCGCCCTATAATATATGAAGGTGGATTCTCTCCGCCCCAAAGAGCGAAACATGCGCCGATCTTCTCGCCGAACCCGGGGTTTCTCGCTGATCGAAACCCTGGTCGCGATCGCCGTCCTCGGAATGATGGTCATATCCCTGCTCTCCGTGTTGACTTACGGTTTTGGAAGCGTGGCCCGGACCCGCCAAGTCGCCCTGGCCGCCCAGATCTGCCAGGAGCGAGTGGAGGCCGTCCGGAACATGCCCTTCGACGCTATCCTGGCGCTCGGGCCGACATTTTCGAGCGACAAGCTCGCCCGGCTGTCGGCCGGGCAGGGCCTCCAGGTGGTCGAAACGAGCAGCGGCCCCGACATCAAGAAGCTGACGGTCAGCGTGTCCTGGTCGTATCGGGGCCAAACCCGGCGGAAAGACATCGTGACGCTCATCACCCGGATGGGCGTGGACAGGAAATAGGCGGACATGGGCGCGCGATCGAAGAAGAAGGCGAAGACGCGGCCTCGGGCCGGGCGGCCGGGCCTGACCCTGATCGAGGTGCTGATCTCCCTCGTCATCACGTCCATCCTCGTCCTGGCGGTCCTGTCGCTCTACACCATGGGGCACAAATACTTCATGAACCAGACGGCCGCGGCCGACATCCTCGAGGACAGCAGTTTCCCCTTGGTCTGGATCGCCCGGGACGTGAAATCGGCCGTCCGGGTGGCGGCCGCGTATTCGGGTTACGCCACCTCCGCCGACGTCCTCGTCCTCCAGGTCCCGGCGATCGATTCCGGCGGCCTCATCATCGATGTCGACAACGATTTCGATTATATCGTCTACCGACGGAGCGGCCGGATGGCGGAGCGCATCCTCATCGCCGTCCCGCCGAGCGCCCGGACGAGCGGCCGTCGATTTCTGTCCGATAACGTCGTCGCCCTCTCCTTCACCTATTTCGACTCCTCCGACGCCGTGCTGACCTCTGGATTTTCGGTTGCGGCCAGAGTGAAAGCCGATGTCGCGACGAACGTTCGCGGGGCGCAGACGCTCTTAGCCCAGTCCCTCAACTCCACGTTCAAGTTGAGAAACAGGTAGTCCCGGCCCCCGTTTCAGGGGCTAGCCCCCCTTGCCCTTCGGGGGTCAGGCCGGAGGGTGAAAAAACCCTCTCATATTCACCCCCGCGGGATGATGGTTTTTTCGATCCGGAGGGCTTAAACTGTAGACTAATGTGCAAACCGGCCCTTCGATCGCGGCGACAGAGCGGCATGGCCCTTTCGGTCACGCTGCTCGTTTCGGTCTGCCTGCTCCTCGTCGCCGTGCCCGTCCTGACAAGGCTCAGCACCTCCCAGCGGACCACCGAGAAATCCTTCCGCTCGCTCGCGGCGCTGAACCTGGCCGAGGCCGGCGTCGAACGGGCCATCTGGGAGCTGAACCACGGGTCCATCTCGGGCTGGAGCGGGTCGTCCATCCAGCGGAGCCTATCGCTTACCGGCATGACGTCGGCCAACGGGACGGTCGTCGGGAACATCGCGGTCACCGTCTACGATCCGGCGGGCCTCCGTCCTGCGATCGAAGCGACGGGGACGGTGGCCCATGTCGGGACGTCAAGCATATCGAAATGCCTCCGTGTCATCCTCCTGGAGGACGGGGCGCCGCCGATCTTCAATTTCGGGGTTTTCGGCGACACGGGCGTGACGCTCTACCAGAACGCCTGGATCGACAGTTATGATTCCCGGTCGGGGCCCTACGATCCGGCCGCCCCCCGCCACAGCGGCAACATCGGGACCAACTCCAGCACCTGGGGCAAGATCGACCTCGGCGTGACGCTCTACAACAACGCCTATGTCGACGGGAGCGTCGCCACCGGATTCGGGTCCAACCCCGACGAGGTCATCACCCAGCGGAACAACGCCGTCGTCACGGGGACGAAATCGGCCCTTGCCGAGTCCAAGGTCCTGCCATCCGTCCCGCCGCCCGCGGGACTGACCTTCCGGGGCGACTACGCGTTGGATGGAACCGGGACGATCGCCACAAGCGGGCAGTACACGAATTTCTCCCTCGCGAACAACGCCGTCGTGACCATCACGTCCAGCGTGACGCTCTACATCACGGGCGCCTTCACTCTGAGCAACAACACCCAGTTCAAGATCAATCCGGGCTGCGACGTCACGATCTACTTCGCCGACACGTGGAACATCGACAACAACGCCCAAATCAATAACCTGGGCCAGAACCCGGCCGCCCTGAAAATCTACGGGACCGACACGTTCAAAGGGACCCAGACGTTCAGCAACAACGTCGCAACCTACGCCTGCATCTATACCCCCCGGGCCGATCTCTACCTGGCCAACAATGCCGCAATCTACGGTTCGGTCTGCGCCAAGTCCGTCGAGCAAAAAAACAACGGCCTGATCCACTACGACGAGGCCCTCGGCGCGCTCCAGACCGGCCTC
>JADGNV010000097.1 GCA_017883285.1 Candidatus Aminicenantota bacterium | reverse complement strand
CCAGCTCGTTCCCGGGCCGGACGCAGGAGATCAACGTTTTCCTCATACACGCCCGTGGTTCTAATCCACGGGCGTGTACGGCGGAATTGGACCCCCGGGCAAAGCCCGGGGCACCCGCTAGCGGTTTAAGCGCGCTAGCGGGTACTGTGGGAGCGGATCCCCTTTCAAAGCCCGGGGCCCCTGCCACTGCCCCGGCCGCCGCACCCGTCCATGGTTCTTATCCACGGCCGGGTACCGCGGAACCTGACCCCCGGGCAAAGCCCGGGGCCCCGGCCGCCGTCGAGAAGCGGCAGTATTGGCTCGATCTCCCCGGGTACGGCTATTCCCGCCACTCGCTGGAAACGAAGCGGCAGCTCCACCGCCTGATCGATTGGTATCTGTTCCAATCGCCCTACCGTCAGAAACGGATCATCCTCATTATCGACGCCGAGGTCGGCCCGACCGACAACGACTTCGAGATGCTCCGAGCCCTGAAGGAAAAGAAGAAGCCCGTCGTGATCGTCGCCAACAAGATAGACAAGATCAGAAAATCGAAGGCCGCGGCGCGATTGCTGGAGATCCGAGCCCAGGTCGGAAGCCGCGAAATCATCCCCTATTCCTCGGAAACGGACATCGGCCGGAAAGAGCTGACCGAAAAGATTTTCTGATACCGGATCAGGAAAAATAAATCAATCCGCGTCCCGCCGGAGAATGGGAAAATCAAGCGGCCGGAAAATTGTATAATGGGCGATGAAGGAGCTGATACGCATACGCCCATGGATACAAACTTACTACGGGGAGCAGTAAATATGTCACATAATCCTTACTGCTCCCCGAGTACTAGCCGAGCGGCAAAGACATCCGGGGTCAACTATATTCCGCCCGGCTTAGTAAGATCATTCCGGGAACGCCTGCCGAGCGAAGTCATCGTCTTCGACGGCGGCGTCGGCACCTATCTCTACGAAAAAGGGATCTATATCAATACCTGTTTCGACGAGCTGAACCTGACGAACCCCGACCTCGTGGCCGAGGTGCATCGCGACTATATCGCGGCCGGGGCCGACGTCGTCGAAACGAACACGTTCGGGGCCGGCCGGTTCAGGCTCGCTCCGCACGGCCTGGAAAAGAAGGTGCACGACATCAACCGCCGAGGCGCGGAGATCGCCCGGAACGCGGCTTCGGGCCTGGCCCTGACGGCCGGTTCGATGGGGCCGCTGGGCGTCCAAATCGAGCCCATCGGCAAGCTTTCCTTCGACGAAGCCAGGGACGCGTTCAAGGAGCAGGCCGGGGGGCTGCTGGACGGCGGCGTCGACCTCATCGTCCTCGAGACCTTCAGCCTGCTCAGCGAACTATCCCAGGCGATCCGGGCCGTGCGGGAGCTCGATTCAAAGATCCCCATCCTGGCCCAGGTCACCGTCAACGATGAAGGCATGCTCCTGAGCGGGGCCACCCTCGAGGCGTTCGTGGCCGAGATGGCGAACTTCGATGTCGACGCCATCGGCTTGAACTGCTCGGTCGGTCCGAAGGCCATGCTCGAGGCCCTCGAACGTCTGCGGCCGCTGACGAAGCTGCCCTTGTCCGTCCAGCCGAACGCCGGCGCCCCCCAGAGCGTCGGCGGGCGCAATATCTACATGACGTCTCCGGAATACATCGCCGAATACGCCAAGCGGTTCATTCTTTCGGGCGCCTCCATCGTCGGCGGCTGTTGCGGGACCAACCCCGGCCATATCAAGGCCATCCGGCGGGCCGTGCACGCGCTTCGGCCGTCCCAGCGCCTGGATCGGGCGGACTCGGCGCTCAGGATCACGGCGCCCGCGGCCGTCTCGGTCGTACGCCGGGAGGAAAAATCGCTGCTTAGCGCCAAGCTCGCCGCCCGGCAATTCGTCACCCTGGCCGAGCTGGTTTCTCCCAAAGGCGTATCCCCTTCGGCCCAGGTCCAGAAGGCGCGCCGGCTCTACGAGTTCGGCATTGACGCCATCAACATCCCCGACGGGCCGCGGGCCTCGGCCCGGATGTCGGCCCTGGCCTTGGCCTCGATCCTCCAGCGCGAAGTGGGGATCGAGACCGTTCTGCACTTCGCCTGCCGGGACCGGAACGTGATCGGCATGCAATCGGACCTCCTGGGGGCCTGGGCGCTCGGCGTGCGCAACATCCTGGCCGTCACCGGAGATCCCCCCAAGCTGGGCAACTATCCCGACGCCACGGCGGTTTTCGACGTCGACGCCATCGGCCTGACGAATATCATCACCCGCCTGAACCACGGCCTGGATCTGGCCGGCAACCCGATCGGCGAGCCGACGGCGTTCCACGTCGGCGTCGGGGTGAATCCGGGGGCGATCAATCTGGACGACGAGCTCCGGCGGCTTGATTGGAAGATCCGGGCGGGCGCGGAATTCATGATAACCCAGCCGGTGTTTGATGGGGGCCTACTCGAGCGGTTCATCAGACGCGTCGAGCCCCTGCGGCTTCCGCTTCTCTGCGGCATCTGGCCCCTCGTCTCGTACCGGAACGCGGAATTCATGAACAACGAGGTCCCCGGCGCCCAGGTGCCGACCGAAATCCTCGAGCGGATGCGCCGGACGACGACGCAGGAAGAGGGGTTTCGGGAGGGCGTGGCCATCGCCAAGGAGACGTACGATCGCCTGAAGAAGGACGTCGCCGGCGTGCAGCTCTCCGCCCCCCTGGGCCGCATCGAGGGCATCATCGCGATTTTGGAATAAACGACCCCCTTTTAGTTCACATCTGACTGAGGTCTGAAGCGGAGTTTTTAGGGAATCGCGGGGACAATAAGTCTGATCTTACTTTCCCACGATCTTTTTGATTTCCCCGATCTTTTTTTGAACTTTGCCGGCCAGCTTTTCGTTTTTGCCGTCAGCTTCCAGATCGGAATTTCCGATGGCATTACCAACGACTTCCTTGATCTTTCCCTTCGCTTTGTGCAAATTGCCTTCGACTTTGTCTTGCTTACTGGATTTCATGGTCTTCCTCCTTCAAGGATAGCGGTATTTTTCTTCACACCCAACAAGTAAGCAATCTTCGTGCCAGATTAGCTCGCCAGATTTAGATAGCTCGCATGTTGAGCTCCACTTTGTTCTAATTTTTCGAATAGTCGCCTGTTGTTTAGAGGAGGCCACATCGGTCGAGCGCTCTTCTCACTCTCTGTTTTTTAATTTCACCTTCGCGAAATAGCTCTCCGCCGGACTTTTCGTGTGCTGAAAGATAGGACTGTGTATTTTAAAATGGCGAGGGTGG
>JADGNV010000096.1 GCA_017883285.1 Candidatus Aminicenantota bacterium | reverse complement strand
TCTGCGACGGCAGCCCGCTCCTGCGGCCCTTTGCCGAGGTGTTTCCGCTGCGAACAGACGCTTCCGATCCGTTCCATCTCGCGCCGGCGTTGCAGGGGGAGACGCTGCGGAATGTGGACGTTGCCTTGGATCGGCAAGGGCAGAAACTCGACTTGATCCTGAACGCGGGTCCGCTCCTCAGCGGCCAGCAGATCCTCGGCTGCGTCGTCACCTTGACCGACATCACCGAGCGCCAGCGGGGGGAGAAGGCGCTCAGGGAGAGCGAAGAGAAATATCGGACTCTCGTGGAAAACGCCGCCGAATCCATCCTCATCGCCCAAGACGGCAGGCTGAAGTTCGTCAATCGCATGGCGAGTGAAATAACCGGTTATTCGAAGCAAGAACTGCGTTCCTCGCCGTTTCTCGATTTCATTCATCCGGATGACCGGGAGATGGTGGGCGAGCGTTATTTGAGCCGCCTCAAGGGCGATGTGTCTCAACCCAGATATGCGTTCAGGTTGATTAACAAAGACGGGAGTATCAAGTGGGTGGAGATCAATGGGGTCTTGGTGGCATGGGAAGGCAAACCCGCGACATTGAATTTTCTCAGCGACATCACCAAACGCAAACGGATGGAAGTGGAGCTGAGTCAAGCCGAAGGGAACTTCCGCCTGTCCCTGGAAGAATCGCCGCTGGGGATTCGGATTGTGAGCGTCGATGGAAAAGTCCTTTATGCCAACCGGGCGATCCTGGACCTCTACGGCTATGACGACGTCGAGGAATTGAGATCGACTCCGGTGAAAAAGCGCTACACCCCGGCGAGCTATACCGAATTTCAATTGAGAAAAAAGAAAAGAATGAACGGAGAGGATTATCCCTCTAAATATGAAATAAGCATCATCACGAAAACGGGGGAAATCCGCCACCTTCAGGTTTTCAGAAAAGAAATTTTATGGGACGGCCAAAAGCAGTTTCAGGCGATCTATCAGGACATCACCGAACACAAAAAGGCCGAGGATAAACTCCGGGAAACCCTCAGCGGCCTGCACAACGCTCTCAGCGGAATCATCCAGGTCCTGTCCGCGGTCTCGGAAAAAAGAGATCCCTACACGGCCGGACACCAAAGGCGGGTGGCGGATCTGGCCCAGGCCATCGCCCAGGAATTGGGGCTTTCCCCGGATCGGGTGGAGGGAATCCGCGTGGCCGGAGTCATTCATGACATCGGGAAGATGTCCATCCCCGCCGAAATATTGAGCAAGCCGACCCGGCTCTCGGAGATCGAATACAAAATGATCCAAGCCCATGCCCAAATCGGCCATGATATCCTCGGCGAAGTCAAATTCGCCTGGCCTATCGCCAAAATGATTCTCCAGCACCATGAACGGATGGACGGGTCTGGGTATCCGCAGCGGTTGAAGGGAGACGACATTCTGCTCGAATCCCGGATTTTGGCGGTGTCCGACGTCATCGAAGCGATGGCCTCCCATCGGCCATACCGCGCCGCCCTGGGAATCGAGGCGGCGTTGAAAGAGATCGAAAATAACAAGGGCCTTCTCTACGACCCGGCTGTCGTTTCGGCATGTCTGACGTTGTTCCGGGAAAAAGGATACGCTCTGAACGATTGACGCCCCGGCCCGCCGCCCGGGCTCACTTCAGCTTCAGGCCCAATTCGCTGAGCTGCCGTTCGCTCACGTCGGACGGCGAGTTTGTGTAGAGGCACAGGGCGCTCGTCGTTTTGGGGAAGGCGATGACCTCGCGGATAGATTCCTCGCCGGCCAGGATCATGATCAGCCGGTCGAAACCCAGGGCGATTCCGCCGTGGGGTGGCGTCCCGTAGTTGAGGGCCTCGAGGAAGTAGCCGAACTTCTGTTCGGTTTCCTTCGGCGGAAGGCCGAGAGCGTCGAAAATCCGGCGCTGGAGCGCGGTGTCGTGGATCCGGATCGAGCCGCCGCCGATCTCGACCCCGTTGAGGACGAGATCGTAGGCCTTGGCCCGGACGCGGGCCAGGTCGGTCTCGAGATACGGGACGTCCTCGTCGAGGGGCGCGGTGAAGGGGTGGTGCATCGAGACGAGCCGCCGCTCCTCATCGCTCCATTCCATGAGCGGAAAATCGGTGAGCCAGGCGAAGGCGAACGCCCGCCGTTCCCCCGCGTTCTCGACCGGCCAGGTCCGCCGGATCTCGCCGAGCGCCTTGAGGGCTGTCGCCCTCTTGTCGGCGATGAGCAGGGCCAGGTCGCCTTCGCCGCCGCCGAGCGCGGCCCAGATCGAGGCGAGCTCGCCCTCGGCGAGCTTCAGGGCGGACTTGAATCCGTCCTGCTTCTTGATCCAGACGAGGCCCTTCGCCCCGAGCGCTTTGGCCCGGTCGCCGAGCTTGTCGAGCTGGGCGCGCGAGAGGCCGGCCGCCCCGGGGATGAGCAGGCCTTTCACTTCGCCGCCCGCGGCCACGGCGGCCTTGAGAACGTCTGCCCCCAGCGTCCGGGCGACGTCGGTCAGGTCCTTCATCTCGAATGGGACGCGGAGGTCGGGCTTTTCGCTGCCGTATTTCTCCATCGCCTCCGCGTAGCTCAGCCGCCGGAAGGGCAGGGTGAGCTTCTCGCCGACGAGATCGAAGAGGGTTGCCATCAGCCCCTCCATCAGACCGAAGAGCTCCTCGCGGTCGATGAAGCTCATTTCGACGTCGATCTGGGTGAACTCGGGCTGGCGGTCGGCCCGCAGGTCCTCGTCGCGGAAGCAGCGGACGATCTGGAAGTAGCGGTCGAAGCCCGAGAGCATGAGCGTCTGCTTGAAAATCTGGGGCGACTGGGGCAGGGCATAAAAGCGGCCCTTGTGGATGCGGCTAGGGACGAGGTAGTCGCGCGCTCCCTCTGGCGTGGAGTTGATCAGGAACGGCGTCTCGATCTCGTAGAAGCCGTGGCCGCTCATATAGGTCCGGGTCCGGAGAGCCGCATCGTGGCGGAGTTTGAAGTTCCGCTGCATGGCCGGCCGACGCAGGTCGAGATAGCGGTACTTGAAGCGCAGCTCCTCGGAAGCCTGGGGCGGGTCAGCGACCGCGAACGGCGGGACCTTGGACGCAGCGAAGATTTTCAGCTCCTTCGCCTCGACCTCGACCTCGCCCGTGGCCAGGTCCTTGTTCCTGGCCTGGCGGGTCCGGACCGTGCCCTTGATCCCGACGACGAACTCCGCCCGGAGCTTCTTCGCCTCCTCGATCAGAGCAGCCTTGTCGGACAGGAAGACGACCTGGACCAAGCCCTCGCGGTCGCGGAGGTCGACGAAGGCTAGGTGGCCCATGTCGCGCGTCTTTTGGACCCAGCCCATGAGGCAGACGTCGGCCCCGGCGTGCTCCGGGCGCAGGACGCCGCAGTAATGGGTCCGCTTCCAGGGCGATATGTCGGGCGTCGTGGTGTCGGTCATGAGCGTGTCCTTGTCCGAAATCGGGGACGTTGGGAATTTCGGGGTCCGGTCCCCCGCCGCCCTTCATCCTTGTTTCTGAATCCGGGCCAGCAGGTCGGCGGGCGCGCCTTCGACCTGCGTCCCGGCGGCCATGTCCTTGAGCTGGAAGAGGCCCTTCGCGAGCTCGTCGTCGCCGATCACCACGACCCAGGCCGCCCCAAGCTTGTTGGCCCGGGAGAACTGGTTCTTGAAGCCGCGGCCGGCGAACTCCACGATCGTCTCGACCCCCGCCCGCCGGAACGTCCGGGCCAGCCGGATGGCCTCGGCCTTCGCTTTGTCGCCCAGGTGAACGATGTACACGAACCGCCGCGGCTCGGGCTTGAGGGTCAGCAGGGCGATGAGCCGCTCGACACCCAGGGCGAAACCGATGCCGCAGATGTCCGGCCCGCCGAAGTCCTTCATCATGTCGTCGTAGCGGCCGCCGCCCAG
>JADGNV010000095.1 GCA_017883285.1 Candidatus Aminicenantota bacterium | reverse complement strand
GTCTGTTCCTCAGAATAACAGCGCAGATCGTTGGCGTCGCCGTAGATGGTCAGAACGGGAATCCCGGTCGCCTTCTCCAGCCGATCCGGCAGTCCGTACCGGTTGTTGGAATTGTGGGGACAGGTTTTAGCATCGTGAAACAGGAAGCCGTGGATGCCGTACCGCCGGGCCATGTCCCGCAGATACCGCTCTTTGAAGTCCTCGTCCCGGGCGATGAACAGTCCGGCCGAGGCCCGGGCCATGGCCAGGAAGGGATCGTCGTCGTCCCCCCTCTCGAAAATCCAACTGTTGCAATACGTGGAGGCCACGACCGCGGTCCGCAGGCCGAGGAAGAATTCGGCCAGGGGACGCAGTTTCCCCCAGATGGGCAGGCCTTCCCAATAGAGCCGGAACCGCTCGCCGTCGACGGCCCCTTCGCCGCGGGCCGTCCGGTCTTCGAGCTCCCGGAGCAGGACCTCGTAGTAGGCGGGCACGTCCTGCCGGCCGCGCAGGACGACGGCCGGCGCCATCTGGGTTACGGCGTCGAAGAAGCTCATCGGGGCCGGCGCGGCCCGGTTCGTCTCCAATACGCGCCGCCACAGCTCGCTTCCCCGCCGGGACGTCTCCACCACGGACCGCAATTGGTCGATGTCGAAGCGGCGTCCGGCGATCGCCTCCAGCGGCGGGACCAAGGCCCGGAGTTGTCCAGCCAGGCCGGCCAGCAGATCCGGGGTGACGGCGGCGAAGTTGCGCGGCGCCGCGACACCGAGGACGGGCACGCCGAATTCGCGGCCGTACCAGGCGAACCAGTCCTGGACGTCGCGGCACTGGACGTTGTTGTAGACCAGCACGTCCGGCCGGGGTACGGCCTGGATCCCCGGATAGGCCTTGGCCAGCGGCGTCTCCCGGCGCAAGAAGGCGCCAATGTCGCTGGTCAGGTAGGAGCAGATGTCGGGGGAGTATCCGGCCGCGTTGGCGGCGGGGATGGTCCGGCCGGCTTGCCGGGCCGCGCCCAGCATGGCCGCGTGGTTCTCGGGATAGAAGACGGCGAAGCCCAGGCTGATCAGCAGTTCGGCCGGCCCGACGCTGGAACACCAGGCGATCTTGGGCCGGCCTTCATGCGCCGCCCGGTCCAGATCCCGGAAGTAGCCGGCCAGCAGGTCGCGCATGCGACCGGTCGATTCAAGCATCTTCAACGTGGTCGTCCTCGCGCCTTAGAATTTCCGACAAAGAGATTCCCTTTTTACCAATTCCCGCCTAGAGAGTCAATTTGGAGGGGAAATCAACGCTGATATTCCGCGCCTACTTCGGCACGTGCTTATCGCCGACGCGGCGGGTCACGTCCGTCCGGTCGAAATGCTCGATCAGGGCACAGGCGTATTTCCGCGAAACCTGGAGCCGGTCTTTGAGATCGACGATCGTGATCTCGCCCCTCTTCCGCAATATGTCGAGCGCCCCCTCGCGCGCCTTTTCCAGGAAGTCCCGGTGGTACGTGACCTTCGGGTCGAGCCGAACGAGCCGGCCCTGCTGGAGGAGCATATGCATCACGCCTTTAAAGACGCGCTCGTGCAAACCCAGCTTCCGGCAGACGTCGTCCTCGGACGGCGTCTCGAAGCGAGCCCGTTTGAACTCGGCCTCGATCCGGAGCCCCAATTCGAGCTCCTTGATCGAGATCTTGGCTTCGCGGCCCGGCAGCCCGATCGCATTCTCCCGGCGCTCGAGCGCCTGCTTCTCGATCAGCCCGTCCAACGTCCATTTGAACAGGGATTCGTCGGAAGCCTGGAGGAATTGCGTGCGCAGGTCGGCCAGGGGCATCGCCGCGCTGCCCGGGTTCGCCTTGAAGAACCGCTGGATGAGGGTCAGCATCCGTTCGCTCTGCCGCTCCGCCTCCTCCCTCAGGACATAATCGCCTTTCTCCGAAGGAAGGGCAACGATGGTTCCCGCCACGAGGAGGTCGGCGAAAGCCCGCTTCACGTCGTCGATCCGTTTTCCGAACTCGCAGGCGGCGGCGGCCGGCGCGAGCGGCTTTGGCGCTTTTTTCCGCAGGGCCTGCTCGACAATCGACGTGAGCGGCCCCTCCCATCGTTTCACGCCTTCGATCGCCTTCGGATCGAAGCGCTTGTGCCGCGGCGGCGACGTATCGAGGATCTCGCCGCCCCCGATCGTCACGACGGGCGAGAACGTGCGGATGATGAACCGGTCGTTGTGGAGGGCGGCCGTGAGCGACTCCAGGACGAACTGGGCGAGGACGGATTCCCCGGGCTGGGCTTTTTCCTTTTCGAGGAGGATCACCCGGGCGATGACTTCGTCCGTGCCGATGTGGAGGCGGACGCGGTCGCGCGTTTTGAGCTCTTTCGGCGCGTCGGCGAGGAGCCGCAGGCGGGCGTCGATCCGCGTCGCGGGCGCGAGGAAGCCCGGCGCGGCGGCGACCTGGCCGCGGCGCAGGAATTCCTTGTCGACGTCCTGGAGGTTCAGGGCCGTCCGCCGTCCGATCTCGGACCGGTCGCGTTTCTCCTTATGGACCTGCACGCCCCGGACCTTGACCTCGCGCCCTTCGGGGAGGATCTGGATCCTGTCGCCGGCCTTGACCTCGCCTGAAAGGATCGTCCCGGCGACGACCGTCCCGAAGCCGTGCATGGTGAACACCCGGTCGATGGGCATCCGGAACAGGCCGCAGTCGGGCCGCTTCTCGACGCAGCGCCCGATGTCCATCAGGGCCGTCTTGAGATCGTCGAGGCCCGCCCGCGTCACGGACGAGACGGGGAGGATCGGGGCGGCCTCGAGGAACGAGCCCGCCACAAAGCTCCGGACCTCTGCCTCGAGTTCGAGGAGCCGCATCTCGTCCACGAGGTCGGACTTGGTGAGGGCGACAATGCCCCTCCGGACGCCGAGGAGCTTGAGGATCTCGAAATGCTCCCGCGTCTGGACGGAGATGCCCTCGTCGGCGGCGATGATGAAGACCGCCGCGTCGATGTGGCTCGCCCCGGCGACCATGGTCTTGACGAACTTCTCGTGGCCGGGGACGTCGATGAATACGATCTGCTTCTCGTAGTCGGGGATGTCGAGAAAGACGAACCCCAGCTCGATCGTCATCCCCCGCTCTTTTTCTTCGGGGAGGGCGTCGGGGTCGATGCCGGTCAGGGCCTTGACGAGCGAGCTCTTGCCGTGGTCGATGTGGCCCGCGGTGCCGACGATGACGTGTTCTTTTTCAGGCATGGAAAATGTCATTGCGAGTCAGCTCGCTCTTGCGAGATGGCGAAGCAATCCCCTCTTCGTTTGTCATCGCGAGCCCCTCTTCAGCAGGATCTTCCCCTCGGACTTCCCAACAATCCGGCCAATTATGGCCGCCCTCTTCGCCCCTCTCGCCTTTAATTTCGCAAGCACGCCGGCCGCCTTCTTCTCCGGAACGCACATGAGCAGGCCGCCCGACGTCTGGGGATCGTAGAGCAGGTTTTCGAACTCCTCCCCCACCCCCGACTCCCTCTCGACGCGGCGCGCGGCCGATTCGCGGTTCCGTTCCACCGCCCCGCTGATGATCCCCTTCCGCAGGAGATCCAGCACGCCGCCGAAAACCGGAATCTTCCCCGCCCAGACTTCGGCCGTGACGCCGCTCTGGGCGGCGATTTCGCCGAGGTGGCCGGCCAGGCCGAATCCGGTCACGTCCGTCGCGCACCGGACTCCGGCGGCGATCATCACTTCGGCCGACGCCCGGTTGAGCGCGGCCATGGACCGGCCGATGGCCGCCCGCCAGGCGGGCTCGGCTTTCCCGATCTGGGCGGCGAAGCAGATCGCCCCGGTGCCGAGGGGCTTGGTGAGGATGAGCGCGTCGCCCGGCCGGGCAGCGGCGTTGGTGATGATCTTCTTCGGATGGACGACGCCCGTCACCGCGAACCCGAACTTGATTTCCTTGTCCTTGATGCTGTGCCCGCCCACGACGACCGTCCCGGCTTCCCGGAGCTTGTCGATCCCGCCCTGGAGCATGCGGTTCATGACCCGCGGGCTGAGCTTCTCGATGGGGAAGGCGACGATGGACAGGGCGGTGAGAGGCCTGCCGCCCATGGCGTAGACGTCGCTCACCGAGTTGGCCGCCGCGATCTGGCCGAAAAGGTAGGCGTCGTCGACGCAGGGCGTGAAGACGTCCACGGTCTGGACAAGGGCCAGCGTGTCGCTGAGCCTGAAGACGCCGGCGTCGTCGCACGTGTCCGCGCTCACGAGGACCCGGCTGTCGAAGACGCGCGGCAAGCCGGTCAGCGCTTTCTTGAGATCCTCCTGGCTGATCTTGGAGGCGCAGCCGGCGTTCTCCACGAACTGCGTCAGCGGAGCGTCTTCGGCCGCGTCGTCCTCGCGCTCCCCCGCGCAGAGGCAGACGTTCTTCCGCTTGAACAGGTCGCAGGGGCAGGGCTCCTTGGGATTGCAGATGCAGTGGCCGAGCTTGATCGACCGGCCCATCACCCGGGTCCGCTTCGCGAAATCGATCATCGGCCCAGCGCCTTGCGGATCGCATCGCCCACGATCGCGTCCTCGTCGGGCAGGATGGTCCGGAAATCGAAGAGCACGGCCCCCTTGTGGATGCGGGAAAAGACCGGCGGCTTTCCGAGGCGGAGCGCCTTGGCCAGCTCATCCGGCCCGGGGGAGGCGGACGCGACCGAAAGGCAAATGGTCGGGATGGTTTCGACCGGCACCGAGCCGCTCCCGACCTGGGAACCGCTTTCGACAACGCCGATCCGGATGTCCTCCGGCAGGGCTTTCGCGAGACTCCGGGCGACGCGCCCCGCCCGCTTGCGGAGCTCGTCGAGAGAGAGCGAAAGCATCCGATAGAATGGATGCGCCTGGGTCAGCTTCTCCGACGCCAGGAAGAGCTTGAGCGTCGCCTCCATGGCGGCGATGGTCAGCTTGCCGCAACGGAGCGCGCGGGCCAGCGGGTCCTTCTTGATGCGGGCGACAGCCTCGGCCTTACCCACGATGAGTCCGGACTGCGGCCCGCCGATGAGCTTATCGCCGCTGAAGCAGACGACGTCCGCGCCGGCCCGGACGCTGGCGGTAACCAGGGGCTCGGTCTGGAGGCCGAACGCCTGAAGATCGACGAGGGCGCCGCTGCCCACGTCGTCGATGACGGGAAGGGCGTGTTTCCGGCCGAGCTCGACGAGCTCTTCGATCCCCGGCTCCTCGGCGAAACCGACGATCCGGTAGTTGCTGTGGTGGACGCGGAGGATCGCGCCCGTGTTTTCGTTGACGGCCTCGGCGTAGTCGCGGAGGTGGGTCTTGTTCGTCGTGCCGACTTCGCGGAGGACGGCCCCGCTCATGCTCATGACGTCGGGCATGCGGAACGAGCCGCCGATCTCGACGAGCTGGCCCCGCGAAACGATGACCTCCTTGCCCTTCGCCAGGGCGTGGAGGATGAGGACGGTCGCGGCGGCGTTGTTGTTGACAACGGTGGCGGCTTCGGCCCCGGTCAATTCGGCCAGGAGGCGGCTGACGCGCGCATCGCGCTGGCCGCGGCGGCCGGTGTCGAGGTCGAGGGCGAGCGTGCAGTAGCCCTGCGCGGCCGTATCGAGCGCCGCGCGGGCGGCTTCAGAGAGCGCGGCCCGGCCCAATCCGGAGTGCATCAGGATTCCGGTGGCGTTGACGGCGCGCTCGAGGGAGACGGCGTATTTTCGCTTCGAGGCGGCCCAGGATACGGGCAAAGAGACGATCTTTGGAAAGGTCTTCCTCCGTGACGGTGGCGGAAACGGGGGCCTTGTCCTCGAGGATCTCGGCCCGCAAGCTATCGAGCGCCGCC
>JADGNV010000094.1 GCA_017883285.1 Candidatus Aminicenantota bacterium | reverse complement strand
GATTTTCCCCGGCGAGGAAAATCGGCTCGTTCCCTCGGCTTGCTCCCGCGATCCGCCTTCGACGGATCGCGGTCCATGCCCGCTGCGCCTCGGTATGCCTTTCTCCGCCCCACCGCCCTCGCGCCCCTGTCTTAATTTATCAATCGTCGCAGGCTCTTATCGGGGTGCCTTTTCAGAGGCCGGCGAGATACGCGTAAACTGTAATTAAATTGGGGTGGCGCGGCGGGGCGGCGAAACGGGTATGCGTCTTCGGGGCGGGAGGCGAGGAGGGCGCGGATCGAAAACCGGTCTTCGATCAAGCTTAAATTTCCCGGTATTAGCGCGGCGCGAGCCCCGGTCGCTCGAAGCGGCGGGGACCCGCGGTTTGTGGGTGAGCCGCGAGAGCGACTGGGGCGGGAGCCGCGCCCGTCTTTGCTCCTCGCTGGGGGAATTCGCGTGTTTTCGAACCGCCCCTCCGAGCCCCCCCGCCCGGGAGCCCCCGGCCATGATCTAATTTAGGCGGCGTGAGCCGTGAGAGCGATAGGGGGGAAGCCGCGCCACCCTGCTTACCCGGCCTACTCGTCCAGCTTGATGTCACCCTGGTACATGGTCACGCCGTGCGGGGCCTTGCCCAGGCTGAGACCGGGGGACTTGGTGAACAGCGGGTCGTCGTGGATCATTTTCAGGTATTGGTCGCGGTATTTCGGATGCGCGATCGAGGCAATGGCGGAGGCCTTCTCGCCCGCGGTCAGCTCGCGGAGATCGGCGATGCCGTACTCGGTGACGAGGACCAGGCCATCGTAGGCCGAAGCGGTGAGGCTTACCCCGGGCGGGTGGACCGCAACGATCTTGGACTCGCCTTTCTTCGTGACGCTCTTGATGGCGATGATCGGCACGCCGTACTTGGGGTCGTTCAGGGCCCGGACGAAGTCCGGCTGACCGCCGACGCCGCTGTAGTAGCGGCGGCCGTCGACGTAGTCGGCCCAGACGTTGCCGAAGAGGTCGACGCCGATCGCCGTGTTGATCGCAAGGAAGGGGCTGTTCCTGCGGATGACTTCGGCCGAGTTCGTGACGGCGCAGGGCCGCATCTGGATGCTGGCCCGCATGTGGACGTATTCGTAAAGCTCTTTCGAGCCCATGATGAGCGAGGTCGTGCTGTAGCCCATGTGCTGCTTTTTCTTCCGGTTCGTCACGATGCCGGCCTTCTGGAGCTTCATCAGGCCGTCGCCGTAGAGCTCGGTCTGGATGCCGAGGTCCTTGACCTCGGACTCGGTGATCGTCCCGACCACGGCGTCGGGGATCTGGCCGATGCCGACCTGGAGCGTCGCCCCGTCCACGACGAAATGCTTGGTGATGAGCTCGCCGATCCGCCGCTCCTTCGCCGGGAGGTTGGCGAAATCGGGGGCGGGCATGTCGTAGACCGGCTTCACCCGGTCGTCGTCGACGAGGAAGTCGATCGATCGGGCGTCGACGATGCTCTGGCCCTGGGTGAAGGGCATGCTGAAGTCGATCTCGCCGATGACGCACTTGGCTTGGTCGATCGCGGGGTGGAGGGCCTCGACCGACAGCCCCAGGCTGTATTCGCCCGTGATCTCGTGCGGCCGGACCTTGAACAGGGCGATGTCGGGCTCATACTCCCGGCCCTTGCCGATGAGGCTCTCGATGTTGGCCAGGGTGCACGGCAGATAGAAAGCCAGACCTTCGTTGGCCGCCTTGCGGACGTCTCCCGTTGAGAAAATGGAATAGGCCAGGATCCGGTCCTGGAGCCCCTTTTCACAGTAGGCGACGGGCCCCTGGAGCAGGATGTGGACCATCCGGATGAACGGCAACTTGGGGGCGCCGGCCTTGATGGCGGCGGTCAGGAAATCGATGCTGGCGGTCGGCGTCGCGGCGTTCGAGCCGAGGTAGCACGTGACCATCTCCTTGTGGCGGAATTCCCGGGAGATGACGTCCGCGAGCTCGTCGAGCTTTATGAGGGCGGGTTGATATGACATTCAAATCCTCCCAATATGAACAGAAATCGCGAATAAAACCGGATATATGATGAGAATTTAAAATACTGGAAATCCCCCCTTTGCGCAAGCCCTTTTCGCGCGGAAGGGGGGCGGACGGAGGTTATTCGCCGAGGAGCTCGCGGGCGATCACGAGGCGCTGGATCTCGCTCGTTCCTTCGCCGATGGTGCACAGCTTGGCGTCGCGCCAGTGTTTTTCCACCGGATAGTCCTTGCAGTAGCCGTAGCCGCCGTGGATCTGGACGGCCTCCTCGGCCACATGGACCGCCGTCTCGGAGGCGAAGAGCTTCGCCTCGGCCGAGAGCAGGGTCGTCTTCCGGCCGGCGTCCTTTTCCACGGCCGCCTGGACGGTGAGGAGCCGGGCGGCGTCGACGGCCGTGGACATGTCGGCCAGCTTGAACCGGACGGCCTGGAAGGCGGCGATCGGGCGGTTGAACTGGCGCCGTTGCTTGGCGTAGGCCACGGCCGCGTCGAGGGCCCCGCGGGCGATGCCCACGGAGAGGGCGGCGATCGAGATGCGGCCGCCGTCGAGGATCTCCATCGACTGGACGAAGCCGTCGCCTTCGCGGCCGAGGAGCGCGTCCTCTCCGACCCGGCAGTCCTCGAGGACGAGGGCGGCCGTGTCCGAGACCCGCATGCCGACCTTGTCCTCGTGCTTTCCGACCGTGACGCCGGGCGCATCGAGCGGGACGATGAAGGCCGAAATCCCATGGGCGTCGGTCCCGGGGCGCGTCCGGGCGACGATCACGGCTACGGCCCCCACGCTGGCGTGGGTGATGAAGTTTTTGGACCCGTTGAGGACCCACCCCTTACCGTCCCGGACGGCCGTCGTCTTGGTCGCTCCGGCGTCCGACCCGGCCTCGGGTTCGGTGAGGCCCCAGGCGCCGAGGACCTCCCCGGACGCGAGCCGGGGCACCCACGCGCGGCGGGCGGTCTCCGTGCCGAAGAGGTAGATGTGGTTCGTGCAGAGGGAGTTGTGGGCGGCGACCGAAAGGGCGATGCCGCCTTCGACCGCTCCCAACTCCTCAAGGACGGCGACGTAGTGGCGGTAGGTCAAGCCCGCGCCGCCGAATTCCTCGGGGATCAGAATCCCCATCAAGCCCAGGCGGCCGAGTTTTTGGAAGACGTCCCTGGGGAAATGGGCCTTGTCGTCCCACTCCCGGACGTGGGGCGCGATCTCGGTCCGGCCGAAGTCGGCCACCATCTCCCGGATTTCCTTCAAAGATTCGCTCTGATCTTCGCACATGGTTACCCCCTTTTTCCCCATCGCTCCTATTTCGCTTCGAGCTCGATCATCGGCCGCTCCGGGTCGACCAGGTCGCCGACGGCGACGTGGATTTTCCGGACGACGGCGTCGATCGCGGAGCGGATCTCGTTCTCCATCTTCATCGCCTCGACGATGACCAAGGTCTGGTTCTTCCTCACGGACTCTCCTACGGAGACCTCAACCTTGATGACCTTGCCGGGCATGGGCGGCCGGATCTTGAGCCCGCCGTCGGACGCCTTGTCCGTGCCCTCAAGCCCGCCGCCCGCCGCCTCGTCGGGCTCGCGGACGATGTGCACCCGGCCCCCGACATGCACGATCCGCCGGTCCTTGTCCCGGGCGATCAGGGCGGCATATGCCCGGCCGCCGATGAGGATCGTCAGCTCCCCGTCCGCGGTCCGGCGGACGTCGGCTGTATACTGCCGGTCCCCGTCGCGGACGACGTAGGCCCCGTCCTTCTCCTCGACCGTCAGGCGGCGGACGGTCCCGTTCACGTCGTAGGTGAATTCCATATTAGGTCCCGCTTCCGATCCGCCACGGGCCCAGCGTCCTCCAGGGCCCGTCCGGGGCCTCTTTTCGGCCGCCGGCCGTCGCCCTCGTGGTGGCCACGAGGACAGGCGAAGACGCCGTTCCCCAGCCGGTCATCTCCTCGATCGCGGCCGCGGCCGCCGCGATCGAGGCCGTCTCTTCGTCGGCCTCCGGCGACCGCCAGCCCTCGAACCGGGTGGGGATGAAGGCCGTGTCCGTCCGTCCGGCCCGGAAGTCCGGATGGCCGACCACGTCCTTGAGGAAGTCGATCGTCGTCCGGATGCCGAGAACGACAAACCCGTCGAGGGCGGCCGCCATCCGGCGGCAGGCCGCTTCCCTGTCCTCCGCCCAGACGATGAGCTTGGCCAGGATGGGGTCGTAGGTGATCGGGACCTCCCAACCGCCGTAGATGCCGCTGTCCACCCGAACGCCCGGCCCCTTCGGCTCCCGGAGGAGGAGGATCTTTCCGGGAGAGGGCAGGAACCCGTTGGCCGGGTCCTCGGCGTAGATCCGGCATTCGAGCGCGTGGCCGTTCTGCTTGAGGTCGGCCTGGGCGAGCCCGAGCGTCCCGCCGGCGGCGATGCGGATCTGCTGGCGGACGAGATCGACCCCGGTGACGAGCTCGGTCACCGGATGCTCGACCTGGAGCCGGGCGTTGACTTCCAGGAAATAGAAGTTCCGGTCCTTGTCCAACAGGAACTCGACCGTGCCGGCGTTGTTGTAGCCCGCGGCGCGCATCGCCCGGACCGCGGTCTCGCCCATCCGGGCGCGGAGCGCGGGGTCGAGGGCGGGCGACGGCGTCTCCTCGACGATCTTCTGGTGGCGCCGTTGGACCGAGCATTCGCGCTCGAAGAGATGGACGGTGTGGCCGGCGTTGTCGGCCAGCACCTGGATCTCGACGTGCCGGGGCGCGTCGAGGTATTTTTCGAGATAGACCGACGCGTCGCCAAAGGCCGATTTGGCCTCGCGCCGGCCGGCCTCGATCGCGGCCTCGAGGCCCTCCTCTCGGAGGACGATACGCATCCCCTTCCCGCCGCCGCCGGCCGAGGCCTTGACGATGACCGGGAACCCGAGTGAGCGGGCCGCCGCCCGATACTCCGCCAGGTCCGTCGGCACGGTCTTCATGCCCGGGATGATGGGGATGCCGGCCTTTTCCATCGTCTGCCGGGCGCGGACCTTGTCGCCCACGAGCTCGAGCGCCTCGGCGCGCGGGCCGATGAACACGATGCCCTCCGCCTCCAGGCGGCGGGCGAAGGCGGCGTTTTCGGACAGGAAGCCGTAGCCGGGATGGACGGCCTCCGCCCCGGTCTGCCGGACGGCCTGGACGATCCGGTCCATGTGGAGGTAGCTTTCGGAGGCGGGCGCCGGCCCGAGGCAGACGGCCTCGTCGGCCAGGAGAACGTGCGGGCTCCGCCGGTCGGCTGCCGAGAACACGGCCACCGGAACGATGCCCATCTCGCGGCAGGCCCGGATGATCCGGACCGCGATCTCACCGCGGTTGGCGATCAGGATCTTCTTGAACATCGCATATTCATTCCGTCCACTTGGGCTTCCGCTTCTCGAGGAACGAGGCCATGCCTTCCTGGCCCTCCGGGCTGATCCGCAGCCGGGCGATCATCTCCGCCGTGTAGGGCCCCGCTTCAGTGAAATCCATGCCGGGGACCCGGCGGAGGAGCTCCTTGCACTGGGCCAGGGCTTCGGGCCCGGACGAAAGAAGCAGGGCCAAGATCTCGTCGATCTTGGCGTCGAGGCCGGCGGGCGGGGCGACGTCGTTCACGAGTCCGATCTCGGCCGCCCGCCGGGCGTCGAACCGCTCGCCGGTAAGAAAATATTGCCGGGCCCGACCCTCGCCCGTGCGCCGGACGATGTAAGGAGCGATGCAGGCCGGCACGAGGCCGATCTTGACCTCGCTCAGCCCGAACCGCGCCCCTGCGTCGGCCACGACGATGTCGCAGGCGGCGAGAAAGCCCGTCCCGCCGCCGATGGCCGCTCCGTTCACCCGGGCGAGGGTCGGCTTGGGGAAGGCGTAGAGCTCGTGGAGGAAATCGGCCAGGGCCGTGGATTCCTCGAGGTTCTGCGCGTAGGAATAGCGGACGATCTCGCGCATCCAGTTGAGATCCGCCCCGGCGCAGAACGACCGCCCCCGGCCGGAGAGGACGACGGCCCGGACAGCCGCGTCGTCGCGGAGCGCGGCGAGCGCCCCGCGGAGCTCGCGGACCATGACCGAGTTAAAGGCGTTGTGGACGTCGGGCCGGTTGAGCCAGATCCGGCCGACCCGGCCGGCGCTTTCGACGAGGATCGTTTCGTGCATCGTCCCTCCTGCGGCGCCGTCCTACATCCGGAAGATCCCGACCTTGTAGTCGGGGATGGGCGCGTTGAGGCTCATGGCGATCCCGAGGCCGAGAGCCCCCCGCGTGTCGAGGGGCGTGAGGATGCCGTCGTCCCACAGCCGGGCGGTGCTGTAGTAGGGGCTCGCTTCCTCGTCGTACCGGTCGAGGATGGGCTTCATCATCTTCTCTTTTTCCTCGGCGGTCATGGCCAGGCCCTGGTCCTGGAGCCGCTTGATTTTCACGCTCACAAGGACGTTGGCCGCCTGCTCGCCGCCCATGACGCTGATCCGGGCGTTCGGCCACATCCAGAGCAGGCGCGGGGCGTAGGCCCGGCCGCACATAGCGTAGTTGCCGGCGCCGTAGGAGCCGCCGACGATCACCGTGAACTTGGGCACGTCGGCGTTGGCCACGGCGTGGACGAGCTTTGCCCCGTCCTTGGCGATGCCCCGGTGTTCGTACTGCTTGCCGACGATGAAGCCGGTGATGTTCTGGAGGAAGACGAGCGGGATTTTCCGCGAGGCGCAGAGCGTGACGAAGTGCGCTCCCTTGAGCGAGCTCTCGGAGAAGAGCACGCCGTTGTTGGCCAGGATGCCCACGGGGAAGCCCAGGATCCGGGCGAAACCGCAGACGAGCGTCGGTCCGTAGAGCTCCTTGAATTCCTGGAAGCGGCTTCCGTCCACGAGGCGGGCGATGATCTCCCGGATGTCGAACGCCTTGCGCAGGTCCCGGGGCACGATGCCGCAGATCTCCTCCGGGTCGTAGGCGGGCTCCTCGGGAGGGGCCGTGGCGAGGGCGAAGCGCTCGGGCGGGGCCAGCGTCTCGACGATGTTCCGGGCGATCCGGAGGGCGTGCTCGTCGTTCGCGGCGCAGTAGTCCGATACGCCCGAGATGCGGCAGTGGACGTCCGCGCCGCCCAGGTCCTCGTCCGTCACCTCTTCGCCCGTGGCCGCTTTGACGAGCGGCGGGCCGCCGATGAAGATTGTGCCCTGATGGCGGACGATGACCGTCTCGTCGCTCATGGCCGGGACGTAGGCGCCGCCCGCCGTGCACGATCCCATGACGATCGAGATCTGGGGGATGCCGAGGGCCGAGAGGCGGGCCTGGTTGTAGAAGATCCGGCCGAAATGCTCCTTGTCGGGGAACGTGCCCGCCTGGTGCGGGAGGAAAATCCCGCCCGAATCGACGAGATAGATGCAGGGCAGGCGGTTCTCTCTCGCCACCTCCTGCGCCCGGAGGTGCTTCTTGATGGTCATCGGGAAATACGTGCCGCCCTTGACCGTGGCGTCGTTGGCCACGACCAGGACCTCGCGGCCGTGGACGACGCCGATCCCCGTGACCATGCCCGCGGCGGGCGCTTCGTCCTCGTACATCCCGTTCGCGGCGAGCGCGCTGAGCTCCAGGAACGGGGTGCCGCGATCGAACAGCTTCTCGAGGCGCTCGCGGACGAGGAGCTTGCCGCGCGACTTGTGGAGCTCGACATTCTTGGCCGGGCCGCCGGCCTGGGTCTTGGCTAGGCGCTCCCGGTATTCGGCCACGGCTCGGGCCATGGCCTCCCGGTTCAGCTTGAACTCCGGGCCCTGGGTGTCGATCCGGGACTCGATTTTGAACATGCCTGCCTCCCGCCCGGGCGCCGTCGACCTGCCTCCCTTTTATTCGGGAACGAACTTGTAGCCGTAATGGATGACGCCCGCCGCGCCATCCTCGCTGACCCGGCGGAACTCGAGGCGGACGCGCATCCCGACCTTGAGCTTCGCGAAGTCGCAGTCCACGACCTGGGCGGTCAGCCGGGCGCCGTCGTCGAGCTCGACGATGCCGGCCGCGTACGGCGCCTGGTCTTCGAACGCGCCCGGCGCGACCCGGATGATCGTGAACGTCAGGAGCTTGCCCGCGTCGGCGAGCTTCGTCGCGGCGAACTCGCGGTTCCCGCACTGCGGACAGATGAGCCGGGGAGGGAAGGCGATGGCGCCGCACTTCGTGCACTTGCCGGCTTCGAGCCGGTATCTCTGCGGGATCTCCCGCCAGGATTTCGCTGGATTCGGCATGGTCTCCTCCTCTCACTCCGCTTCGAAGACATGGACCAGGGAGCTGCCGCCCGTGCCGCCCATGTTCTGGGTCAGGCCGCGCCGGGCGTTCTTGACCTGACGCTCGCCCGCCTCGCCGCGGAGTTGCTTGACGGCCTCCACGGCCTGGGCGACGCCGGTCGCGCCGACGGGGTGGCCCTTGGCCTTCAACCCGCCGCTCGGGTTGACCGGGGCCTTGCCGCCGAGGGCGGTCAGGCCCTCTTCGACGGCCCGGCCGCCCTTGCCCTTCTCGACGATCCCGAGCGCTTCGGTGACCATGATCTCGGCGATGGTGAAGCAGTCGTGGACTTCGAAGAAGTCGATGTCGCCGACCTTGCGGCCGGCCATGGCCAGGGCCTTCTGGGCCGCAATGTGGGTGGACTCGATCCAGCACATGTCGCGCCGCGAGCTCAAACTGATCGTGTCGGTGGCGTGCCCGCTCCCGACGATCCGGACGACGGGCTTCTTAAGCCGCTTGGCCATCTCGAGCGGGGCCAGGATGACGGCCGCGGCCCCGTCCGTGATGGGCGAGCAGTCGAGGATCCGCAGGGGGTCGGCCACGAGGACGGAGTTGAGGACCGCGTCCACCGAGACCTTGAACGGGAACTGGGCCAGCGGGTTTTTCGACCCGTTCTCGTGGTTCTTGGCCGCGACCAAGGCCAGCTGCCTGCGGGTCGTCCCGTACTTGTGCATGTGGGCCACGGCCATCATGGCGTAGAGGCCGGGGAAGGTGAGCCCGTGGAAGCTCTCGTACTCCTGGTCGGCGGCCGTGCCCAGGGCGAAGGTCGCCTCGCAGCCCGTGACGTCGGTCATCTTCTCCACGCCGCCGACGAGGACGATGTCGCTGATGCCCGAAGCGACCTCGATGAAGCCCTGGCGGAGGGCCAGGCCGCCCGAGGCGCAGGCGGACTCGACCCGGGCCGCCGGCACGGGGTTCCGGCCGAGGTAGTCCGGGAGGAGCGAAGCCAGGTGCTCCTGGCCGACGAACAGCCCGGAGGACATGCAGCCGACGATCATCGAGTCGATGCGGTCCACGCCCGCATCCTCGATGGCGAGGAGGGCGGATTCGACGAAGATCGTCCGGAGCGACTTCTCCCAGAGCTCGCCCCACTTGGTCATTCCGATTCCAATTACGGCTACGTCTCTCATGGCCGCCTCCTATTCCGCCATCCGGATCTTGCGGCGGTACTTGGCGTAGACGCCGTACTCGAGGTAGTTCAGGTTTTTGTCCAGCATGTCGCGCGTCCGGGGGGCGAGGTCGCGCACTTCGTCGATCCGCGGGGTGACGCGGAGGACGAAGCCGTCGCTCCCGGCGCCCGATCCGTACGACACGACGAGAATCATGTCGCCGGCCTTGGCGATGTCGAGGGTCGCGGTCAGGCCGAGCGGCGATGCGGCCGAGTAGGTGTTGCCGAGCCTGGGGACGAGCCAGCCGGGATCGATCTGCTTCCGGGTGAACCCCAGCATTTCGCCGACGCGCAGGGGGAACTTGCCGTTAGGCTGGTGGAAGACGACGTACGCGAAGTCCGCGGCCTTCATTCCCGCTTTGGCCAGGATGCCATGGGCGGCGCCCAGGACATGCTTGAAATAGGCCGGGTCACCCGTGAACCGGCCGCCGTGAAGCGGATAATCCTGGTGCTCGCGCCGCCAGAAGTCCGGGGTGTCGGTGGTGTAGGAATAGGTGTGGAGGACCTCGGCGACGAGGTTGTCCTTCCCGAAGATGAACGCCGCGGCCCCGGCGGCCGCCGAGTATTCGAGGGCGTCGCTGGGCGCGCCCTGCGAGGTGTCGGCGCCCACGGCCAGGCCGTAGGTGATCGCGCCCGAACGGACGAGGTTCAGGGCGATGAACATCCCCTCCGTCCCGGCCTTGCAGGCGAACTCGAGGTCCGCGGTGTGGAATTCGGGCGCGGCTCCGAGCGCCTCGCCCAGGGTGGCGCCGCTCGGCTTGACGGCGTAGGGGTGCGATTCCGAGCCGACGTAGACGGCCCCGATCTCGCGGGGATCGATCTTCGCCCGTTTCAGGGCGTACTTCGACGCTT
>JADGNV010000093.1 GCA_017883285.1 Candidatus Aminicenantota bacterium | reverse complement strand
TCGGTCTGGGCGACGCCGTTTTGGGTGTAGCCGATAATGAAACGGCTGATCTCGGTGTCACGGTAGGCGCCGTAGAACCAGAGCTTGTCCTTGATGATGGCCCCGCCGACATCCGCGCCGTACTCGAGGTAATAATCGAGGGGGTTGCCGGTGCCGACGCTCGCATAGGCCGGATCGCTTGAAGGGATATTTTTCGACTGGAGCTTGTCGTTTTCTCCATAAATGCTGAAGCTGGCGCTGAATTTATTCCCGCCCGACTTGGTGATCATGTTCATGACCACGCCGCCGACCTGGATGTCGGCCGTGTGGGCGCCCGTTTCGACCTGGATCTCTTCGAAGGCGTCGAAGTCGAAGTACATCGCCGAGGCGCCGTTGGCCGCGGTGTCGGTCATGTTCACGCCGTCGATGTTGTAGTTCGTCTGGTTCCGGAGCGAGCCGTGGACATAGCCGCTGCTCTGATTGCCGGCCGTGCTTCCGCCGACGTTCTCCCGGTCCATAACCATGCCGGGCGCCATCTGCATGATAACCCAGGGGTCGCGGGCCGTGGGGAGCTTTTGGAGCATGGCCGAAGTGAAGTTGGCCCCGATCGTCTGGCTCTTGACGTCGACGACGGGCGCTTCCCCGATGACGGTGATGCTCTCCTGGAGGGCAGAGATCTCGAGCGTGACTTTGAGCGAAGTCGTTTTACGGAGCAGGACGGTGACGTCCTTGTGCGTGACCGTCTGGAACCCGCTCAAGGTGAAGGTGACGTCGTACTTGCCGACGGGCAGGAACACGAACCGGAACGAACCGGTCGCCGAGGTCATCCCGGCCATGGCCTTGATCAAGGCCGTACTGGTCAGGTTGATCGAAACGCCCGGCAGTGCGTTGCCCTCTTTGTCCACCACCATCCCCTCGATGCCGCCGGTCTGGAGAGTGTCCTGGGCAGCTAGGACGGAGACGAGGAGGGCGAAGAGAACAACCGAGAATTTGAACGTGCGCATACTTTTATCCTCCTTGTAAATTTCTTACCAAATTTTCTACCACACTCCCGCCGGACTGTCAAACTCCAATTCTCACCACTTGTACGACAGCTGGCCCCGCTCTACGAAAAGAAAAACGCCCTGGACCAGGCCGCGGCAGCCTATGTGATCACCGTCCTGGTTTTAAGGTCGAATTTCGCCCCCGGCAGGAGGACGTGCATGGTCATCCCGGTGATGCCGACCGACTTGTCCGGTGTGATCGTGACTTTGGCGTTCGTCGGATCATAGACCACGACGTCCTTCTCGCCGACGACGTCGAACGTCCCGTCCGGGTTGACGACGATGGCCGTCGATTCGTCGATTCCGATGCCGACGAGCTTCGGATGTTCCGCCACAAGACTGATGAGCCGGTTGTGGCGTTTCCGCGTGGCGAAATGCTGGTCGACGATCGCCGTCTTGATGAATCCGAGGCCGGGGACGGTGATGACGTTGTTGGCCTTGAGAATCGAGAACTCCTGGCCCGCCTTGGGCTTGGTCTTTTCGTCGCCCGTGATCATGACTTCGCTCATGATCGCCGCGCCGGCGCTCGTCCCGCCGATGACGGCGCCTTTCTCGTAGATCTCCAGAAGCTTGGCTTGGACGGGTGTGCCGAGCAGGGCCTGAGTGACCCGGATCTGGTCTCCGCCCGTAAAGTAGATGCCGCCCGCCCCGTTCAGAATTTCGGCCGCCTCCGGCTTCATCGCCTGGTCGTGGGTCAGGATATGGAATTCGGCGCTCTTTGCCCCCAGCTCGAGGAATTCCTTGACCTGGCCCGCCCCGGATTCGGCCGGGGTCGCGCTGGCCATGGGGAAGACCACGATCTTGCCCCCGGCCCGCTCGGCCAGGGCGATGAACTGTTGGGTCAGGCTCGCCGGGCGGTCCCCGCCGCCGATGATGAACAAATGCCCCTTGGCTTCGGCCCGCAGTCCGAGAACCGCCCCAAACAGGATCAGAAGGACGGCCGAAAGGATTTTTTTCATGTCCGACTCCTTTACTTCAGCCCGAGCTCGGCATGTTTCCGGGCGATCGTTCCGGCCAGGCTCTCCACCGCTTCAAAGTCGGCCGGCCGGGGCATCCCCCGGCTGATGACCGGGGGCAAAAGCTCGACCTTGAGATTCGGGATCATGGCCGCGATTTGATCGACGATCTTGTGGCCCCAGCCGTATGACCCGACGATCGAGGCGAACTTCAGCTTGGGCCGCAGGGCGTTCGCCAGGAAGACGGTGGAAGCGACCCGCGGATGGGGCCCGATGTGGACCGCCGGCGTCCCGATGACGATCGTCGCCGCGTCCACAAGGGCCATGGCCAGCTTCCCAATGTCGGTGTCGTCGAGGTTGAACGGATGGACCTCGACCCCGTGTCCGGCCAGGGCGGACACGAGCCGGTCGACCAGGCTAGCCGTGCTGCCGTGCATCGAGATATAGGGAATGAGGACCGAATTCCGGACGGTCTCCGAAGTCCATGCGCGGTAGGCGTCGAGGATGAAAGACGGGCGGGTGTAGACCGGGCCGTGGCTTGGGGCGATCATGGCGATCTTCAGGCCCTTCAGCCGGTCGAGGTTTTTCTGGATCGCCGTCCGGAACGGCATCATGATCTCGGCGAAATAGCGCTTGGCCGCAAGACCGACAAAGCCCTCGTCCGTAACGAACACATCCGACTGGGCCACGTGCGAGCCGAAAAAGTCGCAGCTGAACAAGATGCCCGAATCCCGGAGAAAAGTCACCATGGTCTCGGGCCAGTGGACCCAGGGCGTGTGGATGAATTCGAGGGTCAGGCCGCCGAGGGCGAGCGTTTCTCCGTCCGCGACGGTTCTGATCCGGTCCTCGGCGACGCCCACGTGGTCCATGAGCATGCTTTTCGCCTTGGGCGAGCAGATCAGCTTGGCGGCGGGGTACATCTCCAGGACCATGGGAATCAGGCCCGAATGGTCCTGCTCGGCGTGCTGGGCGATCAGGTAGTCGAGCCGCTCGACGCCGCGCAGGTTTTCGAGGAGAACCGGGCGCTTCGCGGGATCGACGGTGTCGATCAGGGCGGTCTGCCCTCCGTCCCGGACGAGATAGGAGTTGTAGCTCGTCCCGTCGGGGAGCGGGATCAGGCTGTCGAAGAGCCGCCGATCCCAATCGATGGCGCCGACGGCGGACACATATTCGTTGATCGTGCGGGTTCTCATGATCACTATCCTTTCCGGGGCCGCGGCCGGAAACGCGGGCTCGAGGGCTCCGTTCCGGACGGGGGGCTGGGCAAGAGCCCTGCCTTAATCCCTCCTATTATACTAGACATTTTCGCCGGGCGATTCAAGGCCGGACAAGCGCTCGATCACCGCCCCTCCCCCGCCGGTCGGAGCTTCCCCCTCCCGTGCGAGGCGAAAACGCCGAGGACGCAGAGTCCGGCGAAGAACAGACCTGCCGTCCGCATCGCGGCCAGGAATTGGGCATGGTTTTCGGGCGCGATCCGGGCCGAACCGAGGTAGAGGGAGAAGACGAGCGTTGCCACCCCCATGCTCAGCATCTGCCCGGTCAGGCGCATCGTGCCGAGCATGGCCGAGGCGACGCCATACGACCGCCTTTCGACCGAGCTCATCACCGCGTTCGTATTGGGCGAGGAGAACAGGGCGAATCCGAAACCCAGGATGAAAAGGCCCGCGCCGATGAACGTGAGCGACGTGCCGCCGCCGATGAAGGCCATCATGAACAGCCCGAGGGCCGAGATGGCCATGCCCGACGAGGCGAGGAGCCGCGGCTCCACCCGGTCCGAAAGGCGGCCGGCGAGCGGCGAGAGCAGGGCCATCACGATGGGCTGAGCGAGGAGCACGAGACCCGCCTTCTGGGGCGTCAGGCCTTTGATGTATTGGAGATAAAGGCTCAGAAGGAAGCCGACGGCCGTCGTGGCACTGTAGTTGATCAGGGCCGCGACGTTGGAGAAGACGAACACCGGGTTTCGGCGGAACAGGCTCATGTCGAGGACGGGATTCGGCACGGCGGACTCGAGCCGGGCGAACCCTACCAAACCCGCCAAGCCGGCCGCGATCAGGATCGCGCCCCACCAGGCGGGCAGGCGCGACAAGCCCAGCATAACCGCCACGATCGACGCGCCGAGGGCGGCCGCTCCGGCCAGATCGAATCTTTCGCCACGCGCCCCGGCCTCTTCCCCGTGCAGGAAGAAAACGACGATTCCCGCCAGGACGAGACCGAGGACGCCGAGGATGACGAAGATGCTCCGCCAGCCGAGGTTCTGGGTGAGGAATCCTCCCAGGACCGGACCGAGCGACAGGCCGATGTACGTAGACGAGACGTTGATGCCCAGGACTTTGCCCCGGACGTTCGGCGGGTAGGCGGCTATCAGCATCGCCACGCCCGTGCTGAAGATCATGGCGCTCCCGATCCCCTGGATCACCCGGGAGACGAGAAGCACGACCGGCGAGAAGGCCGCGCCCGCGAGGAGCGAAGAGAGGGCGAAGACCAAGCTCCCCCAGCCGAAGACGGCCTTCCGGCCCCGGATATCGGCGATCTTGCCGAAAGGAACGAGGAAGATCGCGGCGGCCAGGCTATAGGAGGTCCCCAGCCATCCGAGGAGGACGGCCGACATCTGAAACTCCCGGCCGATGGAAGGCAGGGCGATGTTGACGGCCGACCCCATGAAGGGCGCGAAGAACGCGGCTACCGTCGCGACGATGAGGACGACGGTCTTCCGGGAGTCCTGGGGCGGGAGCGCCGGCCGGCTCATCATCGGACCCGCGCCTCAACCTTGAAATCGCGGCCGGGGTAGGCCAGCAGAGCGTCTGCGGGACCGGATTCGAGGACGACCGTATCGGACCGGAACCGCGGCGCGGCGCCCCTCGGCGCTTTCCCGATTTCGAGTTCGAGCCGGCCGTTTTGGAAGGGAAGCGTCGCGCGAGCGCCCTTCAATCCGGACAGGAGCCGCGGCCGGATGCGCAGCCCAAGCTCCTCGGGCCGGACGCCGAGGATGTGATGGACGAACAGGATGACGATCTCGGCCCAAGTCCAGGGCAGGATCCCCACTTGGGGGAACGGGGGCGCGAGATCGACGGTATCTCCCTCGTCCGTGACGAATTTGTCGATGAGCCGGTGGAACATCGTCCGGGCCCGATCGTGCGCGCCGAGCATGGCCATGGCTAAAGCAATGACGGCCTGGTCCCGGAGCCATTCCCGGTTGTATTGCCAGACCGCGCCGTCGAGGCGGCCCGTGCCCGAAATCATGGCCGGCAACTGGGCGCGGGACGCTTCGAAATACCGGTCGAGAAGCTTGTGCCCAAACGAAAGGCGGGTGAGGCCGGTCCAGAACGCCGCCGCGGACTTGTCGGGAGCGGTCTTCCGGCTGAATGCGGGCACGACCTCGTCACGCGCCGGGCTGAGGACATACTTGAGAGAAATGGTCTTCGACGCGCCCGGGTCGAGCGAGAACGATTTCTCGAGGCGCCGGGCCCGGACCCCGGTCTCGAATCTCAGCCCCAGGCGGCGCTTCGTCCGGTTTGCGATCACGACATCGCGGGCCAGGACCGGCGAGGAGACATCCGGGCAGAAGAAATATTCCTCGACCGACACTACCAAGGTCCGCCAACGGACGACGACCGTCGGAACGGAACGGCCTTCGGCCCAGGCGGCCGTGAACGCGCCGGCTTCCGCCCGATGGGACCGCCCCCCTTCGGCGATCCGGACCGCGGTCCGATCGAGTCCCGTCCGTTCATCCATGGTGAGCGCCTCTCGCTTCTTGCGGAGGCGCTCCGGGTCCATGATGAGCAGGCCGAGCGGCGTTCCGTCGCCCCCCGGCGCGGCCTGAACCGCGGCCTGGATGTGGCCGTTCCCCAGGAAGAAATAGGCTGCGTCCTTGAGCTCGGTCCGGACGTCGGGGTGCCCGACGTTCGGATCATCGTGGTAGATATGTTCTTTGACGTCGATCATGGGTTTTCACTTCTTCCCGCCCCCCGTCAACGAAGGCAGATCAGGACGGCGGCGAGAAAAATCGACGCGGCCAGGATCCCGACCGGGATCGCCTTCCACCGAATCTTCAAGCCCGCGCGCACCGCCGCGACCGACAGGAGCAGAATCCAGGCGACGACGAACGCTTGGCCGGCGAACGCGACCGTCCTTGGCGTCCCGGATCCGGCCGTGAGCTCCATGAACTCTTCCTGGCTCATCCCGGAGAGGATCAGGCCGGCGAAAACCGCCTGGCCGGCCCAGGCGGCCAGGGCCGGAAGGCCGAAGGCAAATCCGAGCGCGGCGAGGGTGCCCCGGAGGGAGCCCGTCCCTTTTCCCCAGCGGCCGAACAGTCGGACAACCGCCGAGGACACCGCCCAGCCGGCGAGAAGGACGGGCAGGGCGAAGAAGATCTGGTAGAAATAGTAATTCTCGCCCCCCAGGGAAAGGATAGCCGGCGCGGGCAGAAGCGCCCCGCCGACAGCCAGAAGGCCCGCCGTGATCGTGAACAGGACGGCCGGGATGAGGATGGCCCGGAACCCCTTGGCGAAGCCTTTGGGATCGGACTGGAGCGATTCGAAGGTGGAAAACGGCCGGACGATCGTCCCGCCGAAATATCGGATGAAGCTTTTCATGCGTGCTCCTCCCGCCCGCCGGCCCGCGGCCTTCGCCGCGCGTCCGGACGCGCGAGGGGAAACTTATATCGCAGGACGCCGGTTCCGTCAATCTCCCGCGGTCTTGACCGGGACGAGCCGGAAGTCTTCTAACAATCCGTAGCCGACTACGGAATATTTGGCCCCCGCGGGACGTCCACCCTTGGCTCCCTGCTGGAAGCTGCCGGGCCAGGCCCGTCCGAGGGGCGGGTCGTTGTGGAAGGGCCCGAGAGTGTTCTTGAGCGTCCCCGTGACGAGAACGGTGACATCATTGTTGCCGAGAGTCATAAGACTCGAGACGTCGAGACGGAAGGGCTCGAAGGCGATGTAACCTGCGGGCTTGCCGTTCACCCGGACCTCGGCCACGCTCCCCTTCCAGGCGCCAAGCTCGACGTCGTACCGCGTCTTCCGGAAATCGGCCGTGCGGAGGACGTAGGTTTTCTTATAGGACACTGCCCCGCTGTATAAAGGCAGGCCCTGTTCGCCCCAGGCGCCTATTTTCATCGGGGCCGCCGGGACGAGGCGGAATCCTTTGTCCACGCTCTCGAGTCCGAAATCCCCCAGGAGATAGACGGCTTCGAGCTCGGAATGGATGGTGAACGGCGCGGACTTGAGGGAGATCGCGTTTTCGCCGGGCTTGACGAACGCCCCGATCTCGAAGACGCCGAACGCCTTGTCGAGCCACCAGGTCCCCGGAAGCGGGGCGATTTTCCGGCCGTTGACCGCGACCTGGAAGAGCTCGGGCCGCTCGACCACGACCCGGAGCGAGTCCGTCCGCACGCCGTCGGCGACCATGAACCGGAACGCCGCTTCGAAGCCCGAATTCGGAGCGAAACGGTCCATGTCCAGAATGTTGGTCTTATATTGGACGGCGCTGTCCCAGGGGTTCCGATCGAGGCCGTGGTGGCGATAGGTCTTGAGCTGGGCATCGTAGAAATACAGGTCCGTCTCGGTCTTGCCGTCGAGGGTGAGATCACAGTAATCGAGGGTCAGGACATTCGGCGATTCGCGCCGGACGGCCGGAGCTTTTTCGGAGGGCAGCGGGGCCTCGCGCCGGGTCTTAGGTTCCGCTGCAGGAGCGCCGGTCGGCCGGAAACATAAGAGCAGGCTGCCGCCGGGGGGGATCTCATATTCCACCCGGAGCTTGCCCCCCCCGAGGGCGGCCGGATAGGGCGACACCTTGCCGGTGAACGCGTCCCATGCTTCGCACGACTTGCCGGGCGCGGACAGGGACCCGGACGCCGCGGCTTTGGCGCCGGTGTTGGCCAGGAAGACGAGCTCCGCGTCCTTGAGCACCCTCCGGTGATGGAAGAGATAGGCCGGGTCGCCGCTCTTGGACCGGGCCGGCTCCATGACAAAAGCCGTTCCCGACAATCCAACCAGGTCCGTCCGCCAGGTCTCGGGTTTGGCCGGAAGCCACGAGAGGGGCTGGGAAGCCGCGACCTTCGCCAGCCGGCCGTCTTCGCGGCCATTGACAAACGCCGGCGCGCCGATCCAGGAGACGACCTTCCCGCCCTGGCCGGCGTAATCGCTCAGGAGAACCGAGGTCGCGTCCTCCACGTTCTCGAGGCCGGGCGGCAGGATGACGACGTTGTAGGACCGTTCCCCGACATGCAGCCGTCCGTCGCGGACCTTGCCCCAGTTCCGAAGAATGTGCTCGCTTCCAAGATCGTATTCGATCTGGGCCGCCTCGAGCGTGTTCACGAAGTCCTGGAAGTCCCTGCCGAGGGCCTTGATCTTCTCCGTTTCACCGCGCGGCGAGTGGTAGAGCCAGCCGGTGGTCGTGGGCTCGATCACCAGGATGCTGTTCTCCTGCCGGCCGAGCGAGAGGGCGGTCGACAGGCGGCCGAAGTAGTCGGCCAGGGGCCGGTAGGCGTTCCACCAGGGCTCATGATAGGAGAACGACTGCGGATGGTCGCGTTTGCGCGCGCCCTTGATGGTGACATACGAAAGATGCTGATTGATGAAGTTCACGCCCAGCGCGTATTCCCAGTCCGCGATCCGCTTCTGGTCGAGGAAGGACAGGTCCCAGCCGCCCGCCCCGTAGGTCTCGGACATGGTGCGCTGTTTTCCGAGCTGGTTGGTCACGCTCCGGATCTCCTTCACCGCGCGCGCGTTGCCGAACTGGGCGTGCGTGTCGGTCTGGAAGTCATTCATCAGGATGTCGATGCCGGGCATGTGGGCGTAGGCGGCGAAGGCCATGTTGTCCGGATTGACGGTCGGCCGCGGCCACTCGTGCTCCCAGTAATGGCCGGTGAAGGCCAGGTTGTAGCGCGAGCAATAGTCGAAGTAAGGGACCGCCCAGTTGTCGATGAAGAGGTCCAGGAGCAGGGCGTAATAGTCGTGGCGGACGCGGCGCCAGTCGCCCACCTCGTCGTAGAGCGACGGGAGCTCCGTCTTGAGATCGTAGCCCCACCGCTCCTTGAATTTGTCGAAGAGGGCAGGCGTGTAGTTGACGACGGTCATTCCCGGACCGCCGGCCGGGTTGATCTCGGCCTCGTCCTGGAAGACGCCGGGGACGGTGGCGCCGAACTCGTCGCCGAAGGTCCGCCGATAGGCGTTCATCGTGATGTCGAGGAACGTCTCGGTCACGTCCCGGCGCATGAGGTCGACGTAGGTGAAGCCGCCGTACCAGGGATTCGGTTTTTGCCGGTTCAGATCGAAGATGCAGAATTCTCCGGCGCCGAGCGCTGGGCCGCCGGCCCGAGCTTCGGCGGTGACGTCCTCGTATCCCGAGGCCCCTTTGCGCAGGACGACGAGCGGGGCTTCGGCGAAGGACGCCGGCAGCACCGCAGCCTTGGTCATCCGCAGTCCGGTCCGGGCGGCGTCCGGCAGCTGGGCGGGGACGTGGCCGCCGGCGAACCCCGAAGGATAGGAATTCTCGTCGTAGATCCAGACCTTCATCCCCAGGGACTTGCCGACATCCACGGCGTGCCGGAAAAGGGCGAGCCACTCCCCGGACAGGTAGGGAGTGATCAGCCCCGGCCGGGGATGGACGAAAACGCCGCCGATGCCGTGCACCTTGAAATCGGCGAGCTGCTCCTCGATTTCGGCGTTCGTCATCTGGTCGTTCCAGACCCAGAGCGGCGCGCTTCGGAATTCGGCGGGCGGGTCCTGGAACGTCATGAGGACGTCGCGATAGGTGTCCGGCGCCCGGCGGGGCGCGTCTTGGGGCGCGGTCGCGGCCAGGGTCAGGAGGAGGATGAAGCCGAGAATGATGGCGGGTTTGAAGTTCATGGGCTGGCTCCTATAGTAAAGGCGCTATATCAATCCGACGCATTTTCGGATCCATTATAGAACCGAAACGCAGTGTTGTCAGCGCTAAAACTGCCCAAAGCAGTTATAACATAGCTTACAAACCAAAACGCCTTTAGGACTTTAAAATATTCATATTAACCTCCCCTACCCCTCCTGAGAATCAGGAGGGGTCGAAGCAGGTAGGCGTTTTGGCTGCATGTCGCCCCTGCCCCCCTTACAATAAGGGGGGATTTGATAGTGCTTTGGGAAAGGTACGGAGAGGGCGGGATTCGAACCCGCGGTCCCGGTTTGAGCCAGGACAAGCGCTTAGCAGGCGCTCCTGATCGACCACTCCAGCACCTCTCCATATGAGTCTGGCAGTCGGGCACGTATTCTAACATTTTTCGAGTGCGCGTCAAAGAGCCCTTCCTTGGAGTCGAAAAATCGCACGCCATCAAAGGAAAAGGGGAAATCCACAGCCTGCGAGTTCCAAGGAGCGTGGCTTTCGTTTGCCTGGATGCCGGCTTCTGTTGTATAAGATCTGTTGTATAAGATAAGAGTGGAGAAGATCCGGAAATGGAGGCGGCCGATGAAAAGTATCAAGAATTCTCTGGCCGGCGCGGCAATTTCCGCCTTGGTGATCGCCGCCCTTTTGACGTCCTGCCAGATGAAGGGCGATCCCCGGCTCCGAACGTCCGGCCGTGAGGACAAAGCCGGCTGGATTCATGTCCGCCTGGAAGGAACGCCCCGCGAGATCGGCTTCCAGCACGGCTGGCACCTCGCCGCGGAAATCGATGACTTGCTCCAGACGCTCGCTTTTTATCTCGAGCGTGCGACGAAGCGCGACTGGAATTTCTATCGGGCGGCCGCCGAACGGATGTTCTGGCCGAAACTCGACCCCGAATACCAGGAGGAGATCTCAGGCATCGCCGAAGGCCTGAAGGCCCGCCTCCCCGCAAAGTCCTACGATCGGATCGACATCACCGCCCTCAACGGCTGGATCGAGCTCGCCTGGTATTATGTCCCCTCTTTAGACGAAAAGGCGAAGCCCGGTTCGGCCGAAATCAAGGCGCCCGGCTACTGCAGCGCCTTCATCGCCACCGGAAGCTACACGGAAGACGGACAGATCGTCATGGGCCACAATTCGTGGGTGGAATACATCATCGGGGAGCGCTGGAACGCGATCCTCGACATCACGCCCGCCCGGGGACACCGCATCCTGATGGACGCCCTCCCCGGCTACATCCACAGCGGCGACGACTTCGTGGTCAACGGCGCGGGAATCGTCTATACCGAAACGACGATCTCGCAGTTCAAGGGCTTCGACGAGAACGGGATCCCCGAATTCGCCCGGGCGCGCAAAGCGGCGCAATACGCGAATTCAATCGACGATTTCATGACTCTCATGATCACAGGCGGCAACGGGGCATACGCCAACGACTGGCTCGTCGGGGACCTCAAGACGAACGAGATCGCGAAGCTCGAGCTCGGCCTGAAGAACCACCCCTCGTGGCGGACGAAGGACGGCTATTTCATCGGCTCGAATTTCGCGAGCGACCCGAAGCTCATCGCCGAGGAGACCGCGTTCAACGCCCAGGACGCGAGCCAGTCCGTCTTCGTCCGGAAGGCGCGCTGGGAAAAGCTGATGGCCGAATACAAAGGAAAAATCAACGCCGAGAGCGGCAAGAAATTCGAGGAAGACCACATCGATGCGTCCACGGGAACTGCGGCGGCCAACGCCAACGTCCTCTGCGGCCACGCGGACGCCGACGCCAAGGGCGTTCCGGAATTCGCTTGGGCGCCGTTCTTCCCCGGCGGCTCGGTCCAGGGCAAGGTGACGACCGCCGCCCTGGCCAAGGACATGAAGATGTGGGCCCGGATGGGCCATCCCTGCGGCGAGGATTTCCTGGCCGCTCCGTTCTTCGCCCGGCACCCCGAATACCGATGGCAGGAGAAGTTCCTCAAGGACATGAAGGCCAACCCTTGGACACTGTTCGAGGGGAAGAAATAGCCGGCGCCGCTTCAATTTAAACTCTTATCGACCGACTAAATCCTCCAAGGGATATGAGTGCCTTCTTGGAGCAGAATGAAATGTCTTACCAAGTTGAATCCTACGTTACCGAATGGAATGAAATAAAAAACGACGCGGGGAATTTACTATATTGGGCGAATAAGCGCACTAAACAAATTTATAGAGTCGCCTATGGGTATGTAAGTGGACCGATAAAAAATTATTTGGGAAACAACGTGACTCACCAATTTAACGAGGATGATATTAAGAATTTTTGTGGCTAATTGCTGAACGGGAAAGATCATTAATTGAAATCGTCAGCGTTGCTGCCCGAAACGCTTCCAACTTTTCATATTGGTCTTATCCCCCCTACCCCCCTTCCAAGAAGGGGGGAATCGTCAGCGTTTCGGGAGAGGTACGGAGGGAGGGGGATTCGAACCCCCGTTCCAGGGAAACTGGAAAGCGGTTTTCAAGACCGCCGCCTTCAACCACTCGGCCATCCCTCCGCGGATGAGTTGGATTACGTTGACGCGATGACCTCGCGCCCGTCCATGTAAGGCCGCAAGGCCGGAGGAACGGCGACCGTGCCGTCCTTCCGCTGACAATTCTCCAGGATGGCGCTCACCGTCCGGCCGACAGCCAGCCCCGATCCGTTCAGGGTGTGGACGAATTCGGGCTTGGCCTTGGGCTCCTTCCGGAACCGGATGTTCGACCGGCGCGCCTGAAAGTCCCCGCAGTTCGAGCACGAGGAGATCTCCATATAGCCCTTGCGCGACGGCATCCAGACCTCGAGGTCGTAGGTCTTCTGGCTGGCGAACCCCATGTCGCCGGTGCACAGGGCCACGACCCGGTACGCCAGGTCGAGGCGCTTCAGCACTTCCTCGGCGCCGGCGGTCATGTATTCGAGCTCGTCGAAGGATTTCTCGGGCGCGGAGAAAATCATCATCTCGACCTTGTTGAACTGGTGCTGGCGGATGAGCCCCCGGACGTCCTTGCCGTAGGAGCCGGCCTCGCTCCGGAAACAGGGCGTGTAGGCGGCCAGGCGCCTCGGGAGGATGCCGCCGTCGATGATCTCGTCCCGGTAGTAATTGGTCAGCGGGACTTCGGCGGTCGGGATCAGGTACCACGGGTATTTCTCGAGCTTGAACAGGTCCTCGGCGAACTTGGGGAGGTTGCCCGTCCCGGTCAGGCTGGCTTCGTTGGCGATGAACGGCGGGATGACCTCGGTGAAGCCCCGGTCCCGCGTGTGGATGTCGAGCATGAAATTAATGAGCGCCCGTTCCAGGCGGGCGCCGGCCCCGAGATAGACCGTGAAGCGCGAGCCGGTGATCTTGGCCGCGCGGTCGAAGTCCAGGATTCCAAGCTTCGTCCCGATGTCCCAGTGGGCCTGCGGGGCGAAGGCGAATTCCGGCGGCGTGCCGACCGTGCGGACTACGACATTCTCCGCCGACGTCCGCCCCTCGGGCACGGACACATGGGGAATGTTGGGGATGTTGAGGAGCGCCGTCCGGATCTTCTCGTCGTAGCCTCGGATTTCGTCGTCGAGGGCCTTGATCTCGTCCCCGACCGTCTTCATGGCGGCGATGAGGGCCGCGGCGTCCTTGTTCTCCCGCTTTAGGCGGGCGACCTCTTCGCTCGACTTGTTCCGCTCGGCCCGGAGGTCCTCAGACTTCTTCAGGACCGACTTTTTTTCATCGGAGAGCCGGACGAATTCGTTCAGGTTGAGGGCGAAGCCCCGGGCCGCCATCCGCCCGATGACGAAATCCTTGTTTTCGAGAACGAATTTGGGGTCTAACATCGGCCGAAATTATAGCACATCTCGCCCCCATTTCGCCCGCGTTGACTCCCCGGGCCGAATCCCATATAGTAAAAATCCGATGGCTTCCCCGAAAAAAAACGAACCCTTCCGCGGCTATGTCCAAATCTACACCGGCGACGGCAAGGGCAAGACGACGGCCGCCCTGGGCCTCGCCCTCCGCGCGGCCGGGCACGGGTTCCATACCTACATCGGCCAGTTCATGAAAGGCCAATCGTATGGAGAGCTGGACGCGGTCGCGCGTCTCGCCCCGTTCATTACGATCGAGCAGTTCGGCCGGAAGAGCTTCCTCCATATCAAGGATCATCCCCCGCAAGCTGAAATCAACCGCGCCCGCCGGGGCCTCGCGCGCTCCCGGGCGGCGATGCTCTCGGGCCGGTACCGGATCGTCGTCCTCGACGAAGTGCTGGTCGCGGTCTTCTTCAAGATCCTCTCCGAAGCGGACGTCCACGCCTTTCTCGACGAAAAGCCGGACGACGTCGAAGTCGTGCTGACCGGCCGACGCGCCCCCGCCTCGCTCGTCCGCCGGGCCGACCTGGTCACGGAGATGAAGGAACGGAAGCATTATTACCAAAAGGGCGTCCTTGCGCGCCCGGGAATCGAGAGATAAGGCCATGGACCGCGAGCCGTTCGAGAAGCTCGTCGAGGACGCCCTGGCCGGGCTCCCCAAGAAGTTCAAGGATCTGATCCACAACGTGGCCGTGATCGTGGAAGACTATCCGCCCCTTCCCACGCGGCGCCAGTTCGGGGCGACCGACAAGAACGACATCCTCGGCCTCTACCACGGCGTCCCCTTCCAGCACCGGGGCCCGAGCTACGGCAATCTCCCCCCGGACGTGATCTTCATCTACCAGAAGCCCATCGAACACATATGCGCCACCGAGGACCAGATCCGGGCCCAGGTCCAGGACACGGTCATCCACGAGGTCGGCCATTATTTCGGGTTCAACGACGCGGAGCTCCGCGATATCGAAAGCGAGGTCCGGGCCGCCCGCCGCCGTCCGGTGCCGAAGAAGGAGACGGACTCATGAGCAAGCCCTTCACGGGGATTTACCCCGCCCTCTTGACCCCGTTTGAAAACGACGAGGTCGCCGTCGAAAGGTTCCGGGAGAACATCCGCCATTACGACGTCTTCGATCTTGCCGGATACGTCGTCCTGGGCTCGACCGGCGAATGCGTCTCGATCTCGGACGACGAGTCGGCCCTCCTTATCCGGGCCGCGCGCGACGCCGCCGCGCCGGGACGGGCGATCATCGCCGGCACCGCCCGCGAGTCCACGCGCCTGACGGTCGATTTCACGAACCGGATGGCCGACCTCGGCATCGACGCCGCCCTCATCCGGCCGCCGAGCTACTACAAGGCGAATCTGACCCCGGCCGTCCTAAAGCGCCACTATCTCGAGGTCGCCGACAAATCCCGGGTCCCCGTCATCCTCTACAACATCCCCCGGAACACCGGTATCACCTTCGAGGCATCGCTCATCCTCGAGCTCGCCGCCCACACGAACATCATCGGCCTCAAGGAGAGCGGGGGGAACATCAGCCTCGTCGGAGAGCTCGTCCCCAAGCTTCCGCCGGATTTCTGCTATTTCCTGGGCGCGGGCGGCGCCTTCCTCCCGGCCCTGCTCATGGGCGCGAGCGGGGCGATCCTGGCCGTGGCGAACGCGGCCCCAGGCCTCTGCGCCCGGATTTACGCACTTTTCAAAGAGGGGAAGATCCGGGAGGCCGCGGACCGCCAGGCCGAGCTCATCCCCCTGAACAAGGCCGTCATGGAAACCTACGGCATCGCCGGGTTGAAATACGCGCTCGACCTGCAGGGCTGGTACGGCGGCCCCGTCCGCGGGCCCTTGTCCCAGATCGACGCGAAAGGCAAGACGGAGCTGGCGGAAATCCTCAAAACGCTGGAGCTCGTCCGTTGAATTGAGGTCCTCATGAAAATCATTCCGGCTCTCTTGGCAGGTCTTCTTATCATCGCCGCGGCGGCGGGACAACAGTCCGTCGCTCCGGTCCCCGAATGGGAGAACCCGAAAATCTTCAGCGTCAACGCCGAAGCTCCGCACGCGACGTTCATCCCCTACGCCGACGATGCCTCGGCGCTCAAGAACGATACGTCCCTTTCGCCCTATTACCGCTCGCTCAACGGGACCTGGAAGCTCAAATGGGTAACCAAGCCCGACGACGCCCCCGCCGATTTCTTCAAACCCGGCTATGACACGTCCGGCTGGAACGACATCCCGGTGCCGGCCAACCTCGAATTCCAGGGCTATGGGATACCGATCTACGTCAATTCGAGCTACGAGTGGGTGAAACCGCCTGCCCAGCCCGACCCGCCGCACGTCCCCCACGACTTCAACCCGACTGCCTGCTACCGCCGGACGTTCACCCTCCCGGAGGCGTGGAAGGACAAGGAGGTCCTAGTCCATTTCGGGGCGGTGAAATCGGCGTTTTACGTCTGGGTGAACGGCCGCTACGTCGGCTACAGCGAAGATTCCAAGACGCCGGCCGAGTGGGACATCACCCCCCACCTCGTGCCGGGCGAGAATTCGATCGCCCTGAAGGTCCTGCGCTGGTCGGACGGGTC
>JADGNV010000092.1 GCA_017883285.1 Candidatus Aminicenantota bacterium | reverse complement strand
GGCGGTCTCGGCCGGAACGCCGGCCCGCATATCATCTTCGTCCCAGAATTCGGCCAGAAGGATGTCCCCCTGGCCAGGTTCTGGGGCCTCTTAACGGCTGGAAAGGTCGTCTTCGATCCCCTGGCGGCGCGCTACGAAACCAAGATTGTCGACTGGAAGCGCAACCCCGCCGATTCGCTCTCGGCCTGGTGGAACCTGCAGATCGACCGGGCGGCGTTTGTCGGCGCCGACCTGGTCCTGGCCGACACGGCGGTCCATAAGGCTTATTATTGCCAAATGTACGGGTTGGACCCGGCCAAGGTCGAAGTCCTGCCCCTCGGCTACGACGACGATGTCTTTCGGCCCCGGGCCGGGGCCGCCCCGGGGCGGGCTTCCGAGAACGACTCGGTCGACTCGCTCGTCAAGGACGAGCTAGTCGTCGCAGACGGCGCGCGAAAAGCGTTCGAGGTTCTGTTCACGGGATCGTTCCTGCCCCTCCACGGGACGGACGTCATCATCGAGGCCGCCCGGATCGTCGCCGGCCGGGACCCCTCCGTGCGCTTCACGTTGATCGGCTCGGGTCAAACGCACGAGGCGGCCCGGCGGGCGGTAGAGGGCTACGGCCTCCGCAACGTGGAATTCGCCGGGCGGCTGCCGATGAAGGCGCTCCCGGGCCGGATCGCAGCGGCGGATATCAGCCTAGGCATCTTCGGCCGGACCGAGAAGGCCGGGCGCGTGGTCCCGCATAAGCTGTTACAAGCCCTGGGCATGGGCAAAGCCGTGATCACGGCCCGAACCCCGGCCGCGGAGGAGTTCTTCGTCCACCGGGAGCACCTCCTCTTCTGCGAGGAGCCGCGCGCCGAATCCCTGGCCGCGGCCATTCTTGAACTGAAATCGGATGCGGCGCTCCGGGAGCGCATCGCCCGGAGCGGCCACGCGCTGGTCGCGGAAAAGTATTCGCCGCGGGCGACCGCCATGCGCCTGCTGGAGATCGTCGAAAAGCACTTCGGCGCTTCGAGCGTGAAGCGATGAAAAAGAACAAGGTGTCATTGCGAGGAGGAGCGCTCTTGCGCGACGACGAAGCAATCTCCCAGCACCAAGAGGGGATTGCTTCGCTCCCTTCGGTCGCTTGCAATGACATATCGCGCCCGCTATCGCTTCCCCCGTTCAAGGGCGAAATCGCGGAGCCCTATGCCACGCCCGAATTCCTCTCACTCCTGGCCGATCCCGGCAGCCTCCTGTCGGGCCCCGGGGCCGAGATCCTGCTCGCCGGTCGGAACACCGTGGCCGCGGCTAAAGTCGCGCTCGGCGAACGGGGGCGGATCGACATCGTCGTCAAATCCTTCGGGTCCCGCGGCTTTACGAAGCTCAAGAGCCTAGTCCAGCCGTCGAAGGCGGCAAAAGCCTGGCGCGGCGCCCGGGCTCTGGTCGCCGCGGGATTCCGGACGGCGCCGCCCATCGCCTATCTCGAGCGGAGGAGCGGCGGCTTCGTCTCGGAGAGTTTCTTCGTCGCCGGGCGGCTGGCCGGCCCGCTCGAAATCCGCGGCCTCCTCCGCGAGCTTCCCCGCGAGAAACTCGAGCCGCTCCTCGCGGCCCTCGCCGGAGAGCTGGCCCGGGTCCACGACCGGGGCCTCCTCCACCGCGACCTCTCGGACGGCAATATCCTCGTCGAATCGGACGGGCCCGCGTTCCGGTTTTTCTTCCTCGACACGAACCGCATCCGCGTCCGGCGGAGGATCGGCGCCTCAGCCCGGGCGAGGAACCTCGTCCGGCTCGGCGTTCCCCCCGATCTCCGGCTTTTCTTCCTGAAGCGCTATGCGGCCGCCGCAGGCCGGCCCCTGAGTTTCGGCTTCGCGCTCCGGTACGGCCTCGCCAAGGGGACGTTCGCCGGCTGGATCGGGCTCAAGAAGAAGCTCCGGTTCAAGACCCTGGCCCGGAAGCTGAAAATCCAATGAGATTCAAATTTGCCTGGAACGAGTCCGCCGACCAGCCGCACAACGTCGCCCCGCGCTCCGAGCGGACGCGCCACCACGTCCGGCATTGGCGGACGTATTTCACAATGATCTGGGCGGATATCCTCTGTGGCGTTCCGGCGCTCTTCCGCTACCGCCGGCTGCGCCGGACGATGTTCCGCCGGCCGGTCGCGATCGGACGGGGGATGTTCGCCGCGGCGGTCTCGCCCCGGCCGGGCCGGAACGAGGAGGTCCTCGCCCTGCTCGAGGAAACCGGCGTCCGGGAGACGCTCCTCCGCATCCCGTCCTGGGAGAGGGACAAGCTGGACGAATACGAAGCGTTCGCCCGGCTCGTCCGGTCGCGCGGCATCGGCCTCACGATCGCCCTCCTCCAGCGCCGGGAGGACGTCTTCGAAGCGGCCGCCTGGGCGCGTTTCGTGGAGGACGTGTTCGCCCGCTTCAGCCCCGTCTGCCGATATTTCGAGATCGGCCACGCCTGGAACCGGACCAAATGGGGCGTCTGGGATTACACCGAGTACCTCGCCCTGGCCCGGCCGGCGTTCGCCCTTCGCGAGAAATACGGGGTCAGGCTCGTCGGGCCGGCGGTGATCGATTTCGAGTTCCACCTCTATCCCCCGACGCTCCGGGCCCTTCCGTTCGACGTCTCGAGCTCGCTCCTCTACGTGGACCGCGTCGGGGCGCCCGAGAACGCTCAATTCGGCTGGACGGCGGCCAAGAAAATGGCCCTGTTTAAGGCGGTCACGGACAGCTCCGCTCGACGGCCGTGCGGCTGCTGGATCACGGAGGTCAACTGGCCGCTCGAGGGAACGGGCCCGTATTCGCCCGCGTCCGGAAAGCCCAATGTCACGGAGGAGGAGCAGGCCGATTTCCTCGTCCGCTATTACATCATCGGCCTCGCCTCCGGGCTGATCGAGCGCATCTACTGGTGGCAGCTCGTCGCGCCCGGCTACGGGCTCGTCGATAGCTGCGAAGAGCCTTGGCGGCGGCGCCCCGCTTGGTTCGCGCTCAAGACGATGGTCGGGCGGCTCGCGGAAAGCGAATTCATGGGAAAAGACGATGGGCGGTCGGCGCGCGGCGCGGAGATCTATCGCTTCCGGAAGGCGGGGAAGGACTTCGCCGTCTTCTGGACGAACGGTGCCCCCCGGGAATTCGAGTTCGGCCGGCCGGTCGAGCGATTGACCGACCGGGACGGACGGGAGATCGCACCGGCGCGGGCTCCGGAACAGAGCGCCGGCCGGTGCCGCCGAGCAGCCCTGGCCGGCGGACGGATCGCGATCGGGAGGAGTCCGAAATATGTCGCCTTCAAATAATCGCGCCGGGAACGAGTCCGGCCGCGGGTCGGACGCGAGCGGCGGGCCGGCGGACCGGCCGGGAGCCTCGAAATTCACCGAGGAGGGCGTCCGCGATTACGAGCGGCGGCGCTACCGCGGGATCGACCAGCGGATCGTCCACGCCCGCGAGACCCGCCTGATCCGCAAGTGCTTCGACCGCATCCGCGCCGCCCAGGGGCTGCCCGAGAGGGGCGCCGCCGTCCTCGATCTGCCCTGCGGCTACGGCCGGTTCACGGACCTGCTCCGCGTCTACGCCGGACGGTTGGTCGCGAGCGATCTTTCGCTCGAGATGGTCCGGAGGGCGGTCCACCGACCCGGGCCCGCTGTCGCGGCGGGAACGGGCAGGGCTGCGGCGGGCGTCGGCGCGGCGGCGGCGCGCGCCAAGGGACGAGCCTTCGGCTCGCCACTCGCCCGTGACTTGTATCCACGGGCGAGTACGGCGGAAATGGACCCCCGGGCAAAGCCCGGGGGTCCGGACGACCCGGTCGACTCGGTCGTCAAAGACGACCTGGTCGTCGCAGACGTCGCGGACGCCGTGGAACGGTTGGTGGGCGCGGTCGCGAACGCTAAGCAGGGGCTGCCGTTCAAGGCGGGCGTGTTTGACGTCGTGTTTTCGGTCCGGTTCTTCCACCACGTCCACGATCCTCTCGACCGCGCGCGGATCCTGTGCGAATTCCACCGCGCGACGGCCGGCTGGGCGATCGTGTCCTTCTACCGGAAGAACGGCCTGCATGGGCTCCAGCGCCGGCTGCGCCGCAAATTCCACAAGAGCCGGACCCATATCAAGATGATCGAGCCGGGGACGTTCGAGAAGGAGGCGGCCGCCGCCGGATTCGAGGTCGTGCGTGTGTTCCCCCTCTTCCGCGGGATACATGCCTATCACTTGGCGCTGCTGAAGAAATGACCGCCGTCCTTACGAGGAGCCCCGCGAGCGGGGCGACGATACAATCCCCTCGGCGTGTCATCCCGAGCGAAGCGAGGGATCCCCTCTGACTGATCACTTCCTGAATGAGGTCCCTCGTAAAACTCGGGACGACCCAAAGGGTCGGATTGCCGCGTCACATTGCAAGAGCAATGTTCCTCGCAATGACGATTATCAAAATTTTATTTTTATGCCCGCCCGGATCGACAAGCCGGATAAATCGACCTTGGCTTCGCGCGCATTCTCCACGCCCGCTTCCGCCGGCACCTTGTTACGGATGAAGGTCAACGGGTAGCTCGTCTGGTTCGATGTCCGGGCGTCGTAGGCGTAAAGCTTTCCCTCTTCCGTGACGGTCCCGGCGGCCGTCGAATCTATGTAAGTCCCCGTACCCTCGAACGTCGTAATTGTGGCGAATTGCCCCGTCGTTTCGAAGACGAAGGCCAGCGTGCGGCTCAGGGCCCACTCCAGGCCCAGGCCGCCCCAAAGGCCGAACCCCTGGCCGGCCGCTTCGCCCTGCCATTCCTGCCAGAACTTGTCGTGCTCGTAGCGGTAAAAGTAGCTGGCCTTGGCGAAATAATAGGACACGCCGAGCCGGAGGTAGATGAATTCGACGGGATAGAACGTCATGCCCAGCTTGAGGGGAAGCCCCTGGAAGCCGGGTTTGGCCGTGAACTTATCGGTGAATCCGCTTTTCGCATAGGAGACGAGGGTCTCCTTCGCGCACTGGTGGAATTCGGCGCCGGCGGTGATGAAGATCCCGCTCGCGATCGGGAAAGCGAGCTCGCCCCCGAAGAGCAGGCTCAATTTGGCGGGCGCCACCGGGATGTCGCCCGCCGCGCCGATCGTCGCGGCATAGAAGTCGGCCAGCCCCTGCGCCCCGGTGTTCAGGTCGCCGCCGGCGGCCAAGTCAGCCCCCCCGAACAGGAGCAAGGCGATCCGGCTCTGACCGGCCGGCCCCGCGTCCTCCACGGTCCGCGCCCGCTGCTCCGCCTCGACCCGTTCCGGCCGCTGGGCGGGCGGCCGGACCGGGTCCTTTTTCGCCGGCGGCGCCGCGATCCGCGGCCGGACTTCCCGTCCCGGAACGTCCTCGAGCGGCATCACGAGACTTTCATGGACGTAGCCCGAAGTCGCCCCGCCCTCGCTGGGATCGAGCTTGACCAAGTACCACTCGCCCTCCTGGCGGATCGCCTCGAGGATTTCACCCTGGGGGAACTGGCGGATGATGACGCTTCCGATCGAGGGCTTCTGGCGGATGTTGGCCAGCTCGGCCGTCACTTTGATTTTAATCGGCGCTGCCGTGAGCGCAGCGGCGGCGCCTGCCAGAAGAAAGAGGCCCATCAGAAAAACGGATAGCGGAATGAATTTCTTGTTCATCACGGGTTCCCTTTTTTATTTCCTGGGAAATTATAGCATGAGCAGAGTGTCGTTGCGAGGACCGCCAAGAGTGGGACGAAGCGACCCGGCCCGGCGGGTCGTCCCGAGCGCAGCGAGGGACCCCCTTCGCCCTCAGGGGATCCCTCGCTACGCTCGGGATGACAGCTTACCGCAGGGGACCGCCACGTCGCCTCGCCGGAGCGGGACTCCTCGCGACGACATTCATTTCCCCTCAGTCCCGCCGCGGGCCGGGGAAAAAGAACCGGACGCCGACCGAGATCTGGAAAAACGAGGGGTCGATCCTCAGGGACGAGGTCTTCTGCCCGGCCGCCCGGGCCGCGTCCCCTGTGAAATTCCAGCCGGCGATCCTGCCGTCGAGGCCGTTGTAGACGCCGAGCGTCCAGTCCCAGGCGAAAGTCTTCGCCGGGCAGAGAAAATAGCGGGCCTCGATCGAGAGAGCCGCGTTCTTGGCGATCGCAACGTCGAGCCCGGCGCCCAGGTTCGCGCCGACCGCGATCCAGGTCGTGTCCGCGACGGAAATCGGGACCTGGAGGATGTCGAGCTTTTCGTCCGCCAGGACCGGGAGGGGAGGATCCCCGGCGCCCGCCTTCCAGACGGGCTCGACGGCCTCGATCCCGGCCGGCACCTCGGCCATGAATGCGTTGAGGAACAAGGTGAGCCCGCCCGAGACGCGCCCCCGGACCGTTTCGCCCCGGCTTCTCACCGTCAAATTCAGGAAAAGCGGCACCGCCGTGATCTCTCCGCTTCCACCCCAGGAGACCTGCCGGCTCGCGGGAGCGTCCCGAAAAGCCTCGAGGCGGAAGACGCTGCCGCCCGTAATTGCGGATTTCAGATAGCCGAAGCCGGCCTGGATCCCGAACGCCGGAGTCAGGTAGAACGTGCATGACCCGCCGACGAGAACGGCCGCCGCGGAATCGAGGGTGATCGCGTCCGAGGCGCTGAGGCGCGTATAAAACGCGGTGGCGCTTTCCCGGAGAAAGGTCGACGTCCCGCCGGCCCGGGACCGCCCATATCCGCCGGACAGCGCGATTTCGAAGCGGTTCCAGGTGGGGGGCTCCGCGGCGGCCGTCGTGCACCACACCGCCGCGATCAACGCGAGCGCGGATCTCTTCATAGGAACATTTTGATCCCGAGGGCGATCCTCAGGGAGGAGGCGCGGACGGCGATGGCCGTCGTCTTGCCCGCCGCGTAGTCGGCGTTCACTTCGGTGAACGGCCAGTCGGGGAGCTCGCCCAGGACCCCGGTATAAGTCCCGGGGGCCCAAACCCAGGACAGCTCTTTAGCCGGGCAGCTGAAATAGCGGATGTCGGCGGTCAGGGCCCATTTGTCCGAGAGCCGGTAATCCGCCCCGCCGCCGATGTCGAAGCCGAACCCGACCCAGGACTGCGCGGGGACTGAAACGGCGACCGGCAGGGCGTCTACTTTCTGGATGACGGTCTCCACCCAGTTGGGGGGGATGTAGGTCAGGACCTTGGCCACGTCGGAGACGCCGAACCCGGCCGTGGATTGGGCCTCAAATCCGTTGAAAAACAGGGTCGGACCGGCCGAAATGGTGGCGTCCCAGCGCGGCTTCCGCCATTTGTAGAGCACGTTCAGGCTCAGGGGGATGCTCCGCAGCCGCCCCGTGCCTTCCCATGTCCGGCTCATCGTCACGGTCGCCCCGCCCTTCCAAGTGTAAGTGAAATTGAACGTCGACGTGTTCGGAACGCTGAGCGAATAGATGCCGAGGCCCAGCTGGACGCCCAGGTTTTCCTTGAGGAAATAGGAGGCGAATCCCTGGCAGGAGAAGGCGCTCGAAGACGCGGGCGTGAACGTATTTTCGTCGATGACTTTTGAGAGGAGCTCCTGTGTCCACTCGTCTTTGTAAAGGGAGGCGTCCGCGCCCCGGGGGAACGAGAGCCCGAGCGTCAGGCTGAATTCGTATTTCCGGGGCGGATCGGGTTGGGCGAAGGCGGAGGCCGCCAGGAGCGAAGCCAAGGCCAAGGCGGCGCCGAGGTTTCTCAATGCGGACCTCCGAACGACGGTTCAAACTAGGGTCCTTATACATGAATGCCTCTCCCGTTGCAAGGCGGAAGGGGGCGGGAGGGCGGCGCGGCTCCCGACTTGAACAGGGGGAAGACTTCATGATACCTTATCTGTCAGGGAGGCGAACATGAAACTTCGGACGTTTGGCATATCTCCGGCTGTTTTCACTGGCGCGCTCGTCGTTATCCTGGCGGCCTCGGGTTTCGCCCTCGACTCGGTCGTTAAAAACGACCTGGTCGTCGCAGACGTCACAGACGTCGCAGACGCCGCCAAGGGGCCCAAGATCGTCTTCGCCAAGGATGCCTACGACTTCGGCAAGATCAAACAGGGCGACGAGCCCGCCTATGAGTTCGTCTTCAAGAACGAGGGCGACGCCCTCCTGACCATCAAGAACGTCGAAACCTCCTGCGGTTGCACGGCGGCGCTCGTCTCCGAAAAGAAGGTCGAGCCCGGCAAGTCGGGCAAGATCAAGGTCACCTTCAGCTCGCGGGGATATTCGGGTGAGGTGACGAAACACATCTACGTCGACTCCGACGATCCCCTCGCGCCCCGCCTCCAGCTCAAGATCTCGGCCGCCGTGGACGTCCCGCCCCAGCCCCGGATCGACCTCGACAGGTACACTTACGACGCCGGCCTCCTGGTGGAGGGCGACGCTCTCCAGGCCCAGGTCACGGTCAAGAACCGGGGCGAGCTCGAGCTCCGGTTCGAGTGCGAGCTCGCGAAAGCGGCCTTCTCGGTCGGCGGCAAGCCGGCCAAGTTCCCGATCAAGGTCGCGGCCGGCAAGGAGGTGGTCGTCGAGATCTCCCTGGGCCTGGCCAACCGTATCGGAATGGTCCGCGAATTCGTTTTATTCAAGACGAACGACCCCCTGCGCTCCACGATCTCGATGAACCTCAACGGCTACCTCGTGACCCGCGACCAGTTGAAGAAGCTCTTCGACAAGTACAAAAACGTCATCAAATGACATTCAATAGTCCCGAGCCCCGTCTCGGGACTATTGAATGTCATCCCGAGGCTTTGCGAGGGATCCCCTCTGCAACAAACCGTCATCCCGAGCGCAGCGAGGAATCTCCTCTTCTTAGGAGGGGATTGCCACGCTCCCAAGGGTCGCTCGCAATGACACTTTTTCTTGTCATCCCCCGCAGGGCCTCGGGATGACAAATTCGCCGGCGCAGGCCGTCCATCCCAACGATGGGTATGACCGACGAGCGGCGGATTGCCTGGCTGGCGCTGAACCTTGCCTTGTGGGACAACCTCAAGCTGCTCAAGTCCGTCCTGGAGCGCTTTTCCGACCCCTCCGCCGCCCTCCGCGCCGCCCGGGCCGAGTTCGCCGGCCTGGGTTTCGAGGGGGCGCGGGCGGACCGGATCGCCTCGCCGGGGCTCGCCGAGGCCGCCCACAAAGAATTTGACAGACTGAAAAAGAAAGGCTATTCTCTTGTAACCTTTGAGGATAACGAATACCCCGTTTATCTGCGGGAAATATTCGACCCTCCTCCCGTCCTCTATTGCGCGGGCCGGCCGGAGGCGTTGCAGGGCCCGGCCGTGGCCGTCGTCGGATCGCGCCGGCCTTCGCCTTACGGGCGGGCGATCGCCGAGAAGCTGGCCGCGGACCTGGCCTCGCGGGGGATCGTGATCGTCAGCGGGATGGCCCTGGGCGTCGACGCGATCGCCCATTGGGGAGCATTGAATGGTGGAAGGACGGTCGCCGTGTTGGGATCCGGATTCGAGGAAGTTTATCCGAAGGCCAATCGCCGGCTCTTCGACAAGATCGCGGAGTCGGGGGCGGTGGTGTCGGAATTTCCGCTCGACACACCACCATATGCGGCGAATTTCCCGCGGCGGAACCGGATTATCAGCGGCCTCTCCCGGGCCGTCGTGGTCGTCGAAGCGGCCGCGAGGAGCGGCTCGCTCATCACCGCCGGGTTCGCTCTGGAGCAGAACCGGGAGGTGATGGCCGTTCCCGGGAACGTCACTTCGGACATGAGCCGGGGGACGAACGGTCTGATCAAGCGGGGCGCGAAGCTCGTCGAGGGTTGGGAGGACGTGGCCGAGGAGCTGCCCTCGCCCCTCCGCGAAGCGCTCCTCGCGCAGCGCGAAGGCGCGACACTGCCCCTGCCGCTCCTGACCGACGACGAAGCGGCGGTCTACCGCCTGCTGAAGACGGACGAAGCGCTTTCGATCGATGCGCTGACCGGCCTGAGCGACCGCTCGGTGTCCGAGCTGCTGGTCCTCCTGCTCGATCTCGAGCTCAAGGGGGCGGTCGTCGCCCGCGCGGGGCATCTGTATCAGAGGAGAATGTAAATGGACAAGGCGCTCGTCATCGTCGAATCGCCGGCGAAGGCCAAGACCATCAACCGCTATCTCGGCCCGGAGTACGTCGTCATGGCCTCTATGGGCCACGTCCGCGACCTGCCCAAGAGTAAGCTGGGCGTCGACGTCGAGAACGACTTCGAGCCCCAATACGTCGTCATCCCCGAGCGGAAGAAGGTCGTGACCGAGCTCCAGCACGCCGCTGAGAACGCCTCGAGGATCATCCTGGCGGCCGACCCCGATCGCGAGGGCGAAGCCATCTGCTGGCACCTGGCCGCCCTGTTCGAAGGGCTGGACAAGGACATCGATCGGGTCATGCTCCATGAGATCACGAAGGCCGGGGTCGAACAGGCGATCGGGCACATGGGAAAGCTCGACCGGAACATGTTCGACGCCCAGCAGGCCCGCCGCATCCTGGACCGGCTCGTCGGCTACAAAATCAGCCCCCTGCTCTGGAAAAAGGTCAGCCGCGGGCTGAGCGCCGGCCGGGTCCAGTCCGTCGCCCTCCGCCTGATCTGCGAGCGCGAGAAGGAGATCAAGGCCTTCGTCCCCGAGGAGTACTGGACGCTTTTCGCCCAGCTCTCCGCCTCGCAGCCGCCGCCTTTCCGGGCCGCGCTGACCAAGATCGACGGCAAGAAGGCCAAGATCGGCGACGGGACGTCGGCCGAGGCGGTCGTCGCCGACCTCAAGGACGCCGAATTCGTCCTGGCCAAGATCAAGGTCCGGGAGAAGAAGCGGACTCCGCCGCCGCCCTATATCACCAGCACCCTCCAGCAGGACGCCTACCAGCGCCTCCACTACCCGGTCAAGCGGACGATGTTCATCGCCCAGAAGCTCTATGAAGGCATGCCGATCGGCGAGAAGGGACCGGTGGGCCTCATCACCTACATGCGCACGGACTCGGTCCGGATCTCGTCCGAGGCCCAGGCCTGGGCGAAGGCGTACATCGAACAGACGTATTCGCCCAAGCACGCCCCGGCGAAGCCACCGTTTTACAAGAACAAGAGCCTGGCCCAGGATGCCCACGAAGCCATCCGGCCGACCTCGCCCGACCTGACGCCCGAGGCCGTGAAGCCCTACCTGAAGCGGGAGGAGTTCAGCCTCTATCAGCTCATCTGGAACCGATTCCTCGCCTCCCAGATGAGCCCGGCCGCGATCGAGGAGACCGAATTCGAGATCACAGCCAAGAAGTACCAGTTCTCGATCAAGGGCGAGGTCCTGAAATTCGCCGGCTATCTGGCCCTATACCCCAACCGGGAGAACGGCGACAAGGAGAACCTCCCCGCGGCGAAGGAAGGGGAGACGCTGGCCCTCCTCGGCCTCGAACCCAAGCAGAATTTCACCCAGCCGCCCGCCCGCTACACGGAAGGGACGCTGGTCAAGGAGCTCGAGGCCCAGGGCATCGGCCGGCCGTCGACCTACGCCCCGATCATCGCCACCATCCAGAACCGGGTATACGTGGTCAAGGATGACGGCAAGTTCAAGCCGACCGAGCTCGGGATGTTCGTGTCGGACTGGCTCGTCAAGAATTTCGCCGACATCATGGACGTCAAGTTCACGGCGGGGATGGAAGAGGAGCTCGACCGCATCGGC
>JADGNV010000091.1 GCA_017883285.1 Candidatus Aminicenantota bacterium | reverse complement strand
GCCGCGGCGGCCGCCGCCGAACTCCCCGGCGGCGATGCGCTTCATCATGTCCTGCATGTTTGCCGAGAGTTGCGCCTGCGCCGGGGCGGCGCCCAGGAGAACGAGGGTGAGGACGAGGGCAAAAGACGTTGCGACGGATCGTTTTCGGAAAAGCGGTATGATCATGGGAACTCCTTTGGGGGGCGGCCTCAATTCCGTCCGCCCTTCGCTTTCTTCCAGGCCGCGACCAAATTGACGAACCGGGAATAGCTCATCATCCCTTCCCGGACGCCCTGCGACCTGAGATATCTCTCGTAGACGCGGCCGCTGATCCGCGTCAGCGCGCCGCGATAGCGGTTCCAGTTCTCCCGCACCGCCTGAATATCCGCTTTCATTCCCGGCGAGAGTTTCGCCCATAGGGTCCTGAACTCGGCTGGAGCGGCGCGGGCGAGCTCGCTGGATATGTAGCCCCAATAGGAGAGAAAACCCGAGTACCGGATGAACGGATCGCCGGACGCGTCGCAAGCCAGAAAGGCCAGGAAATTGGCGTCGCCCTCGTCGGTCAGCCCGAAGCCGTGGGCCATCTCATGGGCCATGGTGAACGGCATTTCGCAGGGCAGGATGCTGCCCGCCGCGTAGCCTTCGGAGAAATACGGAATATAGATCCCGGAACTCGAAAAGCGCATCATCCAGCCGCCGGGGTGGAAGACGCGCACCCGGACCCGGCCGGGCACGGGATATCCCAAGCCGGTCAGGACCTTGGAGATGGCCCGCCGAAGATCGGATTCCAGCCCGGCGGGAAGCCCGCGGGCGGTGAGGACGGAAGCCGAAGCCTCCGGGATCGCCGCCCGGAATTCGGCCGCCGCCCCGGCAGCCCAGGCCGCTTCCGCGGCAAGCTCCGCCGCGTCGAGGCCGGGAGTTTCGAGACCGAGCCGTTTCTCGAGCCGGACGCGGTCGTAGTTGAAACCCCAGAGGACGTAGAAAAAGAAGACCAAGCCTCCCGCAAACGCGGCCAGAGCGAGCACCGTACGCCCGATCCTCAGCGGCCAGGGCGTACGGGCCCCGCCGCGGGGCCGGGAATAAAAGCGGAGGACTTTGATCGTAAGGTACGCGGCCGCCGCGAACCAGAAGACGAAGAGCAGCGGAACCGGCGATAAACCCAGCGTGTAATCCCAGATCCAGCGTAATCCCACGAAGACGCCGCGCGAGTAGAATGTCTCGACAAAGGCCGAATCCCGTCCAAGGAGGAGATGGAGGGCAAAGGCCGCGGCGCCGGCGAGAACCCAAAGCCAGCGGCGACGGAAGGCAGATTTGCCCCTGTCGCGGCCGGTCGCGGCCGGAGCGCCGATCGTTTTCTTGTTCACGGGCACGCTCCTATGTCGGACCTCGGGAAGGCAGACCTCTTTTGTATATGCGATGCCCGAATAATTCAAGAGCGGACTAGGCCGCGGGCGCGGGCGGCGCCGGATTCTTGTGCGAGCGGGCCGAAAAGGAAAAGGCGATGAAAATCAGGCCCACGACACACACGGCGCCGGCGGCGGCGATCACCGGGTTGAAGAGCGGCTCGAGGACGAGGCGGATCGCCCAACGCGTCTTTTCGAGGACCAGCGGGCCGAGGTCGGACGACCATTCGTGCGCGCGCCGGAAGGGCGCCCATCGCAGAAAATAGAACGCCGAGTTCCGGACGAAGAGAGCCAGGCCGAGCGACGAGAGCCCGCCGATGAGGATCGGGATCCCGCTCCAGCGCAGGAAATCCGCCGGCGAGGAGGCGGCGACGAGCGCCCCGCCCAAGATGAAGATCGCCGGGATGATGAACAAGGCGTAGAGGAGATAGGTCAGGACGTGGAAAAATTCAAAGGGCACAAATCGCGCGCCCTGAAAGACCTCGACCTCATCGTCCATGCGTCCCACGATCCGCGCCTGCTCGGCGCGGACGACAGCCCGGGCGGCGTCGAGATCGGGTTGGCAGGGCGGCAGGTGAGCGTGGACCAGACCGTCCCGTCCGGTTTCCATCCAGCGGCGCATCCCCGCGTCGTCGCAGGACGGAAGGTTTTTCAGCACATCGAGGATGTAGTCCTCGACGGAGGGATCGAGCAGGGCTTTTTTCAGAGGCCGGAGATCGATGGAGATCCGATCCGGAGGCCGGTTCCCCTTCAGGACGTCGCCGATCTTGGCGAGCGCGTCCTGGAGTTCACCCTGCATCCAGGGCAGGATGCCGATCTTCGTCAGCAGCTCGCGGGGCGGTGTCGGACTCTTGGCCACGGCTTGAAACCAGGCCCGCGTTTCGGCGTCCTTGACCAGGTCGGCATTCTGGCCTTCCCGGACGAACTCGTCGATCATCTCGGGAACGGCACCGATGATCTTCTGAGGAACTTCCGACACGAGCTTGGGCGACATCGCCGCCCGGGTCAGGCCCACCGACCACGTGATCGCGAACAGAAGCGGCAGGCCGACGAAGACGATGATAAGGAATCCGATGACCTTACGGAACGAACTCATGGCGCCCTCCTCGCTCTTTCCTTTCCATTATCAAAATCCAGGCCGGAATTCATCTCTCTGACTTAAAATACGGATTCGGCGGGAAAAAGTTCGATCCTCCCCCACTTTCTTGACAGGCGCCGGGCGGGGGCGATATAGTCCGGCTCAGGTTCAGTCGCCAAGGAGACCGAAATGAAAAAAAGCCTGATCGCCGCCGCGGCCCTCGTCTGTCTCTTCGTTCTTGCGGCCCCCGCCGTCTCCCAGGGCCGCAACGGCTATTATCGCTTCCCTGCCATCCGCGGCAACACCATCGTCTTCACGTCGGAAGGCGACCTGTGGTCCGTGGACGTCAAGGGCGGGACGGCCGTGCGCCGCACGACTCACGCCGGGCTGGAAACGAACGCCGCTATCTCCCCCGACGGGACGACCATCGCTTTCTCCGCTCAGTACGAAGGACCGACCGAAGTCTATACGGTCCCCCTCGCCGGCGGTCTGCCGACGCGGCGCACGTTCGCGGGCTTCCCCACGGCGGTCGTCGGCTGGACGCCGGACGGGAAAATTCTCTATGCGACCCAGAAGTATTCCACACTTCCCAACGCCCAGCTCGTCGTCCTCGACCCCAAATCGAACGCCGAAACCCTCCTTCCTCTCGCCCAGGCCGCGGACGGAGCGTTCCGGTCCGACGGAAAAACGCTGTTTTTCACCCGGCTTCCGTTCCAGGGCAGCTACACCAAGCGCTACAAGGGCGGCACCGCTCAGAACATCTGGAAATATGTCCTGGGGGCCGAGGAAGCTGCGCCGCTCACCGCATCCTACACCGGGACGAGTAAGAACCCCATGCTCTGGCAGGACCGGGTCTATTTCGTCAGCGACCGCGACGGGACCATGAACCTCTGGTCCATGGACTTGAACGGCGGCGACCTCAAGCCGCTGACGACCCACAAAGGCTACGACATCAGCTCGGCCTCCCTCGATAACGGCCGGATCGTCTACCAGCTCGTGGCCGACCTCCGACTGTACGATATCGGGGCGAAGACCGACCGGGCCGTCGACATCACGCTCCCCTCGGACTTCGAACAGATGCGGGAGAAATGGATAACCAAGCCGGCCGACTTCCTGACCTCCGTCCACCTGTCATCGACAGGAGACCGCGTGGTCCTGGTTTCGCGGGGCAACGTCTTCGTCGCCCCCGTCGGCGACGGCCGCTGGGTCCGGATCAGCCGCGCGGGCGGCGCCCGCAACCGGTCCGCCCGCTTCTTCAAGGACGCGAAGAGCGTCATGATCCTTTCCGACGCCACGGGCGAGTGGGAATTCCACCGTTTCCCGGCGGACGGGCTCGGCGCCGGAACGCAGCTGACCGCGGGGGCCAAGGTCCTGCGCTTCGACGGCCTTCCCTCGCCCGACGGCAGAAAGATCGGCTTCGCCGACAAGGACTTCCAGCTCTGGATCTACGACAACGATACCAAGGTTCTGACTAAGATAGGGGCCTCGAACAACGGGATGCCCGACGACCTCGCCTGGTCTCCCGACAGCCGGTGGCTCGCCTATGTCCGTGCGGCGGGCAACCTCGTCCAGCAGATCCTGCTCTACGACACCGAGACGGCCAAGACGACGGAGCTCACGAACGACCGGGTCGAATCCTACAATCCAGTCTGGAGCCCGGACGGAAAATGGATCTACTTCCTCTCCGACCGCACGTTCCGAAGCGTGGTCGGAAGCCCGTGGGGGGCGCGGCAGCCCGAGCCCTACTTCGATAAGACGACGAAGATCTACGCTCTGGCTCTGACGGCCAAGGAGACGTTCCCCTTCCTGCCGGCCAATGAGATCGATGTCGCGCCGAAGGAGACCAAGGAGGCACCGGAGGCCAAACCCGCGCCGGGCGCCACTGTGCCCGCGCCCGGGGCGAAGCCCGAAAAGCCCGCTCCCGAGAAGCCCCCCAAAGATAAGGATGCGAAAGACGCCGTCCCGAAGGTCGTCGTCGATCTCGCCGGGATCCAGGCCCGGGTTTTCGAAGTCCCGCTGCCCGCGGGATCGTACGCCCGGCTCGCCGCCGCCGAGAAGATATTGTTCTTCACGGACGGGGACGTACGGGCAAAGCTCCAGGCCCTCGAGATCAAAAACCGGAACATCCAAGCCAAAACCGTGATGGAGGACATCCGCAATTTCGAGCTGTCGGCCGACGGCAAGAAGATCCTGGTCCAGAAGGACGCCGATTTCTACGTCATCGACGCCGCGGCCGCGGCCCCATCCGCGCTCCCCGAGAAGCGAGTCGACCTGTCGCGCTGGTCGTTTTCCATCGACCCACGAGAGGAATGGCGCCAGATGTTCGTCGACGCCTGGCGCATGGAGCGGGATTACTTCTACGACCGTAACCTCCACAACGTCGACTACCAGGGCCTCCTCGAACGCCATCGGCCGTTCATCGACCGGGTCAGCGACCGATCCGAGCTCAACGACCTGCTCGCCCACCTGGTCGGCGAGCTCTCCGCCCTCCACACGTTCGTTCGGGGCGGCGACCTGCGGCAGGGCGCGGACAATGTCGCGCCCGGATCGCTCGACGCGCGCCTCGTCCGGGACGAGGCCAAGGGCGGCTACCGGATCGACCACATCTACCGGGCCGATCCCGAATACCCCGAGCGCTGCTCGCCGCTGGCTAAGCCGCTGTCGCCCGTCCGCGAAGGCGACGTGATCGCGGCAGTCAACGGGATGCCGACGCTCGCCGTCCCCGACCCGTCGCTCCTGTTGCGCAATACGGCCGGGCAGCAGGTCCTGCTCGAGATCAAACCGGCCGCCGGCAACCCGGTTGGCGCGGCCGGCGCGGCGTACAAGGCGATCGTCTATCCTATCACCCCGAACGCCGAATCCGACTTGCGCTACACGGAATGGGAATACACGCGGCGGCTCGACACCGAAAAGCTGGGCCACGGCGACATCGGCTACGTCCACCTGCGGGCCATGGGCGGCGACAACTACACCGAGTGGGTCAAGAATTTCTACCCCGTGTTCGACCGCAAGGGGCTGATCATCGACGTCCGGCACAACCGGGGCGGCAACATCGACTCGTGGATCCTCGAAAAGCTCATGCGGCGGGCCTGGTTCTATTGGCAGGGGCGCGTGGGCCAGCCGACTTGGAATATGCAGTTCGCCTTTCGCGGGCACATGGTCGTCCTGTGCAACGAATTCACGGCCTCGGACGGCGAGGCGTTTGGCGAAGGGTTCCGGCGGCTGGGCCTAGGCAAGGTAATCGGGACGCGGACCTGGGGCGGAGAGATCTGGCTGAGCTCGAGCAACGTCCTCGTCGACCGCGGGGTCGCCTCGGCGGCCGAGACGGGCGTTTATGGGCCGGAGCGGGAGTGGCTGATCGAGGGCCACGGGGTCGATCCCGACATGGTCGTCGACAACCCGCCCCACGCCGCATTCCAGGGCAGGGACGCCCAGCTCGAGGCGGCGATCAAGTATCTGCAGGACAAGATCAAGAAGGAGCCGGTCGAAGTCCCCAAGCCCCCCGCCTATCCCAACAAGAGATACTGAGGGAGACTTGATAGGGGTCAGGTCTTAACTTTTAACGTTTTTGGCGAGACCTGGCACCAAAGGGTCAGGCCAGGTCAAATTTGTCAAATGTTAAGACCTGACCCCCAGTTTACCTGGCGATTATTCAATCGCCGCAGGAGATTTCCCGGCCCTTGAGCTGGCTCATCATGAGGGCGTAGGCGCATCCCACGCCCGGACGGACGGAAATGGCCTCAAACGGGCAGTTCCGCAGGCAGGCCCCGCATTCCATGCAGAGGTCCTTATCCGTGATCGCGGCTTTCTTCCCTTCCATGACGAATACGGCGTGGGGGCAGACGGCGACGCACATCCCGCACCCGGTGCACTTTTCCGGATCGTAAGCGAGGGTCACGACGTTCTCGAGATAGCGGAGCGGCATCACAGGACTCCTTTCATAGGCTCAAACAAAGAAGCCGGCCACGAGGGCGACGATTCCCAGCCCCGCCGAGGCGATCATCGCCGGGACGGAGTATTTCATCTCCTTCACGACGCCCGAAAGCGAGGTGAACGTGCTCGACCCCGTGAAGTTCATCGCCAGGAAGGCCGAGAGGGCGGGCAGGATCAGGACATAGGACAGCGCGGCCAGCCACCCGCTGAGAGAAGCCCCGGGCAAGCCCCGGAACGCACAGACCGCGATTGCCCAGACTGCACCCAAGATCCAGCCTTTCAAGGCGAAGGCCCGGCCGGGAACCCAGGGCAGGAGAATCTGGACTAAAACCGTTCCGACGAGGACGGCCCCGAGGAAAGCGAAGCCATCCAGCGGAATGAACCGCAGGCCGAGGAGCTTCAAGACCCACAGAGCGAGGAAGGCCAGCCCGACCGGGTGACGGAGGACACCCATGAGCTCGACCGGCGTCAGGATCAGACGCTCTTTGAGCGGAAAGCGGACGCGCCGCATCTCGGGCGTCGCCTTCTGGCCGGCATCCAAGAAGGCGGGCAGGTCCTCGGCCCGGACCGGCCCGAACGTCACCTGGAATTTCGTCCGTTTCGTAACGAGGTGGGCAGCGACACCGGGCGCTCCGAGCTGCGGGAGGATCAGATGCCGGTGCGGAACGATCTCGCCGAGCCGCGTCGCTTCGATCCGCCGCACGAGTTCGTCGGTGCCGAAATTGCCTTTCCCGGCGGCGCACCAGACGTTGATCCCCTTCGTGTCGAGGACGAGGATCCAGGCGTCCCGGCCGGGGAGCGCGCTGCGTAGCGCATCGAAACTCATCTTGTAATTGGCCGAGACCAGAACGGGTGAGTC
>JADGNV010000090.1 GCA_017883285.1 Candidatus Aminicenantota bacterium | reverse complement strand
TTTTCCCCGCCTGAAGCCATTCGCCAAGCGGAGGCTACCTCCCCTACCACCCCCACGCCGATCGTCGCTCCTTGAAAAAAACCTATGTGTTTTTCTCGTAAGAAATCCGAAAAGAATAGGGGGGCTGTGACCGGTATTCCAACAGGGAAGGCGGGAATGGGGGGAGAGAAGCGGGAAACGAGGAAGCGGGGAAGCAATGGTTTCTTGGAATGGGCACCGCCGAAGGCTGCGGGCGACGATGACCGTAACGTGCTGATACCAGTAGATTTACATATTATCTAGCAGCTCGGCCCTAAAGTGCTGTCTGCGTATGTTGTTTATTTTGCTTTAGTTACGAGCGATTCACGGGGCGCAACAATCAGCACACTACCGGTGCGGCACAGCAGGCGCGTCTCTGTCGTGTCACGCCGGTGTCACAGAAAGTGCTTAAACTCGCTTAATCTCGATTAAAGGTGCTTAAAGGAAAAACCGAAAAATCGGGGGAAAATCAGGGAAGGGGGGAGCTGGGAAGCAAGGAGTCGAACCTTGATTTCATGATCCAGAGTCATGAGTCCTGCCATTGGACGACTTCCCAACGAGCCGCTATCATAATGAATTCCGCCCCGGTTTTCAAGTTGGAAATGAGAAAATAGCACGCTCCTCGAAAACGAGAATTTCCCCCTCGCGGCCAAGATTCTGGGGAGGTTCGCTGTCGCCCGGAAGTTGACCGCGGACGATCTCCTGATCCTGAACGGCCTTCCCCGGCATGCCGGCCAAGCCCGCGACCTCGAATATGATGTGGACATGGCGGCCGTCATTTCCCTGGAGTGCCCGGCCGAGGTGATCCTCGGTTGCTTTCCGAACCCGTTCATTCTAATATCATGGCTTTCCAAGGGCCATGAACAAGTCCAACAAGGCGCTCCTGCTCGTCTCCGGCGCGGTCCTTCTCGCCTCCTCGGTCTGGTTCACCGGGACGGCGGCTGCCGCGGTCCTGAAGGTCCGGTGGGGATTGAGCGAGGTCGAAGCGTCGGCGCTGACCATCGCCGTCCAGGCGGGCTTCATCACCGGGACGTTCCTCTATGCCCTTCTGAACGTGGCCGACATCTTCCGGACCCGGACGGTCTTCTTCGTCTCGGCCCTCGGCGGAGCGGTCTTCAACGCCGGCTTCGCCCTGCTCTCGCACGGTCTCGCCGGGGCAGCGGTGTTCCGCTTCCTAACGGGCATTACTCTGGCCGGCGTGTATCCGGTAGGGATGAAGATCGTCGCCCAGTGGTTCCGCGAAAAGCTCGGCTGGCGCCTGGGCATCATGGTCGGCGCGCTCACGTTCGGGACGGCCACGCCCCATCTGCTGCTCGCCGTCGGCGCGGGTTTCGACTGGCGTCTTCTGGCGCTCGCCTCCTCGGCGCTCGCCCTGGCGGGAGGAGCGGTCGTCAAGTTCGGCCTGGCGGACGGACCCTTTCTCGGCGTCGCGCCGCCGTTCGATCCCCGTGTCGCGGTCCGCGTCTTTCGGCACCGGCCGTTCCGCCTGCAGGCGTTCGGGTATTTCGGGCACATGTGGGAGCTTTACGCGTTCTGGACGCTCCTGGCCTCGTTCCTGGCGGCCGGCTTCGGCGGCGGGCCGGAGCGGCCCCCGGTTTCCATCCCCGCGGTGGTCTTCGGCGTGATCGCGGCCGGCGTCGCCGGCTGCGTCCTTGGCGGATGGGTCTCGCGCCGGGTCGGAGAAAAGGCCGTCGCCCTCGTCTCGCTCGGCGCGAGCTTCATTTTCTGCGCCCTGTCGCCTCTCCTGTTCCGCCTGCCGGCCGGGACGCTTATCCCTCTCCTTCTCGTCTGGGGATTCTTCGTCGTTTCGGATTCGCCCCAATTTTCCGCCCTGGCCGCCCGGACGTGCCCTCCCGAATACACCGGCACGGCCCTGACCATCCAAAACGGGATCGGCTTCGCCGTCACGGTGGTATCCATTCCCTTCATCGCCTGGGTCTCGAAACGCGTGGGGTGGAAGTGGGCCTTCTCGTTCCTGGCGATCGGCCCCCTGCTCGGCGCTTGGGCGATGAGCCGGCTCAAGGCGGACTGAGCCGGCGGGTTAGCGAGCTTCGCGTCCCTTTCCCTTACATGCCGAAGCGGTCGATGATCTCCTGGCGCGTCTTGCCCAAGATGTCGAACTTCCGGCCGACCTTGGTGAACGCCTCGAGCGCCTTGTCGAGATGATGGATCTCGTGGCCGGCCGAGAGCTGGGTCCGGATCCGGGCCTGGCTCTGGGCGACGACGGGGAAGAAGAAGCCGACCGCGTACACGCCTTCGTCGTACAGGGCCCGGGAGAAGTCCTGGGCCAGCTTGGCGTTGAACAGCATGACCGGGACGATGGGGGTGTCGCCTTCCTTCAGGACGAAGCCCGCGCCCTGGAGGCCCTTCCGCCAATAGGCCGCATTGCGCTCGAGCTTGTCCCGGCGCTCGGTCGAGGCCATCAGCATGTCGAAGACCTTGAGGATGCCGGCCACGATGACCGGGGCGATGGTGTTCGAGAAGAGGTAGGGGCGGGCCTTTTGGCGGCACATCTCGACGAGCTCCTTGCGTCCGGAGACGCAACCGCCGGTCGCCCCGCCGAGGGCCTTGCCGAAGGTCGAGGTGATGATGTCGATCTTGCCCAGGACGCCGTATTTCTCGTGGGTGCCGCGGCCGGTCCGGCCGATGAACCCGGAGGCGTGCGATTCGTCGACGAGAAGCATGGCGTCGTATTTGTCGCAGAGGGCGACCATCTCGTCGAGCTTGGCCGTGTCGCCGTCCATGGAGAAGACGCCGTCGGTGATGACGAGCCGCAGGCGGCGGTCCTGGTGCATTTGGAGCTTCTGCTCGAGATGGGCCATGTCCGAGTGTTTGAACGTGTCCGGCATGGCGCCGCAGAGGCGGATGCCGTCGATGAGCGAGGCATGGACCAGGCGGTCCGAGATCATGACGTCGTCCTTGGTCAGGACGGCTTCGAAGACGCCGGCATTGGCGTCCATGCAGGAGGGGAAGAGGATGGTGTCCTCGGTGCCCAGGAACTCGGTCGTCCGCTGCTCGAGCTCCTTGTGGATGTCCTGCGTCCCGCAGATGAACCGGACGGATGACATGCCGTAGCCGCGGGTCCGCAGGCCCTCATGGGCGGCCTGGATGACGTCGGGGTGGCTCGACAGGCCGAGGTAGTTGTTGGCGCACATGTTGATGACCTTGCGCAGCGGCGAGCCCGCGGGGAATTCGACCTCGATGTCGGCGGCCTGGGGGGAATGGATGAGGCGCTCCTGCTTGAACAGCCCGGCCTCTTTCAGGCCCTGGAGCGTGCCCTGATACATCTCCCGTGTCTTGTCGGTGTAGGCCATATGATGACTCCTTTATAAAAACCGGAATGAATCCCTGGGGAAAAACGCGCGCGGGTGCGGAGCGTCCGGGAGGACTGCGTTACGCCTTGGTGAATCTCCGGACCAGGTCGGCGATCTTGTTGACCGTGTCGAACGCCTCGGGCGTGGCCTGGTCCTCGGGGATCGAGATTTTGTACTTGTTCTCGAGGAACCGCTTCAGAGAGACCATGGAGAAAGAGTCCACGATCCCGCCCGAGATGAGGGGGGTGTCGTGGGTCAGGGGGTCGGCGCCCTCTTCCAGATATTCCGCGGTGACGTACTTGAGGATGATGTCTTTCGGGTCGTCCGCCATGATGATGTGCTCCTTATAATAAAATTCTCGCCGCCCCGACCTGCGGCGCCGCCGGCGGCGGTGCAACGCGTCGGGAACGGGGGATGACTCAGTCGTTCTCGAGCGTCGACGTGTCGCCGATCTCCTCGCCCCACTCCTTCGCTTTGAGGATGCGGCGCATGATCTTGCCGCTTCGGGTCTTGGGCAGGGCGTCGGAGAACTCGATCTCCTGGGGCATGGCCAAGGGCGAGAGTTTCTTGCGGATGAAGTTCATAATCTCGAGGTCGAGGTCGGCGCTGGCCGTGAACCCCGGCTTGAGTGTCACGAAGGCCTTGACCACCTCCATGTTGATCGGGTCGGGCTTGCTGACGACGGCCGATTCGGCGATGGCCGGGTGCTCGAGGAGGGCCGACTCGACTTCGAACGGGCTGACGAGGTGGCCGCCGGTGTTGATGATGTCGTCGTCCCGGCCGACGAACCAGAAGTAGCCTTCCTTGTCGATGCTGGCCCGGTCGCCGGTCATGTACCAGCCGTTCTTGAACTTCTTCTGGTAAGTCTCCTCGTTGTTCCAGTAGGTCCGCATCATCGAGGGCCAGCCCGGGACGATCCCGATGAGACCGATCTTTCCCGTCTCCGTATAGGGGGTGTAGGTCTTGGGGTCGAGGACGTTCGCCGTGATCCCGGGGAAGGGCTTGCCCATCGAGCCCGGCTTGATCTTCATGCCGGGGTAGTTCGTGATCATGATCGAGCCGGTTTCGGTCTGGAAGTAGGTGTCGAGGAAGGCCTTGCCGAACACCCGTTCCGACCAGATGACGGCTTCGGGGTTCAGGGGCTCGCCGACGCTCGCCAGCTGGCGGAGCGAGGACAGGTCGTATTTTTTGATGATTTCGTCGCCGGCCTTCATCAGCGACCGGATGGCGGTCGGGGCGGAATACCAGTTGGTGATCCGGTGCTTCTCGATGAATTTGTACCAGGCTTCGGCCGAGAAGCCCGCATCCATGACGCACTGGGTGACGCCGAGGCTCCAGGGCCCGATGATGCCGTAGGAGGTGCCGGTGACCCAGCCGGGGTCGGCCGTGCACCAGTAGATGTCGTCGTCCCGGATGTCGAGCACCCACTTGGCGGTCATGTAATGGGCGATGAGCGAGTAGTGGACGTGTTTGACGCCCTTGGGCTGGCCCGTCGTCCCTGACGTGTAGTGAAGCAGCGAGGGGGTCTCGGCCTCGGCCGGATAGACGTCGAAGGTTTCGAGGGGGGCGGCCTTTTCCAGGGAGAAGGGGACGTCGCGGTCCTTGAGGGGGACTTTCCCGTCGTGATCGACGATGATGATATGCTTCAGGTGCGGCAGCTTGTCGAGGATCTTGCGGACCTTGGGGGCGTGTTTTTTCTGGGTGAGGATGGCCGAGGTCTGGGCGTTGTCCAGGCGGACGAACAGGGATTCGTCCCCGAAGGCCGAGAACAGGGGCTGAGCGATGCCGCCCATCTTCAGGATCCCCAACAGGCCGATGTAGAGCTCGGGGACCTTGTCCATGAAGAGGCAGATCCGGTCCTGGGGCCGGAGGCCCAGCCCCTGGAGGAAGGCGGCCATGGTATTGCCGGCCCGCCGGATGTCGTGGTAGGTATACTTCTTTTCCACCCCCATCGAGCTTTCCCAGACGAGGGCGAGGCGGTCGCCCTTGCCCTGATCGCAGATCCGGTCGGAGCAGTACCAGCCGATGTTGATCGGCCGGCCGGGCGCATATCCGAGCTCCTGCTCGGGGATCGACCAGGCGAAATTCTTGTAGCGTTCTTCGTAGGATCCGATATTCGACATGGCGCGTCCTTTGATTGGAGTTGAAAGAGACAAAAGATTATATCGAAATCCCCCGAAAAGTCAAAATCCGGGAAGGGTAGGGGTGGCTTGACAAGGGTGCCGTTTTCCTGTATCTTTGAGGCCACTCGTAATCAGCAGCCCCCAATATATTGTATAGATTTAAGGAGGAACTACACTATCTTGATCTTTTTTGAGGAATCGGATCCGTCCCGGCCGGAGCGGCAGGCCGCCGGCGCCAGATAGAGTACCGCCGTGCTTGAAATCATCAAATGCCACCATAGATACGTCCTGCTCGCGTTCCTGGTTCTGTTTTTCCTGGGCGGGAGCCCGGCGGAATTTGCACAGGAGAACGTCTTTTTTCAGGGGTTCCTGATCCCGAAGCCCGTCATCCGCGTCGCCCTGGGCGTCAACCTGGAGGATATGGAAATCCACGCTTCCTCCGGCATGAAGGTCTACCAGGTCAGCGGAAGCTACAAGCTGATGGCCGAGGACATCCTCGAAGTCCGGGTCAAGGGCCACAAGGATAAGCTGCGCGAAAAGTTCATCGTCCAGGCGGCCCAGACGAAGAAACGGGAGGACGCCGAAGACGCGGCCAAGGTCCTCCGGGCCAAAATCGACAAGCGCGTTTATGTCGCCCAGGACGCCAGGAATGAGCTGACCGGCATCTACCAGGTCCGCGTCGGCGATTTCCTGACCCGGACGGGCGCCTTGGACTGCATCAAGGAATTGACCCGGCTCGGCTATAAGGAAGCCTGGATCATCCGGGACGAAGTCACCGAGCCGACCTCGAAGCCCCAGTGGGTCCTGTTCAACGGCGAGCTCGTCAATCTCAACGCCCAGACGTCCCTCTACTTCATCCCGTCCACCCCCCAGAGCTACCTGGCCTACGGCGGAAAAAACTACCGGGGCATCTTTGTCCTGAAGGGCAGCCGCCGGGGCATCCTCCTCATCAACATCCTGAACCTCGAGGAATACCTGCGGGGCGTCGTTCCCGGCGAGCTGTCTCCCTATCTCTTCGGCGAGCTCGAAGCCCAGAAAGCCCAGGCGATCGCCGCGCGCACCTATGCCCTGAAGAACGCCGGTCAGTTCGAGGAGCTCGGGTTCGACCTCTATGCCACGCCCGTCTCCCAGGTGTATGACGGGATGAGCACCGAGCACCCCCTGAGCACCCAGGCCGTCGATGAGACGCGGGGCGAAGTGGCGGTCTACAACGGCAAGCTCATCAACGCCCTCTACACCAGCACCTGCGGCGGGATGACCGAGGACGCCGAGGCGATGTTCGAAGGGGACCCCGTGCCGTACTTGAAGAGCACGGAATGCGTCCTGGAGCAGGAGCAGGAGTGGCAGATCCGGACACCGGCCGTCTTGCCGGCGGTCCTGGTTGCGGGCGCGAACGCCGCGCCCAAGCTGGCCTATCTCATGGCCTTGGACGCGATCCCTTACACGACGGATGCCGCGTTCTTCCATGAGCCCGCGGCGCCCGCGGAGGCGGAGGACTGGGTCCGCAAGGCGGCGGCCCTCCTCGGCAAAAGAGGCGAGAAGATCGCTGTTCCGCCGGCTCCTCTGACCTTCGTCGCGTTCGCCCGGATGCTCATCGACGGCTTCGAATGGCAGGCCCGGGTCCAGAATCTCCTGGGGAAAAGCGAATCCGACCGCCTCACGAAAGACATGTCCGGGCTCAAGCCCGAGGAGAAGAGCGCCCTGACCTATTTCCTCGTTACGGGCATCTATCCCGATACCAAGGACATCAGCGACAAATCCCACCCGATCTCCCGGGCGGAAGCCGGCTACTATCTGGCTAAGGTCCTTGCGACTTACAAGGATTTCACCCGCCAGGGCTATGTTAAAGCCGTGACCAAGGACAAAATCGAGGTCATCGAGGACGAGGAGAAGAAGTCGTTCGATCTGGCCCCCGACCTGTTCCTCGTCCGGAGCCTGGAGGACAGCCAGACGTTCGTTCCCGAGATTGACCTCTCGGGCGGCGACGTGGTGAAATGGGTGGAAAACGGCGGACGGATCCGGCTCCTGCAAGAGGTCTCCTCGCCGCTCTCCAACATCCTCGACCAGCCATCCGCCTTCCACCGGTGGCAGGTCCGGATCTCCAGGGAGGACCTCGAGTCGCGCATCAACCAGTATTATCCGGTCGGTCCGCTCGTCGATGTCGTCCCCCAGAAGCGGGGCAAATCCAAGCGGGTCATCGATGCGGCGATCATCGGCCGGGAGAGCCAGGTCCGGGTCAAGGGGCTCAAGATCCGGCAGGTCCTGAATCTGCGGGACAACCTCTTCGTCGTGGACCGCGAGCAGGACGCCGACGGGCACACCACTTATTTTGTCTTCTCGGGGAAGGGCTGGGGGCACGGCGTCGGCCTGTGCCAGGTCGGCGCTTTCCGGATGGCCCAGAAAGGTTCGACCTATCCGGAGATTTTGAAGAAATATTACAAAGGGATCAAACTCAAAAAGATGTATTGATCCGGCCCCGAATCTTTGATAAGAAAGAGGGGCCATGGCCCATGCGACGTCCCGTTCGGGTTACGCGGAGCTGATCGAGCGCCTGAACCGTTTTCCCCAGGGCGCCCCGCTCTCCGAGCTCCTGAACAGGATCCTGGCCCTTCTGTTCAGCGAGCGCGAGGCCTCGCTCGTCGCCCTCCTCCCCATCAAGCCCTTCACCCCAGAGACGGCCGCCCGCGCCTGGAAGATGAAGCCTGTCGAAGCCCGGAAAATCCTGGATACGCTCTCGTCCCGGGCGCTGCTTCTCGATGTTGCCGGCCGCCGCCGCCAATATTACGTCCTCCCTCCGCCCATGGCCGGGTTTTTCGAATTCTCCATGATGCGGGTCCGCGGGGACGTCGATCAGAAGCTCCTGGCCGAGCTCTACCACCAATACATCACCGTCGAGGAGGACTTCATCAAGGCCCTCTTTGTCCAGGGGGAAACCCAGCTCGGCCGGACCTTCGTCCACGAGCCCGTCCTGACGAGCGACGACGCGCTCCACGTCCTGGATTACGAGCGGGCGAGCGAGGTCATTCGGACAGCGTCCCATCGGGGGGTGGGGCTCTGCTACTGCCGCCACAAAATGGAGCATATGGACAAGGCTTGCGCAGCCTCCCGGGACATCTGCCTGACCTTCAACGCCACGGCCGCGTCCCTCATCCGGCACGGCTTCGCCCGGCAGATCGATGTCGCGGAGGGGATGGACCTCCTCCAACAGGCCTACGATCAGAATCTTGTCCAGTTCGGGGAAAACGTCCGGAAGCGGGTCAGCTTCATCTGCAACTGCTGCGGCTGTTGCTGCGAGGCGATGATTGCCGCCCGCCGGTTCGGGATCCTGCGGCCCGTTCACACGACGAATTTCCTGCCTGAGGTGCTCGCCTCGTGCTCGGGTTGCGGGGACTGCGTGGCGGCCTGCCCGGTCGAGGCGATGACCTTGATCTCGGCCAACGACCCCGGCCACCCCCGGCGGAAAAAAGCCAAGTTCGACGAGAGGATCTGCCTGGGCTGCGGCGTCTGCGTCCGGGTCTGCGCCAAGACCAAGAGCCTCCGCCTCGTCCGGCGCGCAGAGCGCGTGATCACTCCGCTCAATTCCACGCACAAAACCGTCCTGATGGCCATCGAACGGGGGATGCTCCAGAACCTGATCTTCGACAACCGGGCGTTGGCCAGCCATCGGGCCATGGCCGCCGTCCTGGGTGTCATCCTAAAGCTGCCGCCCCTCAAACAGGCGATGGCAAGCCGGCAGATGAAATCGCGGTATCTCGATGCGCTGATCGCGAAGTTGAAGCTCTAGGCTTCACTTCTTCGGCACCAGGTCCAGAATCCGCTTCAGAAGCTTCTCGTCGTTCGGGAATTGGCCGGCCTTCGGCAGCCGCCGAAGCAGCAGCGCCCAGTTGGGATCCAGGGCGAAGACCTTCTTGAAAAGAGGTAAGCTGTCCTCCACCCTTCCGGTCGAGGCCAAGGTTACGGCCGGCCAGAAGATCATTTCGGGATTGTCGGAGTAGATGTCCATGGCCGTCGTGTATTCGCGGACGGCTTCGGCGACCTTGTTGGCCGTCATGGCTTCATCGCCCAGGTTCATGTGGTTGTAGGCTTTCGCGATCTTGAGCAGCCGCTTGAGCTCGGGGACGGGGGCGGCATGGTCCTCGATCCGGAGGTCGTAGACCCGGTCTTTCCACCAGGCGCCCGAGCTTTTGCCCCTGACGACGATCAGGGCCGCGGCCTGCTTTCC
>JADGNV010000089.1 GCA_017883285.1 Candidatus Aminicenantota bacterium | reverse complement strand
GCAAGGGCAAAATTTTAAGGAGAGATGTATGAACATCTACGTGGGAAACATTTCCCGCACGGCGACCGAGCAGGACCTCAAGGACGCTTTCGCGGCGTTCGGCGAGGTTTCGAGCTCCTCGATCATCAAGGACAAGTTCAGCGGCGAGAGCCGCGGTTTCGGCTTCGTCGAGATGCCGAACAAGGAAGAGGCCGACAAGGCTATTGCCGGACTCAATGGCAAGGACCTCAAGGGCCGTCCGCTGACGGTCAACGAGGCCCGGCCCCGGACCGATCGTCCCCGCACGGGCGGCGGCGCCGGCGGCGGCCGGGGCGGCTTCGGCGGCGGCCGCGGCCGGTACTGATCGCCGATTCGGTGACATGATCGGAATTCTCTTGAATTCCGTGCGTGTCACCCGAATCGAAAACTGATCGGCTTTATTCGAACGCAAGAGGGCTGATCCCCGAGAGGGGCTCAGCCCTTTTTTATTTTCGGGGGGAATTCACGATTCGGGGACATGTAACGAATTCGCTTGAATTCAGTATCCTGTCATCTCCGCGAGAGATAGGTCTTCAAACGGTCCTGGTCGTCATCTGACATCCGGGTGAAACTGATCCCCATGCCCTGCATGTGGGCCATCCAGACGACCCGTCCCTCGCCCGAGATGGGGCTTCCCGATTCATCCCCCGGGAGACTGAACCGGAAGCTGACGGAAGAACCCTCAGGCAGCGGATCAATGGTATCGATGCACATCCCGCCATGGGACAGATCGTTGATCCGTCCATGGAAATTCAGTCCTTTGTGGTCAAAGCTCACTTCCGCGACGGCGGATGAACGGGACCCGTGTCGCTTTTCACCGTCCATGAGATCTCCTCGGATGCATCATGATATCCGGTCCCTGCTGCGGCCGGGGAATAGGACGACCCACCAAGTATATTGAGTTCTCGGAAAATAGGGAAGAGGGCCACGGGGTGATCCGGATAAGAGAGAACACATTCAGGGCAAGGGTAAAGGACCGATCGCCCCCTCATGGGCGGCGGCGGTGATCGCCTTGAGCGAGGTTTGGGCCGAGGCCGGCATGTCGGGCTCCCATGGCTATTGACAGTCGCGATGATGGCTACGTATCATAGCGATGAAACGAATGCTACACCACGACCCAGAAAGGCGCAGATGCAGCTGTCGAAATCGCTCCATCGGCTCGGCCCGGGCCTCGTCAACAGCTACCTGGTCGAAGAGGGGGGCCAGGTCACGATCGTCGATGCCGGCCTGCCCGGATACTGGAAGGACCTGCTGGCCGAGCTGGCCGCGATGGGCCGCTCCCTCGACGACGTCCGTGGCCTCGTCCTGACGCACGGGGACTCCGACCACATCGGCTACGCCGAACGGTTGCGCCGGGAGCGCGGCGTCCGGGTCTTCGTCCACGAGCTCGACGCCGGACGGGCGCGTGGCGAGGTCAAGAAGCCGAACTCGGGCTGGGGCTCGATCAAGCTTGGGCCGCTGGTGGGGTTCCTCGCCTACTCCGCCCGGCGCGGGGGCCTGCGCGTCACGCCCGTCACGGAGTTGGTGACGTTCACGGACGGCGCGATACTGGACCTTCCCGGCTCGCCGCGGATCATCCACCTGCCCGGCCACACCCCGGGGAGCGTGGCGGTCCACGTCCCGGCCGTCGACGCGATCTTCATGGGCGATGCGTTCACGACACGGAGCGTGCTGACCGGCGCGGTCGGACCGCGGCCCGCGCCATTCACGCTGGATCCGGCGCAGGCGATGGCCTCGCTCGCGAAGCTCGATTCGATCGACGCACGGTGGGTCCTGCCGGGCCACGGCGAGGCCTGGTCCGGCGGCCTGGCCGAGGCGCTCCGCCGAATCCGGGTCGCCGCCTGAGAGTCGGCCGCCGCCCGTCGGCCCATGCCGTCAGTCGGTCCCGTAGAAGTGAGGACGGAGGTCTTGTTCGGAAATGAAACGGAGGGCCTGACGGTAGATCGCCTGAATCGTTCCGGGGGCTAGCTCCCGATGGAGGGGGACTGTCAAAATCTGAGTCGGGCCTCCTTCGATCCCACGCCTCAGCTTGGCGTGACTGCCCCGGGTCGAGACGATTGAAAAGCCGAACGCCCGGAGAATCCGAAGGATCTGCCGTGCCGACAGGCGCCTAAGCCTGGCCATCGCCGGACAGGCTTTCCTCGTAGGTCACCGCGATCCGGGGAGACGCCGTCAGGCCGAACTCGCCCGGGTCCTCGCCTTCGAGATGGAGCCGGACCGCTTGCCTGAGATTCCTCAGTAGCTCATCGAGCGATCGTCCTTGTGTGACCAGGGCCAGCTCCAGGCTTTCTGCGACATAGAAACCGGCCGAACGACGCACCACGACATGGATCGTATCGCGCGCGGGGCCGGCCGGGGCATAGGCAGACGGACTCTCCGCGACCCGGCCCGGCGGCTCCTTTGTGATGTCATAGGGAGAGAGGATCACATACTCGCCCCGTCCCGTGCGCCGGAAATAATCCCATTTGTGAGGATGGTTCCTGGGGGCGTTGACGCAGCACCGGCTGACGACGTGCGTGCGGACAGAACTCGGATTCAAGTGAGGCAGGGCGTTGACGATATCCGAGACCCGGAAAGTCCTTTCCCCACGTTCCCGGCAGATCCGCCGGGCCGTCGCAAGTACTTCCTCATGGATGGCCAATGGTTTCTAACCTCAAAGACATTGTAATACTTGATATAATAATGTGTCAAGTTGATATTTATGAGATGTCGCATGGGGCGGGCAGGACTCGTCCGCGCCGTGCTCAAACTACCCGAAGTGCACGGACCGCCTAGGTGTGGATTTGCCGCGTCCCCGCAACCCGGGCGGGAAGGCGTCAGTATATGATTATAGAGGGCATGAGCCCCGCCATGTCCCATCTCGAAACCAGGAGGTGCACCCGTGAAGCGAGCTTTCTGCGGCGTCGTGATCCTGCCGGTCCTCGGCTCCTTAATCGCCTTTATGATGGTCATCGGCCCCGTTCCGGCAGGCCCTCAAGCCCAGCACCCGGGATCCGTCCAAGGCGGCGCTTCAAGTGACGAGCGATTGGCAAAGCTCGGCGAACTCATTTTGGCCGGACTCGCACAGAGGAATATTCCGTCCGTTTCTATCGCGGCGGCCCGCAAGGGCCGGGTGATCTGGGAGCAATCGTTCGGATGGGCGGATCGTGAGAATCACATCAAAGCCTCCCCGGATACGGTCTATTCCCTGGCTTCGACGACGAAACCGATGATCGCGACGGGGCTCATGGTCCTTGTGCGCGAAGGACGAATCGACCTTGACGCTCCGGTCGATCGGTATGTCCGACCGGATCTATTGAAGACCTACCAAGGGCGGGCAAAGGACGTCACGATCAGACGCCTCCTCCATCACACGGCGGGACTGCCGCAGCATTTCAACTACTTCTATACGGATGAATCCGAGGGGCCGCCGCCCCTGGAGGACACGATCCGGCGCTTCGGCATCATTGTCCGGCCGCCAGGAGAGGAATTCCAGTATGCCAACCTGGGATATGCTCTGATCGGGCATGTCATCGCCCGCGTCTCGGGCCGGTCTCTCGCCGAGTTCATGAAGGAAAAGGTCTTTCAGCCACTCGGCTTGACCGCCGCGGCGTTCGATCCGGACCTAAGTCGCCGGAGGGATCTCGCGGTCCAGTACGATAATAAGGGAGGGATCGTTCCCTTCCATCGATCGGACACCCCGGGAGCGGCTCATGGTTATGCAAGTGTCCGCGATCTCATCCGCTTCGGGATGTTCCATCTGAAAGACCACCTGAACGATCAGAGCCTGATCCTCGACGACGGTACGATCGACCGGATGCGCGAGGAGAAGGACGGAGCGGCCCATAAGGGCGGCAGAAACGAATCGTACGGACTGGGCTGGTTCTTCGCAGACACGGCTCAGGGCATTCGGACTGTCTGGCACGAAGGAGGCTGGACGGGCGCAAGCGCCATGCTGAAATTTCTGCCCTCCGACGACATCGCGGTCGCCGTTTTGATGAACGTTTACGACACCGAATTCGTGAACCGGGTGACCGAAGAGACCCTCCGGGCCCTGCTTCCCGGCTACGGAACCCCGGAAAGCCTGCCGGCTGGTTTCGTCGCACCGCCCGCGGCGCCTCCGTTCGACCTGCCTGCGGGAACGTACTCGGGCGAGATCCTCGCGTTCGAGCGAGCGATACCCTTGACCCTGGAAAAGACGGATGGCGATGGGCTATTGGCCCATCTTGGCGAGTCGCCGTCGCCGCCTCGGCCCGTGCGTGACGTGCCGAGTTACGTTCCACGCGTCCCCGGACAGCTCCTTGTCTTCTTCCCAGGTCCTCTCGGCGATCGGGATTCGAGGAGATGCGCCCATAACATTGTGCTCGACCTGCGATGGGCCGGTGACGAGCTCATCGGGACCGCTTCCGCCATGACGTTAGGAGGGCAAGGCTATAAGGAGATCGGCGATCAACGGATGCATTTTTGGCTTACTTACCGCGCGTCCCTAAAACGGACACTTGGCATCAAATCCCGGTGACTTTGACGGCGGGGCCACACCCGTTCCCATTCCGAACACGGAAGTTAAGCCCGTTCGTGCCGATGGTACTGCCTGGGCAGCTGGGTGGGAGAGTAGGTCGTTGCCGGGTTTTTTATTTTACTCGAATAAAGGCAAGAGGGGCACGGGCCCCCAAAACGGCCGTCATACTCCTCTCCTTTTATTCGGCAGGTTGGGCGCGGATCCCGTTCATGGGCCAAGGGGTAACCACGGAATC
>JADGNV010000088.1 GCA_017883285.1 Candidatus Aminicenantota bacterium | reverse complement strand
GAGTTCACCGTGAGCTTCCTCGGCCGCGCGTCGGTCAAGCTCTCGGCCCAAATGGGCCGCGTTTCGGCGTTCGCCCTGGACAAAGTCAAGGAGTTCCAGGTCAAGCTCGCGCCGCCGAAGGTCCTCCGGACGCCCTTCGCCGAGGAGGCCTATGTCGCCTTCGAGTGCCGGCTGGCCGATGTCCGGCCCACCGGCGACCATGACCTGTTCGTGGGCGAAGTCCTGGCCGTCCACGAGAAGCCCCGGAGCTTCACCGCCGACGGCGTCTTGAACGTGCGCGCCGTCTCGCCGCTGCTCTACCTGGGCGGCGATTTCTACGTCACGATCGACCCCGATACCCTCAACCACGTGATTCCGGATTGAAGGCGCGGCGCGAGCCCCGGTCGCTCGAAGCGGCGGGGGCCCACGGTTTGGGGGTGAGCCGCAAGAGCGACTGGGGCGGAAGCCGCGCCAATCCTCCGAGCCCCGCTCATGATTGAAAAACCGAGGGCGGCTCCATATAATAGCGGAAGATGAGCACGATCCTCTCGGTCGACGGCCTCCGCAAAACCTTCTCCTCCGGTTTCATTCCCCGGCGCCAGGAGATCCTCAAAGGCATCTCGTTTTCCGTGGCGGCGGGCGAGATCTTCGGCTACCTCGGCCCGAACGGCGCCGGCAAGACCACGACGATCAATTGCGTCCTCGGCCTGATCTTCCCCGACGCGGGCCGGATCGAGCTCTGCGGGCGCCCTCACCTCGATCCCCGGTCCAAGACCAAGGTCGGGTTCCTCCCCGAAAATCCGTACTTCTACGACTATCTCACCGCCCGGGAATTCCTCGACTTCTACGGCCAGCTCTTCGGGATCGGATCGGATGCGCGGCGGTCCCGCGTCGCGAAGCTCCTCACGCTCGTGGACATGGAGCGGGCGGCCGACCTCCCGCTCCGGAAGTTCTCCCGGGGCATGCTCCAGCGCATCGGTCTGGCCCAGGCCCTGATCAACGAGCCGTCGCTCGTTATCCTCGACGAGCCGCTCGGCGGACTCGACCCGCTCGGCCGCAAGGACGTCCGGGACATCATCCTCCGCCTCCGCGGCGAGGGAAAGACCGTGCTCCTCTCGTCCCACATCCTCCAGGACATCGAGATGATCTGCGACCGGGTGGCGATCCTCGTCGGCGGGCGGATCCTGAGCCAGGGGCGGCTGATCGACCTCATATCGGAGAAGATCCTGTTCACCGAAATCGTCGTCTCCGGCGTCGGCGAAAAGGACCTCGCCGCCCACGGCGAGCCGCTCTCGGCCCAATCCGGCCGCACGCTTCTCAAGGTCTATGAGGACAGCCGGGTCCCGGCCGTCCTGGACCTCGTCCGGGACCGGAACGGGAAGGTCCATTCCCTGCTCCCCCGGACGCAGACCCTAGAAGACCTGTTCGTCGACATGGTGAGGCCGCAATGATCGTCGCGGTGATCGCCCGCAACACGTTCAAGGAAGCGGTCCGCGACCGCATCCTCTACCTGCTCCTGTTCTTCGCCGCCACGGCCATCCTGTTCTCCCGCGTCCTGGCCCTGCTCACGGTCGGCGACCGGATGAAGATCGTCAAGGACGTCGGGCTGGCCTCGATCTCGCTCTTCGGGGCGCTGATGGCCATCCTGATCGGCACCGGCCTGGTGTACAAGGAGATCGAGAAGCGGACGATCTTCACCCTCCTCTCCAAGCCCATCCGCCGCGCCGAGTTCCTCCTCGGCAAATACTTCGGCCTCGTCCTGACGCTGGCCGTGATGCTCACCTGCATGGGCGTCATCTTCCTCGCCCTTGTCTTCCTCCAGACCGGGACCGTCGAGCTGAAGCTCTTCGCCGCCATCTACTTCATCTTCATCGAGCTCGTCCTGCTTACGGCTGTGGCCCTTCTCTTTTCCTGCTTCTCGACGCCCATCCTGAGCTCGCTCTTCTCCCTGGCCTTCTACCTCATCGGCCATTTCTCGTGGAGCCTCGAGACGCTCATCAAGAAGGTCCGTCCGGGTCTGGGGAAGACCCTTCTCCGGGTCCTCGCCGCGATCCTCCCCGACCTCGAAACCTTCAACATCAAGACCGAGGTCGTCCACGGCCTGCCCCTCCCGGCCTCGCTCCTGCTCACCGCCACGGCCTACGGCCTCGTCTACGCCGCGTTCGTCCTGACGCTCGCCATCCTGGTCTTCCGCCGCCGGGACTTCGTCTGATCGATGAAAAAAAAGATCGCCTTCGGGTTGGTCCTCCTCCTGCTGGGAATCGCCGCGGCCGGCTTGAAGCTGCGGATCGAGGCCCTCCCCCGTCGGAAAGTGCCGGGTGCGGGCATCATTTATATCCCCTCCGGAAAATACCTCAAGTTCGCGACGTTCGGCTTTTCGTCGCTCATGGCCGATCTCGTCTATCTGTGGGCGATTCAGTATTACGGCAACGAGGAGATCTCCAACCGCTACGACTATCTGCTCCACGTCTTCGGGATCATTGCCGAGCTCGATCCCCGCTACATCGATCCCTACGAGATCGGGGCCCTGATTGCCCTCTACGACCTCCGCGACGTGGCCCTCGCCCTCAAGATCCTCGACCTGGGTCTCGAGAAAAATCCGGCGCAGTGGATCTTTCCCTTCGAAGCCGGCCACTACGCCGCGCAGGCCACGGATTTCGACCTGGCCAAGGCGTACTACAAAAAGGCAATGGACATCCCGGGATCGCCGGCCATCGCCAAACGCCTTTACGCCGATACGGCCTACAAAACCATGGACCTCAAGACGTCCTGGGAAACGTGGCTCGAAGTTTTCAATACATCCCAGGACGAGCAGATCAAGAAGATCGCCGGCAACCACCTCTATCAAGTCAAGGCGGCGGCGGACTTCGGCGTCCTCAAGGGGGCGCTGGAAAAATACCGGGAGCACTTCGGCCGCCTTCCGGCCGATCCGGGCGAGCTCGTCCGAGCGGGGATCCTGCCCTCGCTCCCCACGGACTATGACGGAAAAGATTACGTTTACGACCCCGCGACGGGGGAATTCCGGACCCAGGTCATTCCATGGAAACGCTGATCCTCGTCATTCTCTTCGGCCTGATCTGGGGGAGCTTCCTCAACGTCGTGATTTACCGCGTCCCGGCCGGGCTGAGCCTCATCAAGCCGCCGTCGGCGTGCCCTGCGTGCAAGTCCCGGATCCGTCCCTACGACAACATCCCCGTCGTCTCGTTCCTCGTTCTCGGGGGGAAGTGCCGTTCCTGCGGGGCGAAAATCCCCGTCTCGTATTTTCTGGTCGAGCTCCTCACCCCGGCCGCCTTCGCCGTTCTCCTCCTCCGCTTCGGCTGGGGCCTGACGTTCGTCACCGCCGCCCTCTTCACGAGCGCCCTCATCACGCTGGGCTTCATCGATTTCCGGCATAAGATCCTGCCCGACAAAATCACCTATCCGGGGATCGTCCTCGCCCTGGCCTATGCCTTCGTCCGCGCCGATCTCACGTTTCTCCAGGCCCTGCTCGGCGCGGCGGTAGGCGCCGGATTCCTGCTCGTCGTCTACGGAGCATATTATCTGCTGCGCAAGAAGGAGGGGCTGGGGCTGGGCGACGTGACGATGATGCTCATGGTCGGGGCGTTCCTCGGCTGGCTCAACGCCCTCCTGACGCTGATCCTGGCCTCGGTCGTCGGCGCCGCGGCCGGGATCCTGATCATGGTCCTGAAGAAGAAAGACCTCCAATATATGCTGCCCTACGGGTCCTTCCTCGCCCCCGCGGCCTTCGTAGCCCTCGCCTGGGGGCAGCGGATCTGGGCAGCCTACTTCGGCCTGTTCGCCGGCCGTTGAGCGGCATCCGGTCCCGGCCGACGGCCCGCGGCCGCGGTTGAATTTCCCCTGCTAATATGGTATTGATTTAACTCATGTTACAGGACAGGGCCGGCGCGAATGCGGCGCTCCTTCTGGTGTCGATCCTCTTCCTGGGCATCTCCCTGTTCCTCAATATGCCGGTCATCCACAATACCTCGACCGAGGGCGTCAAAGGCTTCCTTCCCGGCGACCAGTCCACCTACTACGCCATGGCCCAGAGCATCGCTTTCGACGGCGACCTCGAATATACCCTCAAAGACCTCCTCCGCTACAACAAGGATTTCGCGGCCGGCCCGCTGGGCCTCTTTCTGAAACGGGTGAAGACCGGCGACGGCGAAAAGCTCGTCTACGCCAAAAATTTCGCCTACGCCCTGTTCGCCGCGCCGTTCGTCCGGGTCTTGAGCCCGAACGGCCCCCTAGTCTTCCACGCCGTGCTCCTGTTCCTCCTCCTCCTCATGGGGTATTCGTATTTCAGCCTGGCCAACGCCCCGGGCCTGTCGCTCCTCCGCGTCCTGACCTTTCTCTTCGCTTCCGTGGCTTGGATCTACTACCTTTGGATCTCCCCCGAATTCCTCAACCTGTTCCTCGTCTTCACGGCGCTTTTCCTGTGGCAGTACAAGCACCGCAGCCTCGAGGCGGGATTCCCGCCGGCCGCGGGTCTGCCGGGATGGATGCGCCGCTTCCTGCTTTCGGACGGATCGGACTACCTGGCGGCCTTCGTCGCCGGGATCGCAATCTATTCCAAGCCGCCGAACGTCGCGGTGCTCGGCCCGATTCTCCTCTGGCCCCTCCTCCACAAGAAATTCGCCAAGGCCGTGGGCCTGGCCCTCGCAGCCGCCCTGAGCCTCGGGATCCTGTTCGGGACGACTTACCTCATGACCTCAGACTGGAATTACCAGGGCGGGGAACGCAAGAGTTTCTACTACAGCTATCCCTATGAAAGGCCGGGCGTGACCTTCGATTCCGCGCCCAGCCAGGAGATGACGGCCGACGGCTACCTGGTCAAGTCGCTCCTCCCCGCGAAATTCGTGCCGATCAATACCTTTTACTATTTCTTCGGCCGCTACACGGGCGTGGCTTGGTACTTCTTCCCGGCCTTCCTCTTCCTCCTGCTGTTCATCGCCGGCCGGAAGAGCCTGGACCGATGGCTCATTCTGATCGCCCTCGCCGGCGAGATCCTGATCTACGTCATCCTGATGCCCACGAACTACGGCGGCGGCGGG
>JADGNV010000087.1 GCA_017883285.1 Candidatus Aminicenantota bacterium | reverse complement strand
ATCATCGTCCTGGCGCGGACCGAGGCCGATTTCGCGAAGGCCCGGACCTGGTTCGAAACGCAGGGCGGCCTCAAGGAGATACGGGCGGTGAGGACCGGCCGCATCGTGCGCCTCGACGAGAACGCCGCCAGCCGGTTCGGCCCGCGGCTCTACGACGCGCTCTTCGAGCTCGCCCGTCTCGTCCATCCCGAGCTCTTCGAGAAAACCCCATGACGTGGGAATCCGTATATCCTGATGCCTCCGCGAAAGCGGGGATTTGTCCGAGAGCCCCAAGATGCTGAACTTCTTTTTTGTCAGGGACGCCCGGCGCGAAATGCGGTTCTTCTCCTCCGAACCGCCCCAGCCGCCCGAGGCGGGCCGGTCCAAGGTCAAGGCGGCGTGGGAGCTGGCCAAGAAGAAGCTGATGGTCCTCCCCCAGCGGATGCTGCGCCAGGAGCAGGCCTTCGCCCGGACCCTGAAACTCGAGGAGCCCGGGATCCGGATCCTCTATTCCGGGATCGCCGACGAGCACAAGATCCATCACCGTTTCAGCTTTTTCCTCCAGCGCCAGAGATCGAAACGCGTGTTCTATCTCATCGGCGAAGTCCTGCTCGTCCCGCTGACCGGGCTCCTCATGCCCCTCCCCGGCCCGAACATCGCTTTCTATGTCGTGGCCCTCCTGCTCATCACCCATTGGCTGTCCATCCGGGGCGTGCGGGCGATCCTGAAGAAACGGCACGAGTTCGTCGAGGCCCCCCTCTTCGCCGAATGGGAAACCGCGGTCGCCGACCGGGCCGAGGACCGGTACGCGGACATCCTGGACCGGATCGAGCGGGAATACGGATTAGTCAATCTGCGCAAAGTGCTCTGGAAATAGGGTGGGAACGCATCCTTACCCAAATCGCAGGCTTCATTCAAGCCTCCCGCCAGATCCGATGAGAGGATCAGGGGGCAAGAGGCGTAGAAGGTCATGATGATGTCATTGAGATTTTGGTCTTGAAAGCCCGCCCCGGCAACCCCCATTTCAAAATGAGCATGAGCGCCGCCACCAGAGCCGCGCCGGCGAGGCTGAAGTCGAAGACGGTATAAGAAAGTCTCGTCAAGTTTTCCAGCCAGCCGACTTTAAGCAACATGAAGACCCCGGAAACGCCGGCGAGAACGAGAACTCCCCATCCAATTCCCCCGACGATAAACTCGGCTGTCCGGAACCGCACCGGCAGCCGCGGTTTTGCCAGGAGGACGATGACGGCAGTCGCCAGAACCGCGCAAGCGATCCAGAAGTGGTTCGCGTCAAGGCTGAACCGGCGGACGGTCATGTATTCGAGCAGCCCGGGTGTCGCCGCCATGATCGCCCCGCCGACGGCTCCGGCGACAGCTATGATCGCCGTGACCCAGAAAGCCGTCCGCACGCTCAAGCGCGCCTTTTTGACCAATAACCAACGAAGACCGAGAAGCGCCGCCAGAAAGGCGAGGATTCCGATCAGAATATAAAGCGTGGGTTTGAGCCATTCTTCCCGGAAGGCGCCGAGACGCACCCAGGCGGACGACAAGCCGAGGATCTGAGAGTTCGGGCCCCAGCTCGACTGCGCGTCCTCACCTGTGAAAGGCTTTTCCAGAACCGCTCCTTGGAAGAAAGGCGACTCATCTCGGTGGCAATCGGTGCAGCCGCCAGTGCCGAGCGCCGCTCTTGCGGGCGCGATATCGTGCGAGAACTTATAGACCGAGGCATAAGGAGTGGCCTCATAGGCCTCCCGCGGGAGGTCTCGGGACTCTTTGGATGTATAATAAGCCCGGTCATCCGAAACCCAAACGAGGCGGCGGCCTTCCAACGGAAAGCCGGTCGCCGAGAGATAGGCTTTCACCGACGCGAGAAGCGCGTCGATCTCCTCGGCCCGGTTCACCTCGATAACGCCGTCCTTGTTATCGTCGGTGATTTTGGCGAGCTCGCGGTACTTGTTCTTCGGGTCGGCCCGGTGCTGGGTCCACATCTGGAAGAAGTCTTTCATGAACAGCTGATTGAGCCCCGGCTTGCCCTCCTCTTCGAACCCGACCCAGGCGCTATGGACGCGGTTCGCCGGGTAGATTTTTCCCTTGTAGCGGATGAGCGTCGGCCTCGTGATGTCGGTCGGCTCGTCCTTGCTCGTGAACAGCTCGAGCTCACCGTAATGGTTCCAGAACCCCATATCCTGGTCATAGAAGGCCCAGATGTGCTTGGGCGGCGGGGTGATGCGGGGAGCGGGGTTATAGATATCGCTGGCCTGAACGAGGGCGCTCTTCACCGCGCGCGCCGGAATGTGGCAGGTCTGGCAGGCGATTTTCTCCAAATGCAGAGGCGGCAACCAGGCGTGCGCCGCCCGCGGGGCGTTGCGCCACCCGTCGACGTGACAGCTCTCGCAGTTCCTCATCGTGTTGTCGAGGTCGTTCCGAACCCAGCCGGAAGGATCGTCGCCCTTGCCGAACTGATGCGCCTCGCGGTCGCGAATGCGCGGATCGGCGGCCCGGCTGCCGGCCGCATGACAATCCACGCAGCGCAATCCCGCCGCCATATGGACATCGGTCCGGACCGTGTAAGAAGCCCCGCGCTTCTTCCAATCCGGTTTGGCGTGACAGCCGAGGCAGGTCTCGTTCCGCGGTTCGGGGGCCATGTGGATGAAGACGTTCCCGTCGGCGTTGAACTTGCTTTTTTCATAAGCGACGACGGGTCGCTCTCCGGCCGCCACTTGGCCTTTCACCATGCCGAAACCCGCGCCGGCCGTAGCTGCCCACCTAAAGTTGAGCCCGGTCAGCTCGGCGTTGCGCTTCTTGAGATCGTACTCGGGCATATGGCAGAGGAGACAGTCGGCCTCGATCACGCCCGTCTCGGACCAGCGCGCTTTATAATAATCTCCGTCGAGTTTGTTGTCGCCGCCGGGGCTCAGCCCGGAAGCGGGGTCGCGCATCCATGCGTCATAGCGCTTGCCCGCACGGTCATATTCCAACGGTCCGCCTCCGGGATGACAATTCCCGCAAGTCGCGGTTACGAAGTCGAACGACGTCATGTCCATCAGGCGGGCGCTCGTATTCGTCTTGGGCGCGAGTTGGCGGTAAAGCGGCGCCGGCGAGCACCAGGTGCCTCCGTAATTCCCCGGCGACGTGACCCAGTTATATCGGGCGGCAAATTCCTTGGGGGGCGTTTCCCCCTTGCCCTGGGTGAAGTGGAAGCCCTCGGTGATCTTCCGGTAGTCGTGGCAACCGGACGTACCGCAAGTTTGCCGCGGAGAGTAAGGCACGGTGTCGTTCACTCCCTTGACCGGATCAATCACGTTGCCGGCTTCGTCGCGAAGTGGGAACGGCGGGCAGACGCCCATGGCGCTGGCCGAGACCTGAGACGGAGCAGGGACATTCGCGGGGTCAATATCTCTTCTGCAACCTGTGCTGGCCAAGCTTAAAAAGATCAGGCTGAGAGTCACAAGAGACAGCGCTCTTGTCGGGAGACGACGCGAGTTTTTTGGTGTTGTCATTCTTGCTCCTTTCACCAGGAATAGGCGGTCTGAACAAAGAACCAGTTGGCCGGCGATGCGGGCCCCGTGTTCATAACAAAGCCGCCGGGGAAGAACCGGCCATAGCCGCCCATCATCTCGAGATGGCTCCAAAGCGTCCAAACCACGCGAAAGTCGAACTCGTCGCCGAGCGAGGTTCCCGAACGGCCGGTCGGGTCCCGGCGATACGCCTTGAGGCCCGTCGTGTACCAAGCGTCCGCCGCCTGGTCGAGCCTGAAGTGGTGATACTCGACGTAGAAGGCAAGGGCAGGCTGCGGCTCGAGGCTGAAATCGATTTCAGCGTCTCTCAGGTTCGCCCAGAAAAAGAGGTTCAGGTACCCGTAGAAAAAGATGTCGCGCCCGCCGTACACTCCGTCGAAGGTCCCGTGCATGCCATCCGTAGGGTTCGAGTCGCCCGAGCCCCAAGTGTATTGCCCGCCAAGCCTGGGCTTTCCCGTGACCGGCAGCGTGACGCCAAGCTTCCCGCTCGCGCCGAACGCGCGGAGGGTGTCGTTTCCGTATCGTCCAAGCTGCGCGGCAAACGTCGCGCTCGCATCCAGAACGTCGAACGCATGGCCCTCGGCTTGAAGGCCGATCGTATGAGAAAGGAGGTTGCCGATGCCCGATTCCCCCGCGACCTTCCCGCTGCTATCGCGCTTGAGGACATAGAAGAAATCGAGGCTGAACGGCAACTCCTTGACGTGCGCATAGCAGACGAATGTCAGGAAGTGATCGATGTCGCGGTCCGGCCAGACATCGGATTTGTAGGTCAAGTACTTGCCGACCCAGGCGTCGATCCAGATTCCTGGCGTGTCGATCTTCAGCATCGCCGCGTCCCAGGCAAAGCGGCCGGTGTTTCCCCAGTTGCCCGGTCCAAATACCCTCTGGTCGCCGTACGAGATCTGCTGCCGTCCGATGCGAAAACCGATCGGACTTCCGCCGATGCGCTGCCACTCAACGTAGAGCTGGCGGATGTCCAGTGTGTCCGTGATCGGGCTGCTTTGGGGGAAATCATCGTCTGTGAACCGGGTGAGGAAAGCATGGGCATCCTGGAGCTGGAGAAAGAGCTGCGGCCCCTTTTCAAGCCGGGCGGACAGGTTCAGTCGGATCCGTTCGAGCAGAAGCCGGTCGTGACCTCCCGGTTCGTAGCCCTTAAGGGTGAATCCGTCGTCGGACTCGTATCTCATCCGCGCCTGCCCGCCGAAATCGAGCGTGAAAGGGCCGATTCTTATCCCCTTGACGCCGGATCGGGATTCGCCGGCGGGATTCTGCCCGTTCCCTTGCGCATGCAGGCTTGGAGCGACGAGGCTCACCCATAGAAAAATCATTGTCAAAATGAGGGATCGGGAGTTTTTCAAACGTTTCCTCCCGCCTTGGATGACGGACCTCAGACGTCCCCCCCATCGCTTGTTTCTTCCAGCGCGGGAGGGCGGAAATCGGCGGGAAGGAGCCTTTCCATCACAATTGCAAGAATGATGAACACGGGAAGGCTGATCAAGGTCCGCGCGAGAGAGAACCGCCAACCGAGGAAGGCGACTTCGAAAGTCAACATCGGGATCTTCATGGCGGAAAAAGCGCCGAGGTAGATAAAGACGTTTCGCGGCGCGCAGCCCTTCCGCCAGAGGCCGATGGCGACCGGAAACGCGACATAGAGCGGACCGGCCTGGAGCGTAGCCAGAAGGATCATCCAGGGAACCGCCCGCATCCCGGACCGGAGACCGGCGTAGCGCTCGATGACCTTTCTGGGAACCCAGATCTCAAATAGTCCCACGAGCAGGAACATAGGAGGCAGCACGGACGCCATTTCGACGAGGAACGAGGCCAAATTCTCTCCGGCTTTTTTCCCGAAAGCGAAATCCGCGTGCAGCAGGCTGTAGGCCCAAAGCGCGGCGACACAGGTGAAGAGAAACCAGGGCCAGTATTTCCCCACAGCCTTTCTCCTTTTCCGAACCGCCGTACCGCTCATCGGAGCACCCACGCCATGCCGACGGCAACAATCACCGCCCCGCAGAACGCTAGCCCGTTGCGCAGGAGGGCCGCCCGCCAGCCAAAGTAGCGCGCTTCGAGCGGAAGAGTAAGAACTCCGACCATCATGAGAGACGTAATGAACGCGGCCAGCACCGGCACCGAAGCGCCGTTTTGCCGCAGAAGGGCGGCGAGCGGATAGGCGATGAAGCCGGGGATCAACGCAATGCTGCCGACTCCGAGCGCGGAGAGGAACGGAAAAAGACCCGCTCCCGAAAGGATCCGTTCGAGCATTTGCGGTGTCACAGCCGCCAGAACGAGACTCACCGCGGCTAGGACTCCAAGGAGCATCGGAATGACGCCGACGAACATTTTCAAACCCTTGAGAACGGCAGCTTGTGTCTTCCGGCGGTCGGCCGCCAAGGAAACGGCCAACGCGACTGCCGTGATGATCCAGAGACTGATCATGTTTAGTTCGCCGACCGCTCTCCCTCTGAGCCGTCCGTTTCACGCTTGCAGAGCACGGCCAGGATGAGCGAAGGCTCGTCGGCCTCCATGCTGCGCGTCATCGACCCGCCGGGGATGAACACGGCGTTGGGGGCGCGGACGACGGTTTTCTCGTTTTCCGCCATGAAAGCGACCCGCCCCTCGATCACCGCGAACACCACGTCCTCCGTCATCCGGCATGGCGGTATCCGGGCGCCGGCCGCGAGCTCGATCCTGCGGATTTTGACCGTCCCTTGCTCGAAAAGAACCGAAGCCTCATAGCGGCCGTCCCCGCATGAGTGATTATTTGAGAATTCGATAATTTTCATGGATGCCGGTTTCGTGTCGTTACTCACGAGGGCTCTCCTTTTTATTAAGATTCTCGAAGACCGATTTCGCTCGTGAGCGCCCGACGGCCTTGTTCGCCAGAGACTCTAGCGCCGCGAGCAGCGGTTCGAGCCGCCCCCCGGGAAGCCCAGAACGGATTCGTGCGGCCCGAGGTCGGTCGCCTCGCGGCAACCATAGCACCCGAGGGAATAGTTGAGGCGTTGTTCGATATGCGGAATGATCGTCGCATCTACGCAGGTCGCCTGGAGAACGGCGGTATCGCCGCGGCGGCGCTCGCCGCCCGCCACGTTTAGGTCAGCGAGGGCAAGCCACATGAGAGCTTCCGGGGGTCCTTCAACTATGATTACATCGGGGATAGCGCTAACCGCGCTGAGGGGCGTGGCCACGATCAGCGTCACCCGCCCGGGCTCAAGACGCGGCATGCCTTCGAACATCCTCCGACCCGTACCCGGATCCTCGACGATGCCTAACCCGACGAGGCCCTTGCCGGTGGCGAGCCCCTCGGGGAGCGGCCGAAAACCGAAGGCCGCCGCGGCCGCCGGACAGGCGAGCTCCTCCGGGGCGAGGGCGACCGACTCCCCGTGCCGGGCACGCATGAGGAGCTGGCAATAGCGATGGCTCGTGACGTTCCTAAGCGAAGAGGTCGGAGGCGGGCTTCCGGAGCCGAGCAGAAAAACCGCGACGGGCTCGGTATCGATCCCCAGGATATCAATCAAGCGGCTCGCTGCGGCCGCGTTATCCAAGAGGATCCTCCGCGAGCGTCGGAGCGGCTTCGACCGGAGATCTCATCGACCCAACCTTTCCTTCAGCACCTGGGTCGCACACGCGAAAAAGTTCAAAACGCAGGGCGTGAGCAGCTTGTAATAAACGACATTTCCGTCCCGCCGGTCGCGGACGATGCCATGGGCCCTGAGCAGCGCCAGGTGCTTTGAAACCGTCGAGGGGTCCAAGCCGATGACCTCGATGAGTTCGCCCACGGAACATTCTCCCTTAGCCAAACGATCCACGATTTTTAGCCGCGCCTCGTTGGCCAGGGCCTTCAGCAACTGCGCCTGAATGCGGAAAATATCTTTCTCTTTCATCGGTCCCTCCCAAATGTCGAAGGAAAGTATGTGGGAATGTGGCCATGTTGTCAAGAACCAAGCGTCGCAAAACTCCTTGTCTGCTGCGCCGACTACGATGGAATTATGCCGGAAAGGAGAGAATCGGCCGGGTTCATTGTTATAGGGTATATCTCCTTCACCCTTCCCGAAGCTTTCTTATGATTTCCTGGATCGCATCGATGTCGGGGAAAGAAATCGCGCCCGGCGGACATAGCGGCTGGCACCCGTTGCAGCCGACGACGCATTGAAACGGCTGAATAACCTTGGCGATATTGTTCTCTTCGTCCCATTGATAAACGCCATGTTGACAGAATTGAAAGCAAATCCGACAACCATCGCACTTTTCCTCGTCGATCGTGGGATACCAGGGAATATTTTCCCGGGGGACCTGTTTCAGCGGCATGGTGTCTTTCCTTTGGGATCAATTATCCGTAAGGGACTCTGGCGGCCGGCTCCGAAGATAATTTTCCATGGTTTCTCGGATCTGATCCCTCACGCGCCGGAAAGCAGTCAGGACTTCTTCCTCGGTTCCTGTGACTCGAGCCGGATCTTCGAAGCCTAAATGGACCCGCTCGACGCCGCCGAAAAAGAGAGGGCAAGTCTCATTCGCGGCACCGCAAAGCGTAATGACATAATCGAACGATTGGCTTTCGAATTCGTCGATCGATTTGCTCCGGGCTCGGGAATGGTCGATCCCAATTTCGGCCAGCACTTTGAGTGCCTCCGGACGGGGCGCCGTCGGGGATGTCCCGGCTGAAAACGCTACGTAGCGGTCGCCCATGTCGTGATTGACCAGCGCTTCGGCCATTTGCGACCGGGCGCTGTTGGCCGTGCACAAAAACAAGACCTTCATTTTAGACATGCGCCCTCCTTCAAAATACCAGATTGAACACGAACCCGACAATCATTATTCCTGTCGCGACGATGCCGGCGAAAGCCAGGATCAAGGGGAGCTTCAGGACTTTGCGAAGGATGATCATTTCGGGAAGCGAAAGGCCGATGACGGACATCATGAAGGCCAAGGCCGTCCCGAGAGAAGCGCCTTTCCCGAGCAGGGCCTGGACGATGGGGATGATGCCCGCCGCGTTCGAATACAGGGGGACGCCGATCAGGACCGAGAGCGGCACGGACCACCAGACCGATTTGCCCATGATCGAGGCCATGAAGTTCTCCGGCACGTAGCCGTGGACCGCGGCCCCGACCCCGATCCCGATCAAGATATAGATCCAGACCTTCCCGACGATGTCTTTTACGGCCACGAAGCCGTAATCGATCCGTTTTCCGAACGAAAGACGCTCGCCCTCTAAATTCCCCTCTCCTGCCTTCATCTGATAGACCCAGTCCTCAACGAACCGCTCGAGCTTGAGTTTTCCGATGATCCAGCCCGAAGAAATGGCGATGATCAATCCGGTCGAGACGTAGAGGAGGGCCGTTTTCCATCCGAAAAGGCCGAAGAGGAGGACGACGGCGACCTCGTTGATCATCGGCGCGGCGATCAGGAACGAGAACGTCACCCCGAGGGGAATACCGGCCTCGACGAAGCCCAGAAACAAAGGGATGGCCGAGCACGAGCAGAACGGCGTCACGATCCCCAGGGCGCCGGCCATAACGTTGCCCGCGAAGAGGGATTTGCCCTCGAGTATCTTGCGCGTTCTCTCGGGCGAAAAATAGGTCCGGATGATTCCCACGACGAAGACGATCAAAGTGAGCAGGAGGAGCACCTTGGGGACTTCGAAGAGAAAGAAGCGGATCGTCTCGGTCAAATGCGAGCCGGGAGGCATTTTCAAAAGAGAGAAAATGACGAAATCGGCACCCGTTTTCAAGTTCAGATAAAGAACGACCCCGAGGGGGATCAGCCCTAGAAACCACGCGCGCTTCCCGGCGCTTTTCGTTTTCATGAATGTCGACCCTTACATATGAAGATTTCATCATATATTTATCCGCAAGCGATGTCAAGGCCTTGACAAACACAATAGCGATATATGACAATACGTTCATATTATAGGAACGATCATGAAAGAAATTCTGAAATTCTTCAAAACGCTTTCGGACCCGACCCGCCTCAGGATCATTTTCCTTCTTCTGGGGAAAGATCTCTGCGTCTGCGAATTGACCTTCATCTTAAAGATGTCCCAGTCCCGGGTATCCCACCAGCTCCGGATTCTCCGCGACGCCGGGCTGGTCGAGGACAAACGCGACGGAAAGTGGATGATCTACGGCATTCCGCCTAACATACGAGGCACCCTCCGTCCCTTGCTGGATCTTTTCGGAAAAGAAAAGAGGCGGGAATCGGCCGAGATCCTCAAGGACCTGGAAAATCTTCAGATCTGTTTGAAGGATGACATCCGAAGGACGAGGGGACGCCGAACGCGCGCGCCGAAAGGGATGCGAGGTCGAAAACCGGCCCAAAGTTCCGGTCGGCCCGCCTAAAACCCCGGAAGGAGAAAGGACATGGACATCAAAGTTTTGGGACCCGGCTGCGCCCGCTGCGTTGATCTCGAACGGAAAACGCGTCGCGCCGTCGATGAAATGGGCGTCGCAGCGAACGTGGAAAAGATCTCGGACATCCAGAAGATTATCGCCTACCATATCATGGCCACCCCGGGGCTCGTCATCGACGGCAAGGTCAAGTGCGCCGGACGTATCCCATCCGTCGAAGAAATTAAAACATGGATCCGCGAAGCCCACGGCGGCATCTAAGAACAAGAAAGAGATCAAAACGTGAAAACTAACGATCTGGCAAGCAAAGCCTCCATGTTCCTCTTGGCATCAGTCCTGTTATGCAATATTTTTTGCGGAGCGGGATCCGACCCAACGGTTCCGTCATCCCAAGGAGCTGCCGCCCAAGGGACCATCCTCGTCACGGACGAGATCAAGCTGGACTTTTCCAAATTCAAAATCACGTTCATCGAGCTCGGTTCCGTGAACTGCATTCCTTGCCGACAGATGCAACCGATCATGAAGGAAATCGCAGCCGAATATCCCGGACAGGTTCGCGTCGTGTTCTACGATGTCTGGAAAAATCCGGCGCCCGGCGAACACTACAAGATCCAGCTCATCCCGACGCAAGTCTTCATCGATGAGCATGGAAACGAACTCCTCCGGCACGTCGGGGTTTTTCCCAAGGACGAAATCGTAAAATTTCTGAAGGACCACGGGGTGAAGTAGGGAAGGCGGGCCGTGGAACGCATTTTCGGCGATATCGCTCAGCTCATCCAGCACAGCCCTTGGCTGGCGATCGTCGCCGTCTTTCTTGGCGGCGTCATGACCGCTTCCAATCCTTGCGTTTTGGCCATGATCCCGCTGATGATCGGCTTGGTCGCCGGCAAGCAGGGAACAACGTCCCTGAAAAAGACTTTTATCTTCTCCCTTTTCTTTGTCCTCGGCTTGGCCGTAACATTCACCACGCTGGGTTTGATCTCGGCTCTCATGGGCCGGATGTTCGGCAATATCGGCCGTTTCTGGAAATATGCCGTGGCCGCCGTCTGTCTGGTTATGGGTGCCCAACTGCTTGGGGCATTCAAGCTTAATTTCTCCATTCCAAAATCCTTCGAAAAAATCCGGGAAGGCGGGCTGGGGGCCTTTCTTCTCGGCTTGTTATTCGGTGTCGTATCCACCCCGTGCGCGGTTCCTGTCCTTGCGGTTCTTCTGGCTTTCGTAGCCAATAAAGGGAATGTCGTTTACGGCGGCTTCTTGCTGTTCATCTACGCTTTGGGACATTCGCTGCTCATTTTGATCGCCGGAACATCGATGGGCGCCGCCAAACGATTGATCGAATCCAAAGGCCTGAACAAGGCCAACCGGATTCTTCAAAAAGCCGCCGGGATCATCATCATCCTGATCGGGATTTATTTTCTTGTTTAAGGATAACAAACACAGCGTCGGACGAGAGGAGACCTGACTTGACCGAACACTCCGATAAAAAGCTTTCCTTCCTCGACCGCTATTTAACGCTCTGGATCTTCTCGGCGATGGCCGTCGGGGTCGGACTGGGCTATTTCGTCCCAGCCGTGGTCGGCTTCATCAATAAATTCCAGAGCGGCACCACCAATATTCCCATCGCCATCGGCCTGATCCTGATGATGTACCCGCCCCTGGCCAAGGTGAAATACGAAGAGCTGGGCGACGTTTTCCGGAACGTCAAGGTCCTGACGCTGTCGCTCGTCCAGAACTGGATCATCGGCCCGATCCTGATGTTCGCTCTGGCCGTCATCTTCCTCCGCGGCTATCCCCATTACATGTACGGCCTGATTATGATCGGCCTGGCCCGCTGCATCGCCATGGTCATTGTGTGGAATGAGCTGGCAAGCGGCGACACGGAATACTGCGCAGGACTCGTGGCTTTCAACTCAATTTTCCAGGTGCTCTTCTTTTCCGTGTATGCCTGGATTTTCATTACCATT
>JADGNV010000086.1 GCA_017883285.1 Candidatus Aminicenantota bacterium | reverse complement strand
TAGCCGGTCTCGTAGACGATGTCGGGCTGGAGGACGACATAGCCATGGCTGACGTAGCGGGCGATATTAATGCTCGTTCCGGGCGCGGGGGCGATATAGTTGTGCAGGCCGCCGGCCAGCTTCTCGTAGATGTACACCATCAGCGGGTATTTCTTGGAAGGGTCGAAGTCCTCGGGCTTGGTCAGGATCGCCTCGAGGGTGACGCCGTCGGCGTTGAGATAGCGGATGAGCTCGGACTTGCCCCAGACGTACTGGGCCTGCTGCGGGTTGGCGTCGCTCAGCTTCTTCATGTCGGTGAGGTCCGGGCCGCTCACCCACAGGTTCGGGGACTCCTCGAAACGCGACAAGGTGAAAATGTACGTCTCGGCGTTCTTAGCTTTCTGAAGCGCGCCGAACCGCTTGTCGAGCATCACGACCTTGGCCGGGTCGGCGTTCGCCGCGATCGACGCGCGATAGTAGCCCGAGGCCTTGGTCTTCTCGTCCGTCGTCATGAGAAGGATGGGCGTCTTCGTCGGAACGGTCCGCTCGTCCCGGTCGAGCCGCGCGTAGCGGAACACCAGGGCGTTCTTCCGGCCGAAGCCGTTGGTCGCGATCCGGCCGCCCGATCCGTCGGGCTTCACGTCCCAGATGTCGTAGCGGTCATAGAGCAGGACGGTCTTGTCGCCCTCGGTCCAGCCGACGGTACCGTAGGGCCGGGGGTCGTCAGGCGTATCGTGCTCTTCGTTCGCGAACCGGACACCGAGCTTGGCGGTGAGGTTGAAGGTCTTCCCGTCGAGGACGCGGTAGGCGTACCAGCTCCGGTCTTGGTCCATATAATAGAGGAGGTAATTCGCCCCGGGCGAGATCGTCACGCCGTTCCCCGACTTCTCGAGGACCCTTTTCCGGGTCCCATCGGCGAGGCTGACCAGATAGACGTCGCTGTAGCTCTGGTCCCAGGAGACGAGCTGGCGGTAGGGAAGGTCCGACGTCCCAAGGGCGAGCTTCGCGTCCTCGGAGAGGACGATCGTCGGCAGGTCGGGAGCGGCCAGGGGAACGAGCTTCCGGTCCTTGAGGTGGATGACGGCCTGGAAGCTCCGCTTCTTGTCCTCGTCGGCCTGGACCTTCTGCATCGGCTGGAACTCGGGGTCTTTCCAATTCCAGATGTCCACCTTGACCGGCTCGGGGGCGTCCTCGGGGTCGGCCTTGGGGGCGGGGGCGTAGCCGAAGAAGAGCTTGGTGCCGTCTTTGGAGAAGCTCGTCCGCCCGTTTTCGCTCACGGCCATGCCCGCGGGCATGCCCTTCACCGCGCCGGACGCGATCTCCGCGGCGGCCGGGGTCCCTTCAGCCCAATAATAGAGTTTGAAGGCCGAGGCGTCGTTTTTCCATTCGTCGCGATCGCTCACGAACGCCATCTGGCCGCCCTTCTCGTCGAACGCGATCGCCTTGTAGTTGCCCTGGCCTTTTATCAGGGCCGTCGCCCCGCTCTTGCGGGGTTCCTTGGCGCCGAACATGTAGAGCCCGTCGTCTTCGGACTTCTTGGACATCACGGCCGCTGCCAGCCACGTGCCGCTCTTGTTCCAGGCGTAGTCGGTGGCTTCCTTGATCGTGGTCACGGTCCCGGTGGCCAGTTCCCGGATATGGAGGTCGTTGCCCGGCTCGTGTTTCTTTTCTTTCTTCTTCTTGGCGTCGTCCTTCGCGGCGGGCTCCTTGGCCGGGACTTCCGGTTTGACCGCGGGTTCCTTTTTCTCAGGCGGAGTCTTGGCGGCCGGCTCCTTGTCGGCGGGCGCCTTCAGCGGGGGCTCCATGAGATATGCCACATAGGCGCCCGAGTCCTCGGCGACCTTGAAGCTCTTTACCCGCTCCATTGTTGCGGCATCGCCCGTGGCCAGATTGAGGATGCCGAGGCCATTCTTGGGCATCTCCTCCGGCTTTTTCTTGTCCTTCTTGGCCTTGTCCACCTCGTCCTTGGGAGGAACGATGGTGTAAACGGCGAACTTCCCATCCACGGTGAGGACGGGGGCGGTTCCGCGGGCCTGGCGGTATTCCTTGTCCGTCTTCAGGTTGCGGACGACGAGCTCGCCGTCGCCTTCCTGGGCGGCCAGGACATAGGCCAGCCACGCGCCGTCGCGGGTGATCTGCGTGCCCTGGATCGAACGCCAACCGGCATAGGCGTCGTAGGGCACGGGCTTCTTGCCCGCGGCCTGTCCGGACGCTTGGCTCAGCGGCAAAAGGGCGATCAGGACGAAAACGCACATCCAACGCAGAATGACGGGGGATTTACGCATGAGGCCTCCTCGCAATCGCGAATCCATTTTTGCGCTTCCGACTATATTCAACCGGATGCGGGATGTCAATTCGAGCATTTCGTTTTCAAGCAGAGGACATCGATACGGCCTAGGGGTCAGCCACAGCGCTCATAGCGGAGGGGGGGCCCCACCCAAAAGCCGCAAGGCATTTGGGTGGGGGGGAACCGACGGGACTGGTTCCCCCGGAGCGCGGGGGTTGACCCCTTGGCCGCATAGAGGGGCCGTGACCCGGCGAAGCGAAGATGATAGAATGATAGCCGTTCCCATGAAGAAATTCCGGGTCGGCCTCGACGCCTACAGCCTCAAGCCCCTGGACCTCGATCCGTTCGAGCTTCTCGACTGGGCGCTCATGAACGACGCCCGCGGCGTCCAGTTTTCCGAGCCGCCGCCGCAGTCCGGCGACCGCGGCTTCCTCCGGGAGCTGCGGGATTACGCCGCCCAGAACGGGCTCTATCTCGAATGGGGCGGCGGCGAGCACATCCCGCTCGATCTCGCGACCGGAGGCCCCAAGGACATCGCCGCAACGAACCGCCGGGCCGCGGAACAGGCCGCCTTTCTCGGCGTCCGGACCGTCCGGTCGTGCTCGGGCGGGCTGATGCGCTGGAAGGAGGACGCCGTCCCGACCGAAGTCCTGCTCCAGGAGATGGCCCGCGGCCTGCGCGGGCAGGCGGCCATGCTCAAAGACCTCGGCGTCACCCTGGCGCTCGAGACGCACTTCGAATTCACGACGTTCGAGCTCCTCCGCCTGTTCGATATGATCGGCGCAGAGCCGGGAGGCCCGTTCGGCATCTGCCTGGATACCATGAACCTTCTAACGATGCTCGAGGAGCCCGTGGCCGCGACGCGCCGGGCCCTGCCCTGGGTCGTCACGACCCATATCAAGGACGGGGCCCTCGTCCTCGGGCCGGGCGGTCTCACCTCGTTCACGGCCGAGGCCGGCCGTGGCCTGGTCGATTTCACCCGGATCCTCGAAGCGCTGTCCACGCTTCCGCGCGAAATCACGCTCTCGATCGAAGACCACGGCGGCGATTTCGCCATTCCCATCTTCGATCCCATGTTCCTGGCCAAATTCCCGGACCTGTCCGTCCCCGAGTTCGCGGACCTGCTGAGCATCGCCGCCCGGACCCAGGAGCGCATGCAACGCAAGACGCTCGCGGTCCTCGACCGGGCGCGCTGGCCCGAAGCCTGCGAACCCCGGGTCAAGCGGGACCTGCGGGCGATCCGGACCGTCGTCGGGGCCTCGTGACCGGCCACGAGCGGTTCCGGTTCGGGACCGCGGAGGCGCTCCGGGAAAAGGTCCGCGCGCTCGGCCTCGAGCTCCCCTTCGCCGAGGACATCGGTCCCCTCCTTCGGCCCGGCGCGATCGCGGGCCGGACGGTCCCGAACCGCCTGGCCGTCCACCCTATGGAAGGCGCGGATGCGGGCCCGGACGGAGCGCCCGGCGAGTTGACCTTCCGCCGATACCGGAGGTTCGCCGCGGGCGGGGCGGGGCTCATCTGGTTCGAGGCGGCGGCCGTCGTCGAAACGGGAAGGTCCAACACCCATCAACTCCTGGTCCGGCCGGCTAACCTCGCCGCGTTCAAAAATCTGGTCGCGGAGACGCGCGAGGCCGCGGCCCGGACGGCGGGCCCCGGACCGGTCCTCGTCCTCCAGCTGACGCACGCCGGCCGGTTCGCCAAGCGCAATGGGAAACCCGCTCCCGTCGCCGCGCAGCGCAATCCCCATCTCGACCCGCTTCTGAAAACGGACGCGGAATTCCCCCTCATCTCCGACTCCGAACTCGACCGCCTCCAGGCCGGATTCGTCGAGGCTGCGGAAATCGCCGTCGAAGCCGGATTCGACGGCGTCGATCTCAAAGCCTGCCACGGCTACCTGGTCGGCGAGCTGCTCGCCGCCCGCGCCCGATCGGAAAGTCGATATGGAGGACCGCTCGAAAACCGGGCGCGCTTCCTGCTCGAAACGGCCGGCCGGATCAAGAAGCGCCTTCCGGCCTCGTTGCTCGCGGTCCGGCTGGGCGTGTGCGACGGGGTGCCCTCCCCCCATGGATTCGGCGGATCCGCGGACGATCCGGAGCGGCCCGACCTCGCGGAAGCCGCGTTCGTGGTCCGCGGACTCCGGGACCGCGGGCTCGACCTGTTGAACGTCACCCTCGGCATCCCGGCCTACAAACCGTATCTCGGCCGCCCGTTCGACAGGCCGGCGGTTGGTAACCCCCTCCCGGCCGAACACCCGCTGGCCAGCGTCGCCCGGCTGATCCGGGCGGTCTCGGCCCTCCAAGGACAATTTCCGGATCTGCCTGTCGTCGGCACCGGATACTCCTGGCTCCGCAGGTACTTTCCGAATGTTGCGGCCGGCGCGGTTGGAACGGGCCGAATTTTCATGGCGGGCCTGGGCCGGCTGGCCTTTGCTTATCCCGATTTCGCCGCGGATTTGAGGGACAAGGGCGCCCTGGACTCCCGAAAGATCTGCCTCGCTTGTTCCCATTGTTCCGAGCTCCTGCGCGCCGGCCGGCCGGCCGGATGCGTCGTCCGGGACAGCGAGGCGTATCGGGTCTCATAACCAGATGCAGCGTCGTTGCGAGCGAACGAAGTGAGCGAAGCAATCCGACCCGGAGGGTCGTCCCGAGTCTTACGAGGGATCTCATGCGGGATGTCGGAAGGCGGAGGGGATCCCTCGCTGCGCTCGGGATGACAAAATTGTTAAACGGGGCCCGTGTTTTCGGTATAATGGGACCCCACCGAAGAAGGAGACGGTCATGGCGAACATCAAGACGAAAAAAGGGATCATCGGGATCCTGACGGGAGGAGGCGACGTCCCCGGCCTCAACCCCGCGATCCGGGCGGTGACGCTCCGGGCCCTCCACGAGGGCTACGACGTCATCGGCATCCGCCGCGGATGGGCGGGCCTCATCGGGCTCCAGCGCGACGCGGCCGCCCCGAACGCGGAACACTACATCCACCTGACCGAGGAGATCGTCAACCTGATCGGCCGGACGGGCGGCACATTCCTCCACACGTCGCGCACGCGGCCGAGCCACGTGCCCGACGTGGCGGTCCCCGCCCACCTCCGCGACAAATACGCCGCCGGATCGAACGACCTGACGGACGAGGTCCTGAAAAACCTTGACTTCCTGGGCATCGACTACCTCGTCCCCATCGGCGGGGACGACACGCTGAGCTACGCGGTCCATCTCCACCATAAGGGGGTCAAGGTCATCGGCATCCCGAAGACCATGGACGGGGACGTGCCCGGGACCGACTACTGCATCGGCTTCAGCACCTGCCTCACCCGGACGATCAGCCTGACCCATGCGCTCCGGACCACGGCCGGGTCGCATGAGCGGTTCCTGGTCATCGAGGTCTTCGGCCGATATGCGGGCTTCACTGCCCTCCTGCCGACGATGGCCGGAGCGGCCAACCGCTGCGTCATCCCCGAATACCGCTTCAACATGGAGCGCCTCTGCGAGCTCCTGACCGCCGACCGGTCGACGAACCCCAGCCTCTATTCCGTCGTCCTCGTCTCCGAGGGGGCGACCTTCGACGACGGCGAGAGGGTGTATGCCAGCGAAGAGAAGGACATGTACGGCCACCGGAAGCTCGGGGGCGTGGGCGACGTCATCTCCCACCACCTCCAGGAGCTCTCGCCGAAGTTCAACCGCGGCCACCGGATCAACGCCATCAGCCAGCGGCTGAGTTACATGGTCCGCTGCGGCGACCCCGACGCCTTCGATTCGCTCGTCCCGATGGCCTACGGGAACATCGCCTTCGACCTGATCATGGAGAACAAGGCGGGGCGGATGGTCTGCCTCCGGAACGGCGAATACGACAACGTCCCCATCGAAATCGTGACCAGCCAGAAGAAGGTCGTGGATATCGACAAGTACTACGACCCCGTCCGCCTGCGGCCTCTTTACAAAAGCTTCACCCACAAGCCGTTCTTCATCGTCACCAGCGACTGACATGAAAACCGGCCGGGTCGCGATCGAGGGACTGCGGATCCCGGTCCATTCCCTGAATACGCTCGTCGTCGGGAGCGGGGCCGCCGCCCTCAACGCCGCGGTTTCCCTCCACGACCGCGGGCAGCGCGACATCGCCGTCGTGACCGAGGACTTCGAGGGCGGGACGTCGTTCAATGCGGGCTCGGACAAGCAGACCTACTACAAGCTCTCGCTCGCCGGTGGGGCGACCGATTCGCCCCGGGCCATGGCCGAAGATCTCTTCCGGGGCGGCTGCATGCACGGCGACATCGCCCTTTGCGAAGCGCAGGGATCGGCCGCGGCCTTCTACCATCTCGTCGGGCTGGGCGTGCCGTTTCCCCACGACCGCTGGGGCGGCTACGCGAGCTACAAGACCGACCACGACCCTCACCAGAGGGCTACGTCGGCCGGCCCGCTGACGTCGCGAATGATGGTCCAAGCCCTGGCCGCCGAGCTCCGGCGGAAGCGCATCCGGGTGTTCGGCGGCCATCCCGTCGTCGGCCTGCTCACGGCGGACGAGGGCGGGGCAAAGCGGGTCATCGGAGCGCTCGCCCTCGACCGGAACCGGAGCCGGGGAAAACAGCCGGCCTTCGTCCTCTTCAACGCCGTGAACGTCGTCCTGGGGACGGGCGGCCCCGCGGGCATCTATGCGGCGTCGGTCTATCCCGAGAGCCAGACGGGTTCGCACGGCCTGGCCTTCGAAATCGGGGCCGCCGGGCAGAACCTGACCGAATCCCAGTTCGGCCTCGCCTCGCTCGCCTTCCGCTGGAACCTGTCGGGGACCTATCAGCAGGTCATTCCCCGCTACTTCTCGACGGACCGGAACGGCGGCGACGAGCGGGAATTCCTGAACGAACATTTTCCCGACATGGGGCGGCTCGCGACGGCGATTTTCCTCAAGGGCTATCAATGGCCCTTCGACCCCCGGAAAGTCGCCGATCACGGATCATCCCTGATCGATATCCTCGTCTATCGCGAGACCGTGGTGAAAGGGCGCCGGGCTTATCTCGACTTCCGGCGCAACCCGAGCGGCGGCGGAACGTTCGGCGATTTTTCCCTGGACCGCATCGGCCCCGAAGCCCGTTCCTACCTCGAAAAATCGGGCGCTCTCCAATCCACGCCCATCGAGCGCCTCCGGAAAATGAACCCGCCGGCGATCGAGATCTACCGGAGCCACGGTATCGACCTCGCAGCCGGGCCGCTCGAAATCGCGATCTGCGCCCAACACAACAACGGCGGCTTCAAAGGCGGAATTTGGTGGGAATCGAACATCGCCCACCTGTTCCCCGTCGGCGAGGTCAACGGCTCCCACGGGGTGTATCGGCCCGGCGGTTCGGCCCTGAATTCCGGGCAGGTCGGGAGCCTGCGGGCGGCCCAATACATCGCCGCGCGATACGGAGGGAAGCCGCTCTCCAAAAGCGAGTTCCTCGCGGCCACGGGAGACCGAATCCGGGAAAAGATCAGCCTCGCCCGGCAGATGATCGCCGGCGCCGCGGCCGGCGCCGGAACAGGCAAGAAGGCCCGCCGCGAACTCCGGGAGCGGATGTCGCGGTACGGCGCCCATATCCGCGACCCGAAGACGATCGGCCGGGAGGCGGGAAAAGCCTGGGCGCAGCTCGCCCGGCTGAAAAGGTCGCTCCAAGTGAAATCGGCCGCAGACTTGGCCGAGGGCTTCAAGACCCTCGACCTCTGCCTGACCCACGCCGTCTATCTCGAGGCGATCAAGGAATACCTGGCCAAGGGCGGGGCGAGCCGCGGCTCCTATCTCGTCCTCGACCCGGCCGGCGCGCTGCCTTGCCCCGGGCTCGGCGGCGAATGGGCGTTCGCCCTCGCCGCTCCGGAGTCCTTCGTCAACAAAAAAATCATGGAGATCGCGATCGACGAAAAAGGCAGGGTCCCGACCGAATGGGTGGACATCCGGCCCATCCCGCCGGATGAGGCCTGGTTCGAGACCGTCTGGGACGATTTCCGGAACGACCGGATTATCCGGTAGCCGGAGAGGAGACCGCCATGCATGAGAAACCTGTGGCGCTCGTCACGGGGGCCGGCCGCGGCATCGGCCGGGGGATCGCCTTAGAACTCGTTCGGGAGGGATTTGCGGTCGCCGGGTGCGATATCGTCTTCGAGCCCGGGAACGCGGCGTCCGGATTGTTCGAGGCGAAAGCGGCCGTGGAGAGTCTCGGCGGCGAATTCCTTCCCGTCCGGGCCGATATCGCCTCGCTCGATGGGCATGAGGCGCTCCTCGACGCGGTGAGGGAGCGATACGGCCGGCTCGACCTGCTGGTGAACAACGCCGGGGTCGCGCCGAAAGTTCGGCTGGACGTCCTCGAAACGACCCCGGAGAGCTTCGACCGGCTCATGGACATCAACCTGAGAGGAGCGTTTTTCCTGACCCAGAAGGCCGCCCGCCTCATGATCGAGGAGAAAAAGACGGCCCCGGACCGGAGGCCGGCCATCGTCTTCATCAGCTCGGTTTCCGCCCGGGTCTCCTCCCCCTCCCGGGCCGAATACTGCATTTCCAAGGCCGGACTGAGCATGGCCGCGAAGGTCTTCGCCGACCGGTTGGCCGAATTCGGGATCATGGTCTACGAGGTCCGACCGGGCATCATCCGGACGGACATGACCGCGGCCGTGAAGGAGGAATACGACGGGTTGATCGCCGGCGGGCTCGTGCCCCAGAAGCGCTGGGGCTTTCCGGAAGACGTCGGGAAGGCCGTGGCCGCCCTGGCCAAGGGCTCGTTCCCCTATTCGACGGGCCTGGTCCTCGAGGTCAGCGGCGGGATGGACATCGCCCGGCTCTAGCCCGGCCGGCAACTTCTTTTCGAGCAAGCCGTATATATGGTATATAGTTAGATTTTACGGGTTTGGAAGGAGGGACAAATGTCCGAACGCCATTATCACAGCCACCAGGGACGGATCTTTTGGGGACTCATTCTTGTCGTCATCGGGGTCCTTTTTCTGCTCGACCGCCTCGGCGGGTTCGATTTCGGGTATTTGATCTCGACGTACTGGCCCGTGATCATCATGATCCTCGGGCTCTCCATCCTGATCGGCAACGGCTTCCGGCGTCCCGGGGCGGGGCTGTTCTTCATCGTCCTGGGCGGATTTTTCCTCCTGCGAGAACTCAACATCCTCGAATACAACGCCTGGGAATACGTCTGGCCGGCCCTGATCATCCTTGTCGGCCTCGGTCTTCTGCTCCGTCCGGCGTTTCGCCGGTCGGGCGGCGCGGACGGGAACATCCCGGAGATCCGGGAAAACGACGTCGACATGTCGTGCATCCTGGGGGGCATGAAGCGCCGCATCGAGTCCCAGAGCTTCCGCGGGGGCCACGTCACGGCGATCTTGGGCGGCCTGGAACTCGATTTCCGGGGCGCGGGCCTCGACGGCGGGAAAGCGACGCTCGACGCCACGGCGATCATGGGCGGCGTGGACATCCTCGTCCCGCGCGACTGGAAGGTCGTCCTCGCCGGCACCCCGATTCTTGGCGGCTTCGAGGACAAGCATACGACCGTCTCGGATGCCGCGGCCAAGGCCACGCTCTATGTGAAGGGCACGGCGATCATGGGCGGAATCACGATCAAAGACTGACGCTCCGGCTTTTGTTTTCCATAGATTATTGAGAGAGAGGGGAACGTCCAAATGAAAAAGCTATTCCTATGGGTCCTGGCCGTTTTCATTACGCTCGGCGCGGCCGTCTACCAGCGGCTGACCGGGCCGACCTATCCCGCGAGCGGCCAGGCGACCATCGACGGCCAAACCGTCAAAGCCCGCCTCCTCCGCAGCGCCGAAAACGTCGCGGATTGCGAGATCATGATCCGGGGGACCGGGGCGCTCGAAGGCTATCTCGAATACATGCGCTACAAGACCCAGGACCCCTGGACGAAAGTCCCCCTTGAGCACAAGCAGGGCGGGCTCGCGGGGAGCCTCCCCAAACAACCCGCCGCCGGGAAGCTGGCCTATAAGGTCACGCTGGTCAGCGGCGACAAGGAAGCCGCCCTCAACGGCGACAAGCCCGTCGTCATCCGGTTCAAGGGCCCTGTCCCCGGTTGGGTTCTCATTCCCCACGTGATCATCATGTTCCTGGCCATGCTCCTATCCACGATCGCCGGGCTGTCCGCCTTCGGCAAAATGAAAGAGTGGCCGACGTTCAAATTCGGGCCGGCCCTCGTCCTGCTCGTGCTGGGCCTCGGGTCCGCCTACCTGATCTTCAAGCTGGTCGGCATCCCCAAAATCATGGGGACGAACCTGCTCTGGCTGTGCATCCCGGTGTCCATCGGGATTGGGGCGCTGCTCGCCGCGATTCCCCTGAAAGCCGACCATCGGACGTTCGCCAAATGGACGGCGGTCGTGCTCTTCATCGGGGGGTTCATCCTCGGTCCGCTCGTCCAGAAGTTCAGCTTCGGCGTGCTCTGGTCGGGCTTCCCTCTCGGCTTCGACCTCACCGACAACAAGACGTTCATCGCCATGGTGGGCTGGATCGCCGTCCTTTTCCTGATGCGCAAGGGGAAGCAGGCCCGGATCTGGACCGTGCTCGCGGCGGTGCTGCTCATGGTCGTCTATTCCATCCCCCACAGCGTGCTGGGATCGGAACTCGACTACTCGAAGCTGACGCCGCCGGCGAAGATCAATATTCCATAGAAGAAAAAGAAGAAGAATAGGGGGCCGTCCTAATTGCGAAGTCATTAGGGCGGTCCCCTTTTTGTTTATTTCAGGGTGAAGGTCACCGTCACCGTGAACGTCACCGAGATCGGCTTGCCGTTGATGATCGGAGGCTCATAGACCCACTGCCTTACGGCATCGAGCGCGGCCTGGTCGAGGAGCGGAATCGACCGCAAGATCTTGATGTCGCGGACCCGTCCGTAGATGTCGGTCGTGACTTCGAGGATGACCGTTCCTTCAACTTGAGATTGACGCGCGACCGGCGGATAAACCGGATCCACCTGCTTGATCAGCTTCGGCCCTTTGACGTCGCCCGTGATTTTTAGGGGCTCACCCTCCTTGGAGGGCGGCGCGGGCCGGCCCCCGTCCAGCGTGAACCTGACCGTGACGGTAAAGATACACCCCCGCGGCTTATTGTCGATCATCAGCGGCGCGTAAATCCACTGCCGGACGGCGTCGATCGCCGCCTGGTCAAGGAGAGGGATGGACCGGAGGATCTTGGCGTTTTGAACGCGGCCGTAAACATCGGTCTCGGCCTCCAGTATAACGACACCCTCGACTCTGGCTTGGCGGGCGATTTCGGGATAGCGGGGATCGACCTGCTTGATCAGCCGGGGCGGCTTGATCTCGCCGACGGCCCGCACCGGGCCCTCGGCCGGGATGATATAGGTTGTTACCCCACCCATCACTCCCCCAGCGCCCGCGGGGCCTGCGGCGGGCGACCAGCCCGTCACCCGGAACGACAGGAAATAGACGTTGCCCCTTGTGTCCTCGAAGCCGAAGACGGTGATGTTCCGCTCCGGGATGGAGAATTCCGTGTCGAGGAGACTGGTCTTCGCTTTGTCTCCCTGTTCGAGGACCTCGATCCGGAACGTCAGTTTGCGGAGTACGTCCACCGGCGTGATGAGGATGAGATACTCTCGCCCATCCAGCCGGAAAATGTGGAAGGCCTTGTCCCGGTCGTTCCATTTCCAGGTGAAATCCGCCTCAGTCAGGAGCTTGACGTCCTGGTAGTTGAACGTCTTCTGGATCTGTTTCATCTCTTCGGCCAGGTCGAACTCCGTCTTTATCGTGGCCGTCAAGCTATACTTCAAATACGACGAGGTGACGGCCTTGATCGGCTCCCCTGCCCCTTTCCCGGGGATTTCGAAAATCCGCATCTTCATGTTCCAGGGATTGGACTCCTGAGATGCGGCGGCCGGAATCTGCGGCCCGGCTATTGAGCTGAGCGTCGATCCGATGAAAACAAGAACCGCCGCGCAAAACCATTTTCCGCTCTTATTCATATGACACCTCCTCTTCAGATATTTTTCCCCGCCCAGACGATGACGACGTCCGAGTCGTGCGGTTTGAAGATAAACGTTTGGGCGGGCTCGTTGTCGATCCGGACATAATGGATCCGGACCTGGTCCGGCCCGGATTCGACGGCCCCGGCGGCGCCGGGCGCGGTGGGGCTTAGGAAACGGACGAGCGCAATCGTCAGGACGACGGCCAACGCCGTTCCGGAGATCGCCGCGGCCCAGCGCCACGCCCATCGCCGCGGCCCCGGAACTGGTCCGGAAGCGCGCGCCACCCCGGCCTTCGGCGCCGCAGCTATCCCGCAACCACCGATCCGGTCCGCGATCGCCGGCCAGAATCCGCCGGGAATGCCCACGTCCTCGCTCCGGATTAGGACGCGCCGGGCTTCTTCGCGGCTCGCCAGCCGGCGGCGGCAGGCGGGGCAATTCTCCATATGGCTGCGAAGGAGCGCATCCTTCCAGACATCGAACGGCAGGACGCGAAAAAGTAAACCGACGAGGTCAGCGTGCCGCATGGCTTTTCTCCAATAAAAGTTTGATCTTCTTCCGAGCATTGAACAGCGTGACGCGGGACGTGGACGCCGAACAGCCGAGCACGTTCGCGATTTCGACCGCCGTGAACCCTTCGTTGGCCCAGAGGCAGAGGGCGGTCCTCTCCTTGGGGCTCAACCGGCCGAGTATGTTCTCGGGCAGCTCCCGATCCCGCAGCGGCGGCGCCATCTCGCCCGAGGTTTTCAGGGGAGTCTCGTGCCGGACCCGGGCGAACGCGCTTTGAAATCTCCGCTTCCGTTTCAGAAGATCGAGGCACTTGCGGTAGAGGATGGTGAACAGCCACGTCCGGAAGCTCCGGCGCGGATCGAATTGGGCCAGGTTCCGGAAGGCCTGGACAAAGGCTTCCTGGCAGATGTCCTCGGCGTCCTGGCGGTTCCGCAGGACGTTCAGGGCCATGGCCAAAGCCGGTCCTTGATGGCGGTCCACGATGTCACGGAAATCCTCCCCCTTGCCCCGCAGGCAGGCCGCGATGATTTCGTTGTCGTCCATGGGTTCCGCGGTTCCCGTTCTCTGACTATGATACGCCGTAAACGGCCCGAGTGTTTAGATAGAAGAAATGAAAAAGGGGCCGGCCCCTTTTATTGCTTGATCCGCTTCAGCAGGGCCTCGGCTTTTTCTTTTGTCTGGGGATGGGCGGCCGCGCGGCCGGCCAGGTCTGCGGCCTTGGCCATCAGCCCGGGTTCCTTGGTATTGAAGTAGCTCGCGGCCGCGTTGTAGAACGCCGTGGCCTTGGTGGCCTGGGTGATCTTCAACTGCTGGTCCTTCTTGGCCAGGAGCCGGGCCTTGCGTTCCTCGCTCAACGTGGATTTCTTGATCTGATCGATCTTATCGGCGATCGCTCCCTCGTTGCGTTCGAAGACGCGGGCGGACGTCTCGTAGTAGCCCGCCGACTCCTTCCACATCTCCTTCTGGGCATAGAGCCGGCCCAGGCCGAAGAGGGCTTCGGTATTCGCGCCGTTGTATCTCAACGCCTCCAGGAACTCCTTCTCGGCCTTGGCGAACTCGCCGCGGTCAAAGGCGATCGTCCCGGAGAGTCCGTAGACTTCGCTGTTCGTCGGGAGGCGGGGCTTGGACTGCTCGATTTCGGCTTCGGCCTTCGCGTCGTCTTTCAGGGCATGGTAATTCCAGGCGAGCCAATAATGGCTTTCGCCGAGCATATAGAACTGGAGCTCCACGATCTTGGCCAAGGGCACCAGGGCCTCGGTATATCGGCCCATGGTGCTCAGGCAGATTCCTTTCCCTAGGAGCGCGTCGCGATATTGAGGCGAGAGGGCGATGGTCCGGCCGTAGAACTCGAGGCTCTTCTCGAATTCCTCGGTCGCCAGGTAGATGCTTCCCAGGTAGATGGTCGCTTGAGGCGACTCGGGCAGGCCTTCGTAGGCCTTGAGGAAATTTTTCTCCGCTTCGAGGAGCGTCTGGGCGCCGATCGCAAGCTCGCCCAGATTGTAGTAGGCCTCGTAGAATTCCGGCTCCGCCTGGATGAGCGCCTGCAACGCGTACGGGTTCGATCGGGGATAGATCGCGTTCTTGTACTTCATCAACACCGACTGCGGATAGCGGGCCAGCAGGTCGGCGACGAACTCGTCTTTCTTTTCGGCGTACAGGCCGTATCCGGTGAAGAAGGCCACGTACAGATACGCGTAGTAATCGTCCGCGAGCGCCTTCGTCCGGAGGTCGGCCTGGACCTGTTTCAGGACATCGTCATAGAGCCGCTTGACCGCGACGGGATTGATGTCCTGCATGATGCCCCGCGTCCGCGTGGCCAGGGCGTCCGCGACGTCGAACAGGGGCATCATCGATTGGAGACCGGGATTCTCCCGGATGAAGGCCGCGGCCTTCGGATAATCCGTCGGGTTAAGGATCCCGACCTCGCGTTCCCGGATCATCATCAGAAGGAGCGTCCGGAGATACGCCGAAGCGATCCGGGGACGAAAGGCGGGCTGGGCGTAGAGCTCCTGATAAGCACGGAGGGCGTTCTTGAAGCCGACGTAGCAGCCGCGGGCGGCCTGGGCGGCGGCGTCCGCGATCTTCAATTGGATTTCGGGCGGAGGGCCGGTTTCGATCCTCGCCGCCGGAGCGCAGGCCGCCGCCAAAATAATTCCGGCCGCCGCACCGACCGTCGCCCAAAACGGAAATGCCGCGGTCCGCGGCTGAAGATACGTTCGCATGGAGGCCTCGCTCATCGCGGGTCAATATTTTACACCCGGGGAATCCCCGGTTGCACCCTATTTTCTGAATACGCCGCACCACCCTCCAATGTTTAATGGGAGGCAGGGCGGCCAGGGTCTTCCCCTCCGAGTTGACTATCACCGAAAGAGGTACGAAAATAGATTTTTCGAGGAGGTCCCATGAACAAAAAAAACATCATGTTGTTCGTCATCGTATCCCTGATGCTTTTTGGGCTATACGCCGGCGCCCAGAACCCGCTGCAGGCCCCGCCCCAGGCCAAAGACGAAAAAGCCGCGATCAAAACCCCGCGGCCGATCGAGCTCAACGACATCCTAGCCTGGAAATCGATCCGAGGCGCGGTCCTCTCCCCCGACGGACAGTGGTTCGCCTACCTCGTTTCGCCCCAGGAAGGCGACGGCGAAATAACCGTCCGCCAGACGAAGGGGACGAAAGAATATAAATTTCCCGCGGGCGAAGTCCGGATGGGCATGATGGCCTTTTCCGACGATGGCAAGTTCTTCGCCTTCATGATCTATCCTACGGCCAAGGACGCCAAGCAGCTCCGGCGCGAGCGCAAAACCGTGGAGGGGAGCGCCAAGGCCGCCCTGCTCGATCTGGCCACGGGAGTGAAGGTCGAGTACGAAAAGATCAAGAGTTTCGCCTTCTCCAAGGAGAACCCTTCCTGGCTGGCCCTCCTCAAACTCGCGCCCGAAGGACAAGCCCGGGAGAAGGACAAATGGTCGGGCTCCGACCTCGTCCTCCGCGAGCTCGCCTCCGGCAAGGAGCTCACGGTCGGCAACGTGGCCGAGTTCGCCTTCGACAAGAAAGGCCGGTGGCTGGCCATGGCTATCGATGCCTACGGCCTGACGGGCAACGGCCTCGAGCTCCGGAACATGGCCACGGGCGTCATCTCCTCGCTCGACAACGACAAGGCCAACTACAAGAGCCTCACCTGGACCGAGAAGGGCGAGGCCCTCGCCTGCCTCAAAGGCAAGGAGGAGAAAGGCTTCGAGGACAAATTCTATAGCGTTCTCGGCTTCACGGGCTTCTCCCCCGCCTCGGGCCAGCCCGCCCCAGCCGGCCCGCAGAAGACCGCCTACGATCCCAAGGACGACAAGTCCTTCCCCAAAGGCATGACCCTCAGCCCCAACCGGGCGCCCCAGTGGACCGAGGACCTGGACGCCCTCCTCTTCGGCATCTTCGAGCCCAAGAAGAAAGAGGAAGGCGCCCGCGGCGCCGGCGCGCCCGAGGCCCCTCCCGCGGCCGCTCCTGCCCCCGCCCCGGCCCCGGCCGCGGAATCCGACGAGGATATGCCCGACCTCGTCCTCTGGCACTGGAAGGACAACCGCCTCCAGTCCCAGCAGCAGGTCCAGGCGTCGATGGACCAGAATTTCAGCTTCCTCTCCGAATACCGGATCAAGGAAAAGAAGTTCATCCGGCTCGCCGATGACGACCTCCGCCAGGTCGTCCCCGCGCCGAAGCAGAAGTATGCCCTCGGCCTGGACAACAAAGACTATGAGCTCGAGAGCAACCTAATCGGCCTCCGCTACCAGGACATCTACGTCATCGACATGAAGACCGGCGCCCGCACGCCCGCCCTGAAGAAAGCCCAGAACTACTTCGGGCCCTCCCCGGATGGCACTCACTTCCTTTACTACGACGACGGGCAATACTTCGGCTACGAGATGGCGATAGGCAAATCCTTCAACCTCACGAAAGACGTGCCCGCCTCGTTCGTCAACGAGGACGACGACCACAACGTCGTCAAGCCGCCCGACTACCCGATGGGCTGGACCAAGGACGGCCAGGCCGTCCTCCTCTCGGACGGCTGGGACGTCTGGACCGTCCCCGTCCACGGCGGGACGAAGGGCGTGAACCTGACCGGCAACGGCCTCAAGGACCAGATCCGCTACCAAGGCCGGGTCGTCCTCGATCCCGAGGAGAAGGGCGCCGACCTCGCCCAACCCCAGTATTTCCGGGCCTACGGCGAATGGACCAAAAAGGCCGGGTTCGTCCGGATCGAAAAAGGGAAACCCGCGCCCGCGCCGCTCGTCTGGGACGACGCCTCGTTCGGCGGTCTGATGAAGGCGCGAAAGGCCGATGTCTACCTCTACTCCCGGTCGACCTCCAAAGACTATCCCGACTACTACGTCACCGACGCCCTCCTGAAGAACGGCCAAAAGCTCACCGAGGCCAATCCCCAGCAGAAGGACTTCTTCTGGTCAAGCGGCCAGATGCTCCTTGACTACAAAATGGACCCCAAGAGCGGGATGGACAAGAAACTCCAAGCCGCGCTCTTCCTGCCGGCCAACTATGAGAAAGGCAAGAAGTACCCGACCGTCGTCTATTATTACGAAAAGATGTCGCAGAGCCTCAATTCCTATGCCCAGCCGAGCTCGAACGGCTTCAACAAGTCCGTCTATACGAGCAACGGCTACGCTGTCCTCATGCCTGACATCACCTATAAGATCAACGACCCCGGCATGTCGGCGGCCTGGTGCGTCCTGCCGGCGCTCGACGCCGCGGTCGCTGCGGGCGTGGTCGACCGATCGAAAGTCGCGCTCCACGGCCATTCCTGGGGCGGCTACCAAACGGCTTTTCTCGTGACCCAGGCCGACTTCGCCGCGGCGGTGGCCGGCGCCCCGCTGACGAACATGATCAGCATGTACAGTTCCATCTATTTCAATTCGGGCGGGGCCAACCAGCCCATCTTCGAAAGCAGCCAGGGGCGGTTCAAAGGCGGGTACTGGGACAACCTCGAGGCCTATCAGCGCAACTCGCCGGTCTATTACGCGACCAAGGTCAAGACGCCGCTCATCATCCTCCACAACGACAAGGACGGGGCCGTCGTCTGGAACCAGGGCATCGAGTACTACAACACCCTCCGGCGGTTGAAGAAGCCGGTGGTCATGTTCCAATACGTCGGCGAAAACCACGGGCTGGCCAAGGCGGCCAACCAGAAGGACTACACCGTCCGGATGAAGGAGTTCTTCGACCACTACCTCAAGGGCTCCCCGGCCCCGAAGTGGCTGACCGACGGCATCCCCTATCTGAAGATGAAAGAGGACCTCAAGGAGCGGGTAAAGGCCATGAAGCCGAAGGACGAAAAGCCCGTCGAAAAGAAAGACGAGAAGAAAGAGGAGAAGAAATAGCCCCTATTTTTTTCCTTCGATCGTCTGCACGATCTTCTTGACGTCCTCCTGGCCGGGATCGAGCTTGAGCGAAGCCTTGAGAACCGTCAGGGCCTCCTGCGTCTTCCCCGTCCGGTAATAGCAGGTCCCCAGCGCGTTCAGGAGCCCGGCGTCGCTGTTGTAGATCCGGTTGCCCTCGGTCAGGGCGGCGATGGCCTCCTCGAAGCGCTCCAGGCCCGCGAGCGCCCGGCCTTTGGCCAGGAAGTATTCGAAGGCCTGCTTCGTGTCGGCCTTGATGTCCTCGATGAGGACCAGGGCCTCGGCGAACTTCCGGTTCTTGATCAGGAAGCCGGTGTATTCCGGGACCTTCTGCTTGTAGGCGGGGTTCTGCTGATAAGCTTTCTTGTAGAGGGCTTCGGCCTTCTCGGCGTCGCCCACCTGGGCATATTGGGTGGCCAGCATATAGGAATAGACGAAGACGTTGGCCGCCGGCGTCGCCTTCGAGGCGGTGATCGGATGGGGCATCGATTTCTGGGTGGTCTGGACGAAATTGCCCCGGCGCTCGTCGAGGACATTCCCCTGGCCGTCCTTCAGCCGGAGGGTCAGGTCGTAGTAATCGGGCGGGAATTCGGCCGCGGGGAAGGTCTGGATGAACGACATGACCGGGTGGAAGGCCTCCGCGTTCAGCCGGACGACGAGCGCCTTCGTGTACGGCTTCGCCCCTTTGGCCCCCCTGACGAGGATCTCGACCGAGCCGCTCTGCCACAGGTCGGTCGTCAGGCCGACCACGAAGGTGGCGAAGGTGACCAGGTCGGCCGCCGAATATGAGGCCTTGGGGTCGATGCTCATCCGCCGGCCCCCGACCTGGTAGGGAAGATGCGCGCCGGGCTGGGATTCCGCGGCCTTATAGCCGAGGATCGGGGCCGAAAGCCTGGGCCGGCCCGCGGCGGGCGGGACGTCGATCTCGCGCTCCAGGGTGCTGAATTCCTTGCCGGCCGGGTTCCGGAGTAATACAGTTAGCTTGTATTTTCCCTCGATCACGGGGAAGGAGTCTTGGATGCAGACCCCCATGTTCTCGGCCTCCGACAGCTGGTCCTCCGGGATGGTCAGCGGGAACTCCTTGCCGTATTGGAGAATGATCCTCTCCCCCGCCCGGAGGCTGACGTCCACCTGGAAATTGCAGTAGTACTGGCCCTTCGGCTCGTAGAAATTGAGCGAGAGCTTCTTCGGGGCCATGGCGAAGTCGCAGAAGGCCATCCCCGAGATCGGATCGAACAGCAAGGACACGTTCGTGTCGCTCTCGATGAAATTGGTCAGGTGGTCGGTATCAACCACGCCCCGGTAGTTCAGGAAGTGAGTGGCATAGCTCTCGTTGATGTTCTTTTTCGGGGATTCGGTGATGGCCGCCATCAAGATGGCGTTCTCGGGCGAGGGCGTCCAGGCGTAGGGAATCTCCCCGGGGATGATCGACAGGACCACATGCGCCAAGTCGGGCTGGAGCTCGAAGATCTTCTGGTACATGCCTTGGAAGTCGTCTGGGCTGTAGTCCTTGCCGTTGATCAGGAGGCGATAGGGCGTGTCGGAGACCGGATCATAGAGCTTGTATTCGCCCGCGTTCCCCCTCTGAAAGAAGACCAGGGAGAAATGGGTCGGCATCCCCTTGCTCACGTCGCCGTAGTACGACCAGATGATGCACGGATAGAGCTCGGTGCTGCCCGCGATATCCGTGGTGCTGATGGGCTGGCCGAGGATGATGTAGAAGCGGCCCCGGTCGGTCATCCAGCCCTCCCGCGCGGAGCCGTAGCGGAATTTCTTGTTGGCTTCCTGGAAGCGCTTGATGTGCTCGTTCTTGAATTCGTTCTCGGGCGTCCCCGGGGTCGGATCGCGGATCTTCCAGAAGGCCTCGATGAAGGCGTCCCGCTCCTTGTCATTCGCCAGGGTGAGGAATACGTCCTGTTCCTTGTCCTTGATGATATAGGTCACGAGTTTGAGCCAATCCTGGTAGGCGGGCGCGAGCTTTTTCGGGTCGACCTTGGGCAACTGGGGAAACGCCATGGAGGCGGCCAACAGGAGGATTGCGAGCATCGTCACTTTTTTGGGCATACAAAGATCCTTTCTCGACACGCAAATATTATATATGCAAATCGGGCGAAAAGTTGCAATGATTTTCCGGAAGCGGGGATGTCTTTGCGAGCGACCAAAGGGAGCGAAGCAATCTCCTCGGGCGCAGGGGGTTGCTTCGTCGCTCTGCTCTTGCAGGTCTCCTCGCAATCGTCCCGATGTATCAAAGTTGCCGTGGAGATATAACTATTTAACCCGACTCCCGGATAAAAATCCAATATTTTGAATTTCATCCAACGAATTGGATACATAGCCGACGACAATCTCCATTAATATGTTGATTTTAATATAAATAGGTCATTATTCTTTTTGGCATAAAATTTGCTTAGTGGTTAATATAGAAGAATAGATGATTCATCATTACTGTTTCGGGGAATTATCTAAAATTGAACGGAAGGAGGTGAAAGCAGGGAAACCTACTTTTAGCCAAAATTGGAGGAAGGAGCGCCCCACGCGTTCCAGGGAACCCAAATTCACAACGCTAGCAACGTAATGCTAGGAGGGGACTCGTGGGTCGTCCTGTAGCTCGCGCCTTCGGTCTTCATCGACCGCGAGAACATCGGCGGCGTCGAGTCCGGCCAAATGAAGAAAGTCTTAAGTATTCTTTTCTGTCTCGCGATCGTTTCGTCTTTGATGGTCGCCCAGGAAAGAACCGGGAACATCACCGGGATCGTCGTCGACCAGGAAGGCAACCCCCTTCCCGGCGTCACCTTGACGTTGTCCGGACCGATCATCTCGGCCATGCCCACGGTGTCCAGCGCCGAGGGGAGATTCCGGTTCCTGTCCCTTGCTCCGAATAAAGCGTATGTCGTCAAGGCCGAGCTCCAAGGGTTCAAGACCCGGACGGAGACCGGCATTGTCGTCAACGTCAACTTCACGGCCAACATCCGGATCGTGATGGAGCAAGGGAAGCTCGAGGAGCAGGTCACCGTTGTCGCGGTCACGCCCGTCGTCCAGGCCAAGAAGACGCAGGTCACGACCACGGTCAGCTACGATCAGCTCCAGTCCCTGCCGTCGGCCCGCGAGCAGTCCAGCTTCATGGCCAAGGGCAGCACCACCCAGGAATGGACCCTGGACGGCATGCAGATCACGGACCGCAACTCGAACGGCTCGCCCGGGTACTTCGACTTCGACTCCTTCGAGGAAATGAACATCTCGACGGGCATGCTCGACGTCGAACACCGCGACCCCGGCGTCGTCGTGAACCTCGTCACCCGCCGCGGCGGCAACAAGACGACCCTCGGCGGCCGGTTCTTCTACACGAACGAGAAGTTCCAGACGGTCATCAGCCCGGCCGATCTGACCACGCTCGGCATCCTGGGCTACAACCACGCCATCGACCTCAAGGACTTCGGTTTCAACGCCGGCGGTCCCGTCTTCAAGGACAAGGTCTGGTGGTGGGCGGCCTACGGTGTCCAGCAGGTCCAGACGGTCAACCTCCTGAACATCCGGGACGACACCTACCTCAACAACTACACCGGCAAGATGAACTTCCAGCTGATCCCCGAGAACCGGCTCGAGCTGTTCTACCAGGCCGGCGACAAGAAGAAATACGGCCGGAGTTCCTCGAACTCGTTCCCGCCCGGCTGGAACCAGCACAGCGACTACTACTTCGGCAACCCGACCTTCAAGCTCCAGGACGAGCACTCGATCGGCGACAACATCTTCCTGTCGGTCCGCTACGGCTGGACGAACAGCGGCTTCGGCATGTGGCCGGCCAATGACGAGAAGCTCCAGAATTACACCTGGTACGATGTCGAGAACGACCTTACGTCCCAGTCCAATACCTGGTTCTACTCCGGCCGTCCGCATCCGTATTTCGTCGGCCAGGTCCAGTTCTTCAGCGACAACCTGTTCGGCACCGGCACCTCGCACGAGATCAAGATCGGCGCCGAGATCAACAACAACGCCCGGACCTACTCGGGCGGCTATCCCGGCAACTTCTACGTCAACAGCAACTACAACACGGAAACGGTCGACTGGAACCTCGACGGCAAGGTCGACGTCGTCAGGGACCTCGTCGGCGCTCCGATGTTCAGCCGCATTTACCTCGGCGCCAACGACGTGAACTACAGCGACGGGACGAAGCGGCTGGCCTTCTACTTCAGCGATTCGATCTCCGCCGGCCGGTTCAACTTCAACGTCGGCCTCCGGGCCGACTGGCAGAAGCCCTACCTGAATGGCGACACCGCCACTGCCCTCTGGACCACAGGTTCCTCCGATAAGTACTTCCAGTACTACAAAGACATCGCCCTGAAGCTGTTCACGCCCGACGCGTTCGCGGCGGTCGCCCCCCTGATCCCGACCAAGTCCCGCGGCGGGGTCGTGCCCATCAAGCTCTTTTGGCTCTTCTCGCCCCGTCTCGGCATCACCTATGACCTCTTCGGCGACGGCAAGACGATCCTCAAGGCCGCCTACTCCCTCTATCCCGGCGCCGGGCTGGGCACGGCCTACACCGCCCCCTTCGGGCTGTATGGCTCCATGAACTTCTATTGGGGTGACATCAACGGCAACAATAAGGCCGACCTCAACGAACTCTTCTGGGCCGATTACACCAAGTCGTCCCGCCCCGTCTACCGGGCGTTCAACGACGACGGCTCGTTCGCCGGCAACTGGGCTCGCGAGTTCGGCTTGAATTGGAGCGGCTGGGACATCAACAACCCGCAGGGCCTCTCGAGCCCCACGTCCTACGTCGACCTCAACAGCTGGAAGACCAACCTGACCCACGAGGTCTTCGTGTCGGTCGAACGGGAAATCATCCAAGATTTCGGCTTGTCCCTGAGCTACACCTGGAAACGGATGGGCCGCTACTCCTGGTCGCTGGCCTACTATCCCGAGCAGTATTTCCCCGGCCTGAACAACCACCTCCGCAGCCCGAGCGACTATGAGCTCGGCGGCACGATTCCGGACGTCCTCGTGGATCCCAAGACGGGCAAAACCCTGGATCCCCGGGAAGCCAAGGGCAAACCTTGGTACGTCCTGAAGAACCTCCCCGAGACCATGCCCACCTCCTATTCCAAGACGGTCATGATGGATCCGGGCCGGTACGACCAGTACTGGGGCGTCGACCTGGTGTTGAACAAGCGGCTGTCGCACAAATGGATGATGAACGGCTCCTTCACCTACCAGATGCAGAACTCCTACTATGGCCCCAACGGCGTAGGCTACGCCAACTCCGTGTCGGGCGGCGTCTCCAGCCCGGACCCGACCAACCTGTGGGCCTACGAGGGCCAGATTTATGGCGTGAACATGGGCGGCACGAGCGGAAAGATCAACCGTCTCATGTTCTCCCGGTGGATGTTCAAGCTCACCGGCCTCTATCAGCTGCCCTGGGACCTCAACGCCTCGTTCACCATCTCGGGCCACGAAGGATCCTTCGTATCGTACTCGTTCGGAGTCCAGGACCGCACCCTGCCCAACCCCCAGTCCTACAGCAACACCATCCAGATGACGTCTTACGACAACAAGACGCGGCTCCCGAACGTGTGGACCATCAGCGCCAAGATTGAAAAGGCCATCCGGCTGGGCGACACCGGCCGCATCTACTTCTCGGCCGATGTGTTCAACCTGATCAATTCCCGCGTCCTGATGCGCCAGTACGACTACGCCTACGGCACCTACCGCTTCACCGGCTCGCCCGACAACCCGGTCCCCTACAGCTGGACCGCGGGCGCGAACACGAGCGGCGCCAAGAACGAAGTCATGAACCCGCTGCTGCTCAGATTGGGAGTCCGCTTCCAGATCTGAGGCCGCACCCGAACAGAAGACGTCTCTTTCGCCCCTGCCGCCGCGAGGCGGCAGGGGCTTTTTTTATGCGCGGCGCGGCCGGGCGGTTGTTTTGTCCCGCCTCCCCTTCTATAATACCGCCATGTCACGCCGACGAACCCTCCTGGCCCTTGGCTTGAGCATCGGG
>JADGNV010000085.1 GCA_017883285.1 Candidatus Aminicenantota bacterium | reverse complement strand
TCGGAGTGATCCCCACGCCTTCTTTCATCAGGAGTTCGACGAGCGCCGGCGGCAGGTTGGAGGCCGGCTCGCGGAAATATTCGGGCAAGTCCGAAAAATGGTAATCCTGACCGACCCGCCTCCAGGTCCGCATGAAGAACGGGAGCCAAAGGAGCGGGACGAGAAGCAGGGCGCCCAGCCACACGCCGGTCAGCGTTTTCAGCGTCCGGGCCCGACGGGCTTCGGCCTCGCGCTCCTTCTCGAGGCGGGCCACGGTGTCCTGGACGAAGCGGGCTTCCTCCCGCCGGAGGGTTTCACGATTGTATTGGGTGGACGGGACGCCGGCCACGAGGCCGGAAGGCCAGGCCATCCGGATCTCGAGGAACTGCCCCGCCTTCACGTTCGTCGCCGTGAAGCGCGCGGTCGATGTGTCCAGGATCGCCGGCACGCCGGACAGCGGGCCGTGCCCATAGATCAGAAGGTCGTCCTTAGAGGCGATGGGCGCCGGGAGATGGACGGTGACGGAGGCGTTCCGCGTCGGCTTCTCCCAGCCGCCGCCGATCGCCTGCCAATAGATTTCGGTGAGGTCCGGATAGCTGAAGACGGCCCCCCGGACGCGGTAGCGGATGCGGAACGTCCGCCGCTCGTTGGCCGCGGAAAAGAACCACTTGGCTTCGAACCGATCGCCCGGGGCCGATACCTCGGTCCGGAGAGAACCTCCGCCCGCGTCGAGAACGTCGAAATCCTCGATCGCCACCCGGTAGCTCAGCGGGCCGCGGTCGTAGCGAGTCGGGAGCCACATCGACGCCCAGCTGAACCGGCCGCGGAATTCGAAGGTCCGCTCCTCCTCGACCGTGAACGAACCGTCGGCCGCAAGGCGGATGTCGATCCGAACGTCGGGGAAATAATAGTTCTTGGTCTGCGCGGCCGCGGCGGGGATCGCCAGGCAGGCCGCGGCGAGGCCAACCGCAATTAGGGCTTTTGTTACTCTGAATAACATGAATTAGGTATTCCCTTGAGCTTTTCCGTCATCTTAAATTAACACAACTCTGCCGGAAGGTTCAAACGCGAGGGCGCGGCTCCCGCCCCAGTCGCTCTCGCGGCTCACCCCCAAACCGTGGGCCCCCGCCGCTTCGAGCGACCGGGGCTCGCGCCGCGCTGCCCGATTTTCCTCGCCGGGGAAAATCGGCGTACTTTCGGAGCCGCCCGCCCGGGAGCCCCCTTCCATTGATTGACAAACGAGGAGGAATTGGATATTTTTCGCTGGAGCTTCGCATTTCATTCGCACACCCGCAAAGGAGGACCATGAGCATCAAATTCCGACTCGGCATCATGATGTTCCTGGAATACGCCATCTGGGGGGCCTGGGCCCCGATCCTCACCGATTACCTGCAGAACACCCTGCATTTCAGCGGACTGCAGTACGGCTTCATCATGAGCATCCTGCCGATCGCCATGATCATCGCCCCGCTCATCGGGGGGCAGCTGGCCGACCGCTGGTTCGCCTCGGAGAGGGTCATCGCCCTCTTGCAGATCGTCGGCGGCGCCATCCTCCTCCTCGGCGCCGCGGTCCAGAGCTATTCCGCCATGGTCTGGATCATGCTCGTGTATTGCATCATCTACGCTCCGACGCTGGCCCTGACCAATTCCATCGCCTTCATGAACCTGAAGAATTCGGAGAAGGACTTCGGCAAGATCCGGGTTTGGGGGACGATCGGCTGGATCGCCGCCGGCTGGAGCCTGGTCGGCTGGCGCTCGCTGGCCAAGACCGTGCCCGCCTTCGCCATCCGGGGCGACCTCCTGTTTCTGGCCGGCATCTTCTCGGTCATCATGGGCATCCTGTCCTTCACCTTGCCCCACACGCCCCCCAAGAAGGAAGGAACCAAGCCCTGGGCCTTCCTCGAAGCCCTCAAGATGCTGAAGGACAAGGACTTCCTGATCTTCACCGTCATCTCCTTCATCGTCGCCACCGAACTCCAGTTCTACTACGTCCTGACCGCGCCCTTTCTGACCTCGCCCAAGATCGGCGTCGCCGGCGCCTCGGTGTCCGGCGTCATGACCATCGCCCAGGTCGCCGAAATCTTCGTCATGGCCCTGCTCCTTCCGAAGTTCCTGCCGAAGAACGGGATCAAGAAGACCATGATCCTCGGGGTCCTCGCCTGGCCGCTCCGCTACATCATCTTCGTCATCGGCGGACCGGCTTGGCTGGTCATCGCCTCGCTCTCGCTCCACGGCTTCTGCTACGTCTTCTTCTTCACGGCCGCCTTCATCTATGTGGACATGATCGCCCCGGCCGACATCCGGGCTTCGGCCCAGAGCCTGATCGCCGTGGTCATCCTCGGAATCGGGAGCTTCCTCGGGAGCAATTTCGCCGGCTGGATCCGGGACCTGTTCACCTCGGGCGAAACGACGAACTACCGGAACGTGTTCCTCGTGCCGGCGATCCTGACGTTCCTCTGCGCAGTCCTGTTCGTGGTCCTGTTCAAGGAAAAGACGGCCGTCGCCGCTCCGCAGGCCTGACATAAATTCATCATAAGGAAAACCTCATGAGCCAAAAACCTCTCGGCATCGGTATCATCGGGGGCGGGTTCATCGCCCGCTTCCATATCAAGTCCTGGGTCGGCGTCCGCGACGCCGACATCCTCGGCATCTTCGACCCCGACGCCAAGCGGGCGAGCGAAGCCTGCGCCCTGGTGAAATCCCTCGGCGTCGGCGAGGCCAAGCCCTACCGGTCCGTGACCGACATGGTCGCCGACCCGGCGATCGACGCCCTTTGGATCTGCGCCCCGAACTACACCCGGGTCGAGGTCATGGAGGAGATCGCCCAGACCGTGATCAAGGGAAAGGGCACGCTCCGGGGGATCGCCTGCGAGAAGCCGCTCGGCCGGAACGTGGCCGAAGCCAAGCGGATGCTCGAGCTCGCCCGAAAAGCGAAGCTCCTCGACGGCTACCTGGAAAACCAGGTTTTCTCCCCCGCCGTCGTCCGCGGAAAGGAGATCGTCTGGGCGCGGGGCGCGGCCCTGGCCGGCCCCCCCTACCTCGCCCGGGCGGCCGAGGAGCATAGCGGGCCCCACATGCCCTGGTTCTGGGAAGGCAAGCTCCAGGGCGGCGGTGTCCTCAACGACATGATGTGCCATTCGGTCGAGGAGGCGCGGTTCATGCTGACGCCGCCCGGCGCGCCGCGCGAGGTTTTGACCCCCGTCAGCATCACGGCCTACACCAACTGCCTCAAATGGCAGGAGCCGCACTACGCCGGCATCCTGGCCAAGAACAGCGGCGGGAAGACCGACTACATCAACCGGCCGGCCGAAGACTTCGCCCGCTCGCTCATTGAATACAGGACCGACAAAGGCAAGCTCGTCATCGTCGAAACGACGACGAGCTGGTGCTACGTCGGCGCCGGGCTGCGCCTGAGCATGGAGCTCCTCGGCCCGGAATACTCCCTCCAGATCAACACCCTCGACGCCGGGCTGAAGATCTTCTTCAGCCGCCAGGTGAAGGGCAAGGCCGGCGAGGACCTGGTCGAGAAACAGAACGCCGAGATCGGCCTCATGCCGGTCGTGGCCGACGAGGCGACCGAGTACGGCTACATCGCCGAGAACAGGCACATGGTCCGGAGCTTCCTCAAGGGGACGCGGCCCGAGGAGAACTTCAGCGACGGCCTGAACGTCACCGAGCTCCTCATGGCCGCCTACATGAGCGCCGAAAAAGGAAAGACCATCCCCTTCCCGGCTCCTGGCCTCGCGACCTACATCCCGCCCGTGGCCAAGGGGACCTGGAACCCGAAGAATAAATGACATCCCGCTTCGTCGGAATCAAGGAGGATTCATGACCAAACGCATCGCCTTCATTCTCTTCGTCCTGCTGATCGCCTGCGGCGCCGTCCTGCAGTTCGCCCTGGCCCAAACGCCCGCCCGGGCTGACGCGGGCGGACTGGCGCAGACGCCTGCGCCTGCCCCGGGGGTCGCACCCCAGATGCGCCACATCTCGCCCGAGCTCCAGAAGAAAGTCGAAACGGCGAACACCAAGGACGTCCGGATCAAAAAGTTCCCGTTCGCCATGCAGGCCTGGACCTTCCGGCGGTTTACGTTCTTCGAGATGCTGGCTAAGCTCAAGGAGCTCGGCGTCGGCTATGTCCAGGCGTATCCCGGACAGGCCCTGGGCGCGGAGCTTCCGAACCTTAAGTTCGACCACAATATGACCGACGCGACGATGGCCACGGTCAAGGACAAGCTCAAGGAAGCCGGCGTCACCGTGGTCGCCTACGGCGTCTGCGACATCGGCCAGACCGAGGCGAGCATGCGCCAGATCTTCAATTTCGCCCGCAAGATGGGCTTCCGGACGGTGGTCTGCGAACCGGCGGACGACGATTTCACCCTGCTCGAAAAGCTCGTCAAGGAATACGACATCCAGATCGCCATCCACAACCACCCCGCGCCGGCCAAGTACAATCTGCCCGAGACCGTCTTCGCCCACGTCGACGGCAAGGACGCACGGATCGGCTCCTGCTTCGACAACGGGCATTTCATGCGCGGGATGAACGACCCGCGCGAGGCCCTGAAGCTCCTCGAGGGCCGGATCCTCGACGTTCACCTCAAGGACCGGACGGACTATGGGACCGGCCGCGGCCAGGACGACACCCCCTGGGGCCAGGGCAAAGGCAGCCTCCGCGACCTCCTGGCCGAGCTGACCCTCCAGGACTACGCCGGATACCTGACGATGGAGTACGAGAAAGAAAGCGAAGCGAAGGACCCCGGGCCAGCCATCAAGGCCAGCCTCGCCTACGTCAAGAGCGTCACGTATTACGAAGGCTACGAGCAGATCTTCAAGCGGGAGAAGTACGGCTGGAACCACTACGGGCCGGGCTATTTCGAGGCCGACCCGAAGACCGGCGTCCTCAAGGGCCAGGGCGGGATGGGCCTTCTCTGGTACAGCGCCAAGAAGTACAAGGACTTCATCCTGGAGTGCGATTACAAGTGCGCGACCCCGGAGACGAACTCGGGCATCTTCGTCCGCGTGCCCGACGTCCCGACGAGCGACGACTACATCTACCGCTCCTTCGAGATCCAGATCTACGACGCCGGCAAGGACATCCACGTCACCGGCGCGGTCTACGACATCCAGGCGCCCAAGCTGAACGCTTTCCTTCCGGCGGGCGAATGGAACCACATCAAGATCGAATTCCGGGGGGCGCACCTTCGGATCGAGCTGAACGGGAAGCTCATCCAGGACTGGGAAGCGAAGCCCGGCGGGAAGGTCAAGGACTTCGCCCTGGCGGGGTATATCGGGTTCCAGAACCACGACAGCCTTGCGCCGCCGTATTTCCGGAATATTTACGTCAAGGAACTCTGACGACCGCAGGGGGGGCGCCTCCGGGGTTCGCGGGAATCCGGAACGCGCCCCCGTTTTTTCATCCGGCGATCAGCCGGTTTCCAAGTCGAATTCCCGCATATCGAACCAGAACCCCAGCCCCGACACGGAATCGATCTCGGCCTGGACGATGGCCAGGTGGCCCTGTTCGATCTCGACGAAGCGCTGGAACAACGGCTGGGCGTCGGCCGGCAGCTCCCGGACGACGCCCCGGTAGAAATCGCCGGCCGCGACCTCGACTTCGAGCGCCCGCCGCAGCAGGGCGAGCTCCTTTTCCGGGGCGGCGGTGGCCACCTTTTTCTGGAGGTTTTTTACGCCTTCCTGGATGCGCGCTTTCGGCGGGACCAGGGTGGCCAGTTTTTCGGGCGTGACGCGGCCCGTTTTCTTCCATTCCTCGAGCTTGTGGTCGAGGTACTTCACGTGACCCTGCTCTTCCCGGACGAGCGTTTCGAACATCCGTTTGCCGGCCGGATCGAGCGTATTCCGGGCCGCGTCCTCGTAGACCTTCACGACCCGGTTTTCGAACTGGAGCGCCGTCGTGATCGCGACTTCGATGTCCATTCCTGACTCCTTCCTGGATCGGCCCGGGGCCTCAGATATTGTCTCGAAGCGGCCATCTTAGCACGGCGGCCCGGAAAATTCAAAACGGGTCATTTCAACAAGAGCTCGATGACCGGACCCCTGAAGACGCACCGGGTAACAGGCCTCCGGACGCATCGCCGGATGACGACGAACGATCATCGGCGGCAACCTCAGGACGCCGTCGCTGCGCTCCTTTTCAAGAGGACCAGCATGAATCCCAACCCGACGCCAAAGAACAGGACGATGGCCAGGATGGAGTTCCGCATGCTCCCGGTCAGGGCTTCCAACAGCCCGAAGACGAACGTGCCGGCCACCGTGGCCAGCTTCTCCATGACGTCGTAGAAGCTGAAGAACGAGGTGTGGTCCTCGGTCTCGGGCAGCATCTTGGAATACGTGGACCGGGCCAGGGACTGGGACCCGCCCATGACCAGACCGACCAAAACCGCGACGACAAGGAACCCCGCGAGGCCGTGGATGAAATAAGCGTACACGCAGATAAACACCCAGATGACGATGGTGATGATGAACGCCCGGATATTGCCGATTTTCCCGGAGAGTTTGGCGAAGAGCCAGGCGCCGACCATGCCGATCAGCTGAATGACCAGGATGGTCGCGATCAGGATTTCGGCTTTGACCTGCAACTGCTTTTGGCCATAGGTCGGGGCCATGAACATGACGGTCAGCAGGCCCATGGTAATGAAGAAGAATCCGACGAGGTAGAGCCTCAACGCGCGGAGGTGCTTGAGCTGGCGGAAGACCGTCCGCAGCTCCCGGTAGCCTCCAAAAAAGACGCTCAGCCCTTTCTGCCGGTGGCCGAAGGTGTACATCGGCAGGCTGAGGAAGGTGATCTGGGAAAAGCCGATCCACCATAGGAAGACCGAGAGGAAGGCAAGCTTGGCCGGGAGGAGCGGGTCGGTGATTCCGAACCAGCCCGGCTCCAGGACGACGACCAGATTGATGACGAGCAGGATGACGCTGCCCAGGTACCCCATGACGTAGCCCCGGGCGCTGACCCGGTCCTGGTCTTCCGGGGCGGCGATGACCGGCAGGAAGGAGTTGTAGAAGACGAGGCTGCCGCCGTACCCGACGGTCCCCAGGGTGAAGGCGATGATGCCGAGCTCGAGGTGATTCTTGTCGAAAAAAAAGAGCGCGCCGCAGGACAGGGCGCCGAACCAGGTGAAGGCCTTCATGAAGCCCTTGCGCCAGCCGGTGTAGTCGGCGATCGAAGAGAGCAGGGGGGAAAAGATGGCCACGATCAGGTAGGCCGCGGCGATCGCCCAAGAATAGAGGACCGTGTTGATGATCGGGATCCCGAAGAAATGGACCGTGAAGTCGCTTCCGTTCCGGGTGACCTGATTGTAGTAAACGGGGAAAATGGCCGAGGCGATCGTCAGTTGGTAGACGGAGTTCGCCCAATCGTAGAACACCCATCCCCGGATGACTTTCTTGTCGCCCTTAGGGACGTCCTGGCCCCGCCAGACCCGCGCCCGACGCTTGGCAATCCATCGGGAATACCGTTCTTGAAGCCTCATGATTGGTCCATTATCATTCCGATCCCGCGGAAAAAACAAGGCGAAAATGATTTTTCCCGACCGCGCGCCGCGGCCCCCGCCGGACCCGCGGGACTGGTCTACGCGCGCGATGACGTCCTGGCCGCGGGGAAGCCGACCGCGCCTTGACGAGCGCCGAAATAGAAAGATAGAATGGCGGCGTTGTCCGCCATGACCACGCACGTCGTCCTTATCTTCCTCGTCATGGCCGCGGCGTACGCCGTCGCCAAGGCCCGCCGGCTGTCCGTGGAGCTCAGCATCCTGGCGGCCGCCGTCGCCGGCGGATTGGCCGGCGCTTTCTTCAAAACCCCGCTCTTGTCCGACCTCCCCCGCCACCTCGTCGAGGGCAGCTTCCCCTATCTCGACGTCATGCTGGTCTTTTCCACGGCGACGATCTTCATGGCCATCGTGGGCGAATCGGGCGGCGTAAACTACGTCGTCCGGGGCACGATCCGGCTGTTTTACAATGTCCGCTTCGTGGCGCTCTTCGTCCTGATGATCATCGTCCTCATTCCGGGCGCCCTGACCGGCGCGGGCTCAGTTTCGCTCCTCGTCGTCGGGACGCCCGTCGCCCTCGCCCTGGGCCACCTCGGCATCCCGCAGAAGAAGGTCGCGGCCATGATGTTCATTCTGGCCGGCTTGAGCGCCGCCGCCCCGCCGGTCAACATCTGGGCCATGATCCTGTGCGCCGGGACGGCCATTCCCTATGTCGGGTTCGAATTCACCCTCGGCATACCGGTGCTCATCCTCGGGACGTTCACGACGCTGTACTATGGCTGGAAGCGGGAAGGCCGGTCGACCAAGGCGGAGACGCTGGCCCGTCTTCCCGAAGTGCCGGCGGGGATGACCTGGTGGCGCGTGCTTCTCCCGTTCCTGGCCTTTTTCGGGACCGTCGCCGCCACCCGGATCTGGCCCTTCGGCGTTCCAATCCTCGGCCTGCCCCTCCAGTTCGCCATCGCCGCGGCCGTGGCCCTGGCCGTCAGCCCGAAGAGGATCGATCTCCCGGAGCTCTCGCGGACGACCATGAAGCGCCTGCTGCCGCTGCTCGCGACGATGATCGTCGTCGGCATGCTGCAGCAGATCATGACCGCGACCGGGGTGCGCGGCCTCCTATCCTATCTCGTCATCAGCGCGCCGCTCATTCTTTTATATATCCTCCTGGCGGTGATCATCCCCGTCTCCGAAGGGGTGCTCACTTACGGGGCGGCGGCCATCCTGGGCATCCCCCTGGTCTGGTTCTTCGATTCGATCGGGCTGCACGCGACGGTGGTCATCGCCGGGCTCAGCCTGCTCTGGCCGCTCGGCGACGGCCTGCCGCCGACCGCCCTCATCGGGCGGCTGAGCGTCATGGTCTCGGATTACAGGGATTCCTACCGCTCGTTCCTGAAGGCGACCTGGCTCCCCTGGATCGTGATCACGGTCACGGCCATCCTGATGATCATCTTCAGCGCCAAGCTGTCCTTCCTCGTCCGCTGGAGCATGTGATGGAGGTGCGAAAATGGGTTTGATCATGATCGTCTATTACCTCCTGAGCCTCTACATCGCCGTCTTCCTCGTCTGGAATTTCGTCCGCGAGAAGAAATGCGTCAACGACCTGATCCTCTATCTGCTCGTCCTGATACCCCTCATCTTGAGGATTCTCCGGGTCAAGTGATGACGGGCCTCAAAATCGCTCTTGTCCTCCTCGTGGCCGTCCTCACGGCCCTCGGGGCCTTCCCTCTCTACGAGCACCGCCATTATCAGGTCCCCGTGGTGGCCGGGCCCGGTGTGACCAAGGTCGTGAAGCTCGGCGAATTCGCGCCGGGATTGAATGGCTCGATGGCCGACACCGACGTCTTCGTGCTCGAAGGCGCGCGCCCCGGAGGAAAGGCCCTGCTCCTGGCCAACACCCACGCCAACGAGCCGGCGGGCCTCCTGACCGCCGTCCTCATGATCGAAAACGCCGTGCTCGAGCAGGGCACCCTCTACATTATTCCCGAATTCAACGCCAGCGCCGGCCGGAACACCAAGCCCGGGGACGGCTATCCGCTGTATTTCGACATCCCGACCGATTGGGGATCGAAGCGCTTCCGGATGGGAAACCGCGACGCCTCGCCGCTCGAGCAGTGGCCCGACCCGGACGTCTACATCCACTTCCCCGAGAAACAGCTCTTGTCCTACCTCGACGTCCGCAACACCAACCGGACCTGGCCGGGGCGGGCGGACGGCCCGCTCATGGAAAAAGTGACGTTTGCCGCGATGGAACTGCTCCGAAAAGAAAAGGTGGACATCGCCATCGATATGCACGGTGCCGAGACCATGTTCCCCGTGACGAACTGCATCGTCGCACCGATCAAATCGTCGAAGATCGCGACGCTGGTTTCCATGACGGTCAAGGCCATGGAAGGCTTCGACAATCACGTCGAACCGTCGCCCGCAAACTTCCACGGCCTGTCCCACCGGGAGATCGGCGACTTCTCGGACACCCTCCCCTTCCTCCTCGAGGCGCCGATCCCGTTCCTCGATCAGCCGACCGGCCCCAAGACCGTGACCCTGCTCCTCGACGGGAAAGACCCGTTTCTCCTGAGCCTGTCCCGGGCGAAAAAGCTCTTCGTCCCCTATGACGAGAGCGGCTGGCCTATGGATAAGCGCGTCGGGCAGCACTGCTCGGTCAGCCTCGAAATCCTCCGCCAGTTCACGAAAAAGAACCCCGAGAAGGCCATCGTCATGAGTGGGGTCCCGCGCTACGCCGAGCTCGTCAAGAACGGCGTCGGCCGCTATTTCCACGATCCGGCCAAGGCCGACCCGAAGAGCGTCCATTACGAATGATGCCGACGCCTCTTCCAACCTTTGATTCCCCCGGGTTTTGTGATAAATAAGGGGCTTCGAGCCCAAGGCTCGTCCCTTGACCGCCCCTTGACTTGAAAGGAGGATCGTCCCCATGAGAAACACTCTTCTCGTCGTTCTGGCGATCGCCTGTCTCGCCGCCCTGCCGGCGTCGCCGGCAGCCCAGACCACCATCCCCAAGGCCGGCCTTCCCGTGCTGACGACATCGGCCGGGCAGAGCAACGACGCCAATACGGTGAACGCCGTCCTGGAGGAGGCGGACATCAAATACGATTATTGCGACGTCCCCACGGTGGAGATGATCACCGCGGGGGTCGGCCTCGCGGGCAAGGCCTCATCCGCCGGTTTCCACGTCGAGATCACGACCGACCTGGCCAAATTCCCCAAGGGTACGCCCTACAAGACCGTCATCTTCGCCATCGGGGCGAGCCTGAAAGGGATGGGCGCCTCCGGCCTGACGACGGACTCCGAGGAGGCGCGGGTCAAGAAGCTGATCGAATACTGCAAGAAGGCCAAGATCTTCGTCATCGGCGTCCATGCCGGCGGCGAAGCGGCGCGCGGCCCCGCGGGCAGCGACAACGAGCGGATGATCGACGCCGTCGCCCCGTTCGCGGATTTCCTGGTCGTCACCAAGGACAGCGACAAGGACGGACGTTTCACCAAGATCGCGGCCAAAACCAAAGTTCCCCTGGTCAAAGCGGACTTCGCCCTGGGCATGGTCGAGATCATGAAAAAAGTCTTTTAACGAGAGGAACAGCCCATGAAAAAACTCGCGCGCCCGATCGTTCTGTTGGTCGCCCTGGCCGCCGTCGCCGCTCTAGCGTCGGCCCAAGGCAAGATCACGTCTCCCAAGCAGGAGCTCGGGTTCAATGTCGGCGAGGATTACCAGCTCATCAACTCCACCCAGCTCTCGGCCTACTGGAAGAAGCTGGCCAAGGAATCCGACCGGATGAAGCTCGTCGAGATCGGGAAGAGCTCCGAGGGCCGGCCGATGCTCATGGCCATCATCAGCTCGCCCAAGAACCTCGGCAAACTCGAGCTGTACAAGCAGATCTCGCGCCGCCTGGCCCTGGCCCAGGGCCTGACCGACGCCGAAGCCAAAAAGCTTTCGCTCCAGGGGAAGGCCGTCGTCTGGATCGACGGCGGGCTCCATGCAACCGAGATCGTGGGCTCGCAGCAGATCGTCGAGCTCGTCTACCAGATGCTCAGCGGCCGGGACGACGAGACGCTCCGCATCCTGGACGAGGTGATTCTGCTCGCCGTCCCCGTGAACCCCGACGGCCAGGAGCTCGTCGCGAACTGGTACATGCGGGAGAAGGACCCCCTGAAGCGGGCGATGAGCGGCCTGCCGCGGCTTTACCAGAAATACGTCGGCCACGACAACAACCGGGATTACTACATGGTCACCCAGCCCGAGACCGAGGCCGTGAGCCGCCAGCTCTACATCGAATGGCATCCCCAGTTCCTCTACAACCACCACCAGTCCGGCCCGGCCGGGACGGTCCTCTTCTGCCCGCCTTTCCGGGACCCGTTCTATTATTATTTCGATCCGATGGTCCCCGTCGGGACGGACCTCCTCGGATTGGCGATGCATGAACGCTTCGCGGCCGAAGGCAAGCCCGGGGCGATCATGCGCTCCGGCGCTTCCTACTCGACGTGGTGGAACGGCGGCCTGCGGAGCACGGGCTATTTCCACAACGTGATCGGTATCCTGACAGAGATGATCGGCAACCCGACGCCGATGGACATCCCCTTCATCCCCGACCGCGTCCTGCCCAAGGGCGACTATCCTTATCCCATCATGCCCCAGAAGTGGCACATGCGCTCCTCGATCGACTACTCGATCACGGCGGACAAGGCCATCCTCGATTTCGCCGCCCGGCGGCGGGAGGAGGTCCTCTACAACCGCTACGTCATGGGCCGGAACGCCATTGCCAAGGGCAATACCGACACCTGGACCTTCGAGCCCCAGCAGATCGCCGCCCTCCAGGCCCAGATCGAGAAGGACCGGGCCGCCGCGGCCCCGGCCGCCGGCGTTCCGCAGGGCCCGGCGGGAGCGAGAGGCGGGATGCGGGGCGGGAGCACGCCGGTCAAGTATTACGACATGCTCCGCGACCCCTCCAAGCGCGATCCGCGCGGCTTCATCATCTCCTCGGCCCAAGCCGACTTCCCGACGGCGACAAAGTTCGTCAACACCCTCATCAAGAGCGGGGTCACGGTCCACGTGGCGACGAAGCCGTTCACCGTCCTCGCCAAGACCTATTCCGCGGGCTCCTACGTGGTCAAGACCGCCCAGGCCTTCCGGGCCCACGTCATCAGCATGTTCGAGCCCCAGGACCATCCCAACGACTTCGCCTATCCCGGCGGCCCTCCGCGGCCTCCCTACGACAGCGCCGGCTGGACCGTGGCCTTCCAAATGGGCATCAAGTTCGACCGGATCCTCGAGCCCTTCGACGGCCCCTTCCAGGAGATCAAGGGCTTCGCCAAGCTCGCGGCCGGCACCGCCGCGCTGCCCGCGGCGGACGCCAAGTCTACGGCTGGCTTCCTGCTGAGCCACCAGATCAACGATTCGGCCATCGTCGTCAACCGGCTGCTCAAAGCCAAGGAAGAGGTCACCTGGCTGAAGAAGCCCTTCCAGACCGCCAAAAGCCCCTGGCCGGCGGGGACGATCTTCATTCCCTTCAAGCCCACGGTCCTGCCCATCCTGTCCAAGGCGGCCAAGGACCTCGGCGTTTCCTTCGAGGCGGTAGACGTCCGGCCCGCGGGTGAAGCCTTCCGGCTGAAGCTGCCTCGCCTGGGCGTCTGGGACAGCTACGGCGGCTCCATGGATTCGGGCTGGACCCAGTGGATCCTCACCCAATTCGAATTCCCGTTCGAGGTGGTCTATGCGCCCGGCCTCGACGCCGGAAACCTCAACGCGAAATACGACGTCCTGGTCTTTGTCAACGGCGGCATCCCGGCCTTCGGCTCGGGCGGCCGCGGCGGCCGGGGCGGAGGTCCGGCCAATCTCGACACCATCCCGGCCGAATACCGGTCCATGGTCGGGAGCTCGTCGGTCGACAAGACACTGCCCCAGATCCGAAAATTCATCGAGGAAGGCGGGACGGTGCTGGCGGTCGGCGGCGCGACCAGCCTCGGCTATCACCTCGGCCTGCCCATCGCGAACCATCTCGTGGAGAAGACCCCCGACGGCCGCGAAGTCCCGCTCGGCAACCAGAAGTACTATGTGCCGGGGTCCATCCTCCAGGTCAAGGTCGACAACACGAACCCCATCGCCTACGGGATGCCCGACGCCGTGGACGTGTTCTTCGACAACAGCCCGGTCTTCGACATGCTGCCGGACGCCGGCCTGCGCGGCGCTCAGGCGGCCGCCTGGTTCGAAAGCGCGAATCCCCTCCGGAGCGGCTGGGTCTGGGGCGACGAATACCTCTGGCGGGGCGTCCAGGCCGTAACGGCCTCTGTGGGCAAGGGAAAGGTCTTCCTCTTCGGGCCGGAAATCACGTTCCGGGGCCAGCCCCACGGAACGTTCAAGTTCCTGTTCAACGGGATCTTCATCGGCGGCGCAGAAACCGCCCCTTTGAACTAGTCCGCAATCTTGTTTGCGCCGTACCCCATCCGGGTCTCCCGTACGGTGCGGCGTGGAGAGCGCCGGTTTGAATTAGACGATCTTGCCGTCGATCCCGATGACGAGCTTTCGGGGAAAGATCTCGACCCCCGAGGCCCCGACGGCCTCGTCCACCATCTGGGTGAGCCCCGAGCAGCAGGGCACGGTCATGATGGCCACGGTGAGCGACGCAAGGTCGTTTTGCTTGATGATCTCGGAGAGCTTTTCGACATACCCGGACGGGTCATCGAGCTTCGGGCAGGCGATGACCAGCTTCTTCCCCTTCAAGAGATCGGGGTGGAAGCTCCCGAGCGAGAACGCTGTGCAGTCCGCCGCCACGAGCAGGTCGGCGTTCTTGAAGTACGGGGCGTAGGGCGAGACGAGGTGGAGCTGGATCGGCCACTGGCTGAGTTCCGAACGGCCGGAGACGGTCTTTCCGGGCGCCGCCTTCTCGGACCGGTCGATCTCCCGGGCCTGGCTGCCCGGGCACCCGCCCTGGAAATGCGGCACGGGCTTCCGGCCCGCCGGCTCCGCGCCGTGGACCTGCTTGGCCGCATCCTTGCCGCGAGTCTTCAATACGTGCTTAAACGTGGCCTTCGGATCGTAGTCCGCACCGTCGCGCTCGATGACCTTCAGGGCCCCCGTCGGGCAGACGTCGAGGCAGGCGCCGAGGCCGTCGCAGAAGATCTCCTTCGCCAGCACGGCCTTCTTTTCCTCGTCGATCTCGAGCGCTCCTTCCATGCAGGCCGTCGTGCAGAGCCCGCAGCCGTCGCAGAGGTCTCGGTCTATCTCGATGATTTTGCGTTTCGCCATAGGATGTTCTCCTTCATGGGTTTTTCCCTCCGGGGCGTTCCCAGGGCCAGGATCTTCTTGTCCGGTAAAGTCATGTTCGGTTCGCCTCCCCTTTATTTTACACGACTTGGACGGCCGCTTCCAGGCTCGACGCAGAGGGTCGGAAAGCCGCGTCCCAGCGGTCCCCTCCCCGAACGCGGTTGCATCGGCCCGCGATCCTCGCATAAAATAATGTTTCAAGTTCCGTTCGATGTCCAGGAGGCGATATTCCATGGCTAAAAAGATCTTTCCGGCCCTGGCCGTGCTCCTTGCGGCCGTCCTCCTCGCGCCCGCCGCGCCCCGGCCCGCCTCGGCCCTCGAACCCGTCCGGCAGGCCGATTACTTGGCCTACGCCAAATCTTCGGCGGACTGGGCCTGGCAGCACTACGACGAAATCGTCGCCAAGTGGCGGGAGGGCTTCGATCCCAAATACGTCTTCGGCTATCGGGCGCCGGGGGGCCTGCTCGAAATGGCCGCGATCTACGCCCATTTCTTTGAAAAGGACAAGAACCCCGAGTACGCCCGGCGGGCCAAGAAAGTGCTCACGACCTATGGCGACTTCCGCTCCCAGTTCCCCGAATCCGCCCGCAAAGCGCGCTACGACTACGAGGACGGCGTGCCCGGCCTCCCCGACTTCTTCACGGTCATGCGCTATGTCCGGGCCTATGAAACGCTCCACCGCCTCGGTCAGCTCGACCCGCGGGAGAATGCCGTCGCCGAGACGGTTATCTCCGAAAGCGTCGCGTACATGCTCCGGACCCAGGAATGGGGGACGATGAACCGCGGTCTGCTCCGGGCCGAGAACCTGGCCTGGGCGGTGCGCGCCCTGCCCCGGGCCAAGAACGTCACCGCCTGGGAGATGCAGCGCCGCGCCCTGGGCGACGACAACTGGGGCCGGTGGGAGATCGAGGACGCGACTATCTACAACGGCGTCTGGCTTTATTCCCTGCTCGGCTACGCGGACGCCCTCCAAAAAATGGACGAGCTGTTCCAGACGCCGGTCGTTTTCACTTACGCCCAATACTATCTGAACCTCGTCTGTCCGGCCGGCATCGTGCCCGACTTCGGCGACGCCCATTGGGAGGCCAACTGGCCCCACTTCCTGGTCTTCTTCGAAGCGGCGGCCCGCTTCTATAATAATCCGAACCTGAAATGGGCGGCGACGACCATCGCCCGCAAATATATCGACTTCAAGACGCCCACGAACGTAGGGCTCGGCTACATGATGCTCGACTGCGTCCGCTGGGGTTCGGATGCGGTTGCGCCGGCGATGCCCCAGACCGGCTCCCGCGAAGTCATGGAGGACGTGCAGGGCAAGAAGATCGTCTTCCGCGATGGCTGGGCGCCGACGTCCACCTATCTCCTCCTGAACTACAGGGACGAAGGCGACGGCGGCCTCAACTTCCGCGATTATCTCCGCGACACGATCCCGGTCGAAGAGGAAAAGATGACCCACGGCCACGCCGACGAAAACGGCATCGCCCTGCTGATGTCGGGCGGCTCGGTCCTCCTCCACGACGGCGGCTACCGCGACTACATGCCCAGCGGCCCCTTCGGCAGCTACCGCCAGGACTACTTCCACAACCGGCTCTGCGTCCGTCCGGAGAAAATCTGGATGGGCCAGAAGGCCGACGAATGGCGCTACAGCGTCCGGGGGGCCATCCCAAGCCAGGGCGTCCTCGAGTTCCTGCGCGACGCCGGCTCCTATCGCCGCATCCGGACCCAAAAGATCGATTTCCTGAGCCTGCCCGACGTCGACTACAGCCGCACTCGGCTCATCGACGACAACCGGGGCTATACCTGGGACCGGACCATCGCCTACGTGAAGGGCGCTGATTTGTTCGTCGTCTTCGACGTGTTCAAGGCGCTCAAAGAGGATTATTATACCCTGGCCAACCTCTGGCACACCCGGAAGATCCTCGCCCAGGGCGCGCACTGGTACGACACGGTCTATGACTCGATCGCGGGTGCGAGCGGCGCGGCCGGTCCCGCCCTTCCCCAGGACAAGCGCCTCCTCGTCGTCTTTCCCGCGACCGCGTTCCGGATCGAGGGGGTCGAGCCCCAGAAGCGCCATTACCAGGACGAGCTGACCATCCACCAGACGACGGGACAGCACTTCGAGCTTCGGGAAACGGCCGCTTTCGTGACGGTGCTCGTCCCGCACGCGGCGGGCGCGGACCCGGCCCAGCTCGCGGCCGAAATCAAACTCCTGCCCGCGGACGCGCCGCGGGCCGGACAGGGCGTCCGCATCGAGCGGGGCGGCCGAGTCGGCCGGACCTATTTCGTGGCCGCCAAGAACGACCTGCGCCAGGATATGGCCCGGGACAACCGGCGGCCGCGCTACACATACGAGAGCGGCCGGATCCGGTTCGGCGATTTCGAATCGAACGGGGATTTCCTGTTCGCCTCGCTCGAGGGGACCCGGCTGTCCTACACCATCGTCAATCTGACCAAGGCCCTGTACAAGGACCGCCTGCTTATCGAGTCCAAGCCCTGGCAGTCGGGGCTCGCGTTCGACGGGACCCCGGACTCGTCCGAACGGGGGAAGCTGCGGTATTGGCGGGACGACATCGTCCTGAAGTGAGGCCGGCCCGAAATCGACGACGTCCTGATCAGCGATACGGATCGTTTTCGACCCGGAACATATAGCCGGGATCGATGAACGGCCGGTCGCCCCGGTGGCGCTTCATCAGGGCGATCTTCTTCTCCAGCAGGTCGGGGAAGTTCGTCCCGTGGATGAAGGGCGTTTCCCCGAAGTCGGAAACCGACATCCACTCGATCCCCGAATCGTTCCACAGCCGGATCATGTCTTCCGCGTTCCGGATTTCACGCCCGATCATGTCATCGAGCAGGGCCCGGCAGCGTTTCCGCGTCCAGGGGTTGCGCACGTCCTGGTATTCGTGGACGGCGTAGATCCAGACCGCCGCGTTGCGCTGGCTCTCGTAGAGGCACCGCAGGGCCAGGGCACGGAGGTGAAAATCCCGGAAGGCTTTGTACGCCTTCTCGTCGCCCGCCCGGCCGGCCTCGGCTTTTTTTCGGCCGGCGAGATCGATCGCCGCCCGGAGCGGCGCCCAGACCTTCGCGTCGATCCGGGTGTAGGCCTTGCGGGCGTAATCCTTGGCGATGAGCTCGAAGAGGACGTCCTTGCCCAGGTCCACCTTGTTGGGATTGTGGACCGGGCTGACCATGACTTTTTCGTAGTAGGCCCGCTCGTCCTCCGGGATCCGGTCGATGTCGGGGACGAACGGCCGGACGAGGAGCCGGTTCCAGACCGAGCCGAATCCCGAGTAGAGGGACATGGGCATGAACCGGCGGACCGCGGTGTCGATCCGGCGCCAGACCTCGACCAGGCTCTTTCCCCAGCGCTCCCCCGCGTAGCCCTGGGCGAGCTTGAGCAACGTCCCTTCGATGTCCAACCCGGCGTCGAACTGGAATTCCCGGAAGAGGTCCTGGTTGACCGCGTACGGGACCGCGCCGGGAGGCTGGAGCCCGCCCATGTGGGCCAGGGTATCAATGCCCAACCGGGCGCAGGCCCGCAATTTCTCGCAGGCGAGCCAGGGAAACGGGATCCCGAGCAGCGGCTCGTGGTTCCCGTGCGAATTCAGGAAGTGGTAGTAATAGCTGCGGCTGCCCCGCTTCCGGAGCTCGGAGACCGGGGCTTTTTCTTTGTCCCAGAGATCGTGGTGAAGGCCCGATCCCAGGACCTGGACGTCGGGATACGTAGGGTGGGGGTAATTGTTCTCCCAGCCCGCGACGAGGAGGGAGTTGATCTCGACGTCGATCCCGTCCGCGAGCAGGGGCCAGAGCTGGCGCCTCTCGCCGTAGAACGATTCGAGCCGGGTGACGACCCGGAAGGCGGGGTTGATCCGCGCCGCGGCGTCCTTGAGGAGCCGATAAAAATTGGCGATGTTGGCCGCCGCCGCCCGGGCGATCTCCTCGTCGTTCTTCCATTCCCGGATCATGTAGGCCCCGCCGTTCCGCCCCACATAGAGCGACTTCGTGTGCTCGAAGCCCGAACCGCTGTCGTTCGACCAGATGCTCATGAATTCGAGTGCCGGGACCTCGCGCATCATGTTCGTCATCAGCTCGGCGTAATGCGCCTGGGCGGTCGGATGGACGAGAGACAGAGTGTAGCGGGGCTTGAAGCTCCGGAAGGGATGGTCGACGCGCGCGCCCCGGAGCGTCGGGTATTTCTGGAAGAGCGTCTCGGGGACCGTCCGCGGCTCGAAGCAGAGCAGGCCCGGGGTGAGCCCGTACTTGAGGGCCAGCTTAGCGTTTTCCTTCAGCCGGTCGAGATTCGCCCGCAGGTACTCCCGGGGATAGGTCCCTCGGTTCAATCGGCTCTCGACGAACTGGTCGAGCGCGGGGCAATAGGTGTAGAAATCCGAATAGAATTCGAGGGGCACGCCCTGCTCATAGGGAAAAGGCGTCGCCAGGGCGTTGACTTCGATGTGGCTGAATCCCAAGCGGGCGTATTCGCGGATGTAGCGCTCCCGGTCGAAGCCCCGGGCGATCCGGCCGTACTGGGTCAGGAGGAGGTCGAAGGTCGATTTCTCGACCGCGAAGCTCATCCGCCGGACCCAGGTCCGGAGCCGGACCGCATCCGCCTCGAGGAGATGGTCGACGAGATACGACCAGCCGGCGTAGAGAAAGCACGGCCGAGACGCGATGAGAAAAATGGAACCGTCCCCATTTTTATCGATATGGAAACCGACCCACTCGCCCTCGCGCGGCAGGCGGACGCGCATCGCGGCCAGACGCTTGCGCCAGACCCGATCGGCGACGGCGACATAAAACGTCGCGCCCGCCGGCTTGAACGGGCCGGCGGGAATTTTTCGGACGCGGGCCGACCTCCCAAGGAAGGGCAGCGCCTCCCGGGCCACGGTCTCCTCGACCGGAAGCGGTTTCGGCCCCAGCGCGACGACGCGGACTTCACCCAACACTTGTCTCAGGGTCATCGGAACCTCCCGCGGATTTATTTCTTCTCCAAGGGCGGCACGCCTTAGGCTGGCCGCGCCTGGCCCATCATAGAGATTCGGGGGGAAATTTGCCAGAGAGAATTTCGGGCCATGGCCACCCTCTCACAAGGGAAGCCGAATGACCCGGTTGCCGCGCGATGCCAGAAACTTCTCCAGATCGGCATAGGCGATGGTCAGGGTCGCGGTGTTGACGTTCGGATGGAAATTGACGAGCGGCGAAGACGCCAGGCCCGCGTCGAGGATGACCGTGACCTGCCTGTCCGCGTCCTGGAGGAGGCCGAAAGGCGAAACCTCGCCGGGGCGGAGCCCCAGGCAGCGCGCCAGCCGTTCGTCCGAGCCGAAGCTCAGGCGATCGTCCCGGAGCGCTTTGGCCACAGCCCGGAGGTCGACCGGCTTGAGGAACTCGGCGATCAGAAGGTAGTGATGGTTGCCTTTCTTGTTCCGCAGGAACAGGTTCTTGCAATGCGCCCCCTCGATCCCCTTCCAGTGGATCTTGGCCTCCTCGACGGTGAAGACGGGCGGGTGTTCGTGGCGGACGTAGGGAATCCCCAGCGAGGCCAGGGCTTCATAGACGGCCTGTTCGCGGGGTTCGGGCATGCGGATTCCTTTAAGAGGCCGCTGAAGGATTTATTTCCCCGACATAGAACTCCATCTGCCCCGCCTGGAACGCAATCTTGAGCCAGCCCCGGCTGAGGATGAAGATCTGCGTCAGGGCCAATCCGGCCGCGATGGCCCCGGGCGTGGTCTTAGCGAACGAAGAATCCGCGAGACCGTAGATCGCGAGAGCCGCGAGTCCCACGAGCCCCAGAACGTAATAGAGGGCCAGAGTCCGTCCCAGCCTTCGACCGACGAACCGGACGGCAAACAGAAGCTCGGCCAGGACTCCGCGGGAATCCCGGACCGCGATTCGGATGCGGGCATAATCCAGAATCATCTTGACCAGGAAGAATAGGGCCAGGGCGCAGGCCGCCCGGAGCAGGCCGAGATAGAACCCCAGGAGCTCCCGGTTGGGATCATGGAACACCGCCGACAGCGCCATATCGAACACAAGATAGACCGCCGCGGCCGGCAGCCACAGCAGGAGCGAAGATGCGGAGAGGCGGAAGAATCGGCCGTAGAACCGTCCGCCGCCGCTGAAGAATGAGGAGGCGAAAGCCCGCCTTTCGGGCTTCCGGAGAAGCGTATGCAGAATTCCCCCGGCCAGGAAAATCGCCGCAAATTCATAAAGGACGATCAGACCTAGGGCGGCAATCATCACATCCCGGAGCGAGGCGGACGCGCTCGTCAGGACTTCGAAGATCGCGTTCATGTCGGCCTTCGAAGCCAGGCTCCCGGCGAGCCCGCTTGCTCCCAAGGCCCTTCCGAACGCGCCCGAAACAACGAGATAGAGGGGGAAGGCTGCGAGGAGATTGGCCAGCCACAGGACGAAGATCGTTTTCGGCTGAGCGGTGGCTTCCTTGAGTCCCTTGAGGCCGCAGGCGACGATGTTCATAATCCGGTCTCCCTCAGATCGCGATGACCGACAGAAGTCCCTGGAACCATTTCATCAGTCCCGCGGCGAATTTCGCCACGACGGGCTTGCGGGGCTCGAGGACGCGGGAATTGTTCAAATAGTTGACGTCCAGGACCATCGTCCGGCCGGGGTCCACCTCCGCCGACCTGACCTTGACGTTTTTATAATAGACGAACCTCTTCCATCGGTCCCGTCCGTCCCAATACTCGCGGACGTTGTTCTCGTTCTCGAACGTGACCAGGACTTCCTGGGGGAAAATCCATTCTCCCAGGCGGGCGACGACGACTTCGCTCTTGTAGGTCTTCGGAGCGGCGGATGTTTTCCGGCCGTCAGCCGGCAGCGCGGCCTTGGCGTCCGGCCCTTGGACCTCATCGGAGATCCCGCCGAACGGAGCGACTTCCTTCGCCTGGAGATCGATCACTGCATAGTCCAGCTTGTCGGGGCTGGCAAGGACCTGGTCGAAGAACCAGCCGAGGTCCCGGCCGCTCACGTCCTCCGCGACGCGGACGAAGTCGCGGGTCGTGGGATGGCGGAACTTCCAGGTCTCGAAATAGGTGCGCATGACCTTGTCCATGACGTCCTCGCCCAGCCATTTCTCCAGCGTCAGGAGCATTAGCCCGGCCTTGGCGTAAACGTTCAGGGAATAGCTCGACCCGCCGATATAGTCCCAGGCATTCTTGACGATCGGATCGAACCGGCCGGAGCCGATCACGGCCAGCCGCTGGTAGGGCACTTCGCCGATTCGAAGACCTGCAAAATCAATCATCGAGCGATCCGCGCCGTAGTAGTGGTCCATGGCCTTGATCTCGGAATACGTATTGATCCCTTCGTCAAGCCAGGCTTCCTCGAATTCGTTCGAACCGACCATCCCGTACCAGTAGTTGTGCCCGAATTCGTGGATCGTGACCATCTCGGGCATCCGGATGCCGCGGGGCATGTAGCTCGTCGTGAGGGATGTGAAGAACGTGGGATATTCCATCCCGCCGGCGGCCGAGGCCCCCGGCGCCGGATCCACCAGGGTGATCATTTTGTAGGGATAAGGGCCGTAGCTCCGACTGTAGAATTCGAGCCCCTGGCGCAGAGCCCGAGCATACCGGTCCTTCTGGCCGAGATGGGCCTGATGGACGAGGAGAATCATTTCGGTTTCGACCTTGGGGGAATCGAGGACGAATTTTTCCCGGAACTCCCGGAATGCGGGGCAGGCGGTCCAGGCGAAATCGTGGACGTCCTCCTGGTAATAAGTATAGGTTTTCGTCCCGTCGGAGTTCGTTCGCGTCCCGGTGCGCTCTCCCGTCGCCCCGACCACGAAAATCTCGGGGACGGTGAGCTCCGCCTTGAAAACGCCGAAATCGGCGAAGAATTCGGAATGGGCGTGGTATTGATGGCAATTCCAGGCACCGTTCTGGAAGACGCCGAGCTTGGGAAACCACTGGCCGACCAGGAAGAAGTCGCCGACGAACCCCGACCGGGCGATGACCCGGGGCAGCTTGGAGACGAATTCGATTTCAAGCCCGATCCGGCCGCCGGGAGGGACGGGCGCTGGCAGCGGGACCCGCGCCACGGTCTGGTCGTCGGGATTCCCGTCGTCGGGCCGGACATATTCGAGGGCCGGAAGGAGATCGGTCCCATCGGCGGTCCTGAGGCTCTTGATCACGATTTGGCCCCAGTCTTCCGCCGGCCGAACCGCGGCAGAGTCGCCGCGCGCTCTCATGAACGTCGACCGGTTGTTCTTGAAGGCGTTGAGATAGAGATGGAACCAAAGTTCGGCCGCCGGAGAGGAGGAATCGTTGAGCCAGGTCAGGGTTTCCCGGCCTTCGACCGTTTTGGCATCCGGCCGCAGGCGGGCGTGGAAGTCGTAGCTCACGACCTGGCGGCTCAATCCGGCCTGCAGGGCCGCCCCGCCCAGAAGAACGGCGAGAATCCCCAAACCGATCAGGAATTTTTTCATAGGCATCCGCCGGCTCAGAGCGGCGGCAGGTCCCGACCGCGGTAGCGGCAGACCTTGGCTTGGGCCTTGATCGTCTCGGCGCAGTACGGGCAAACGCGGGTCGGTTCGACGGGAGCGGCCGGCTCGGCATGGAGGATCTGCAGCTCCTTCGGATATTCGTCGCGGTAATGGGCGATGGACTCTTTGAGCTGCTTGGGCTTCGCGACTTTCCTATAAATCGTCGCCCCGTCCTCGGCCGCCGTCTGGATCTCGACATCCCCGTAGCCCATCATCCGCCCGAGAAGGGACTGGTCGTAGGACAGGTTGTTGATCTTGTCGAGCGGGCTTTCCTTGGAGTAGCGCTTGAAGATCCCCATTTCGTCGACGACCCGGAGGTTGGTCACGGCCCAGATGTCGCACCGCCGGAACCATTCATAATAGCCGAAGTATCCCGCGGCAGCGATCAGGAGAATGCCGCAGGCCCAATGGGCGATCTTGGCGATCTCCGCCTCCGGCTTGACCAGTACGAACGAGAGCACGAACAGGGCCAGGGTCAGGAGGAAGACGATCGCCGGCTTGACGACCGTGATCCAATGGGCCCGCGTCTGGAAAATCAGCCGTTCCCCCTCGCGGAGCTTCGTTCTCATGAGGACCTCCCTTTCCGGATCGGGCGCGTTCGACGCGATGGAAAAATTGTAGATGGAAATCGGGGAAAGATCAATGGAATTTCTTCCGGGAGAACCACGGCGCCTTCGCTCTTGGCGCCGGCCCGGAGGCAGCGTACGCGTCTCCGCCGGGCCAAACTGCGGCATCGGTGAAAACGAGGCCTATTTCCGGTACTTGGAGATGAACTCCTCGACTTCCGGGATCCCGCCCTGGAAGATGAGGTAGCCGTTCGACGGCTCGCGCTCGGTGATCTCGCCGGCGATGGGCGTCAGCATGATCCGCTTGACGTCCTCGAGGTCGGACGTCTGGCCGAGCGCCCAGGCGAGTTTCACATAGGCCACTTCGGGCAGCATGTTCGCCGCGGGGATGACCCCCAGCTCCATCATGTCCCGGCCCGTATCGTAGACGTACATCTGGACGTAGCCCCAGAGCGTCTGGACGGTCATGTAGACCGCGATCTTCTTGTCCTGGGCCCGCTTGAGCGCGGGATAGAGCGGCTTGTTGACGTGGCCGAGCCCGGTTCCGGCGATGACGATGCCCCGATAGCCGTTGTCGATCAGCGAATCGATGATGTCCGGCTTCATATTGGGGTAGTAATAGACGATGCTGACTTTCTCCTCGAAGGCCGTGTTGATGACGAAGTTCCGGTCGGCCCGGCGCCGCTTGTAGTCCTGCCGGAGGGGCGTGATCTTCTCCCGGCTGACCATGGCGATCGGGATGTCGCCGATCGTCCGGAAGGTGGACCGGTAGCTCGAGTGCATCTTCCGGACGCGCGTCCCGCGGTGGAGGAGGCCGTAGAGGTCCGACGTCGGGCCGAACATGCAGACCATGACCTCGGCGATGTCGCTCTCGGCCGCCGTCTTGACGCTGTGCATGAGGTTGAGCGCCGCGTCGGACGAGGGCCGGTCGCTCGACCGCTGGGAGCCGACCATGACGATCGGAACCGGCGAGTCCTGGATCATGAACGACAGGATCGCGGACGTGTGGTGCATCGTGTCCGTGCCGTGGCCGATGACGATCCCATGCACCCCCTTGGCGATCTCGCGGCCGATGGCCTGGGCGGTGCCGATGTACTCCGCGGGCCCCATGTTCTCGCTGAACACGCCGAAGAGTTTCTCTGTCTCGAGGTTGCAGATGTCGGCCAATTCCGGCACCGAGCCGTACAGCTCGCCGGGCGAGAAGGCCGGGATGACCGCCCCCGTGCGGTAATCGAGGCGGCTGGCGATCGTGCCGCCCGTGCCGAGGAGTTTGACGTTCGGCTTCTTCGGATCGTAGGGGAATGCCTTTTCGGGGATCTTGTAATGGGCTTCCTTGCGGCCCAGGATCTCGACGGCCGTCACGGCCTCGGCCAGGATGCCGATGTTGTAGCCCGAGCGCAGCTTGAGGACGATGTGGAGCGGGTCGGCCGTCTCCGCGCGGGGCAGGATGATGCCCGTGTACTCGCCCTTGGTCGTCGTGATTTTAAGGTCGCTCCAGACCGGCGCCTGGAAGTGCTGGAGGACCTCGAGGGCCCGTCCCTTGTAGCCTTTGTACGGATTGGCGTCGGTCATGGCCTCACCTCCCCCCCTGCGCGAGTCGGGCGTCCAGGCGCCGGGCGGCCTCGGCGGCGTCGATGAATCCGCGCCACTTAGCCATGATCAGGCCCATGGCCCTGCGGCCCGCTCCGGCAGGTGTCGAGAACGTGCGGCTGGCCAGGCCCGCGGCGATCTCGTCGATCTCCCGCACCACGTCGCCTTCGGGGGCACCGGCGGAGAGGATTTCGGCCACGGTCCTGCGTTCCGTCAGGACGCGCTCGAGGAGCGGCAGGATCCCCTCCTTGCGCAGGCGGCCGCTCCGCACAGCTTCGAGTGCGGCGGAGAGCGATGCCTCGTCGAGGTCCCGCCAGGGGAGCCCCTTCCTTTTCAACCTCTTTGGATATTGGGCCAGGACGAGCGCCGCGAGCTTCGGGGACAGGCCCCCGTCCTTGACCGCGGTCTCGAACAGATCCGCGAACTTCGAAAGGGAGAGGACCGGAACAAGGTCGCGGGGAACGCCGATCTCCTCGTACCATCGCTCGCGCGTGACGATGCGCGGCGGGAGCGTCGCCCGGATGGCCTCCAGGCGCTCGGCCGTGATGCGCTTCGGGGGAAGGTCGGTGTCGGGATACATCCGGTCCGGACCGGGCAGGATGCGCTCGAAGCCGTTCGTCCCGTCCTTCAGCGCCTGGCGCGTCTCGGACGGAATGCCGATCGTCGCCTCCTTGGCCCGGATGCTGATCTCCTGCGCGCCGAGCCGGGCGTCGGCTTCCGGCCCCCAGACGATGACCACGGTGTCCCCGTCCCGGGCGCAGAGGGCCTTCTTGATCATGCCCCATTCGGCGCTCGTCAAAGACTCGCCGGGGCTGTCGGAGTGGATGATGTTCGGGAGGGTCGTAAGACAGGCGATGACCCGGACGCGGTCGGAAATCTCCTGGTTGAAGAACGTGTCCGTCTGGGTCTGCCAGCGGAGGAGGTCCCGGAAGCCATTCAGGCGGACGCCGTAAACCGACATGCCGTTGGCCAGGGCGGTCTCGAGGGGCAGATAGTGCGTTTTTTTCAGGTGCTTCGTAACCTCCTCGGAACTGGAGGAGAAGGTCGCGGTCACGACGCTCCGGCGGGCGAGCTCGTCGCGGAGGCGAAGGAGGTTCCACTGGCGCAGGGCCTCGTTATAGGTCAGAAGTGGGATGCGGGGAATGCGCGGTACGCCCTTGATCTCGACCCGCGTCCCGCCCGTAACGCTGACGTTCACGTCCTCGCGGGCGGCGCCGAGCCCGGTCCGCACCCGGCCCGTGCTTCGGACGATGCGGCGGAGCACCTGGGCGACCTCGGCCGCTTCGTGGGGCGTCTTCATATCGGGGGCGGTGACGGTCTCGATGAGGGGCATGCCCAGCCTGTCGGTGCGGTAGATCCGGCGGTGGCCGACGTCGCTTACCTCCCGGCAGGCATCCTCTTCCAGGCCGAGCTGGACGATGCGGATGGACCGGTCCTTGTAGGGGATCTTGCCGTCCACGCCGACGATCGTCGTCCTCTGGAAGCCGGTCGGAATGCTGCCGTCCAAGTACTGCTTCCGGGCGATGTGGAGCTCGTCGACCATGATGCAGTCGTAGAGCAGCCCGATGCCGAGGGCGATGTCGAGCGCATCTTCGTTGATCATGAACGGGGGCGTATCGTCCATTTCGTAGGTGCAGACCGTCTCCCGGTTGATCCGGTAGATGATCTCTTTCTTGGTCTTGAATTCCATGAGCGCCGTGCCGTCGTATTCCCCGAGTTCGGAGAGCGTGGGGCGCATGTGGCGGAGGATTTCGGCGTCGTACTTGGGACTGTAATGGCCGGCCGGGCAGCGGCAAAAGAGCTTCTTCGCGGTGTAGAGCTGCTGGTGGATCTCGAGGCCGGACTTGAACCCGACGCGAGCGTAGTCGGCGGGCGTCATTTCGTCGAACGGTTTGAAGAGGAAATCATCCATATTATTTCTTTCCCGTATTCCGGTATGAAATACTCAAAATTACATGGAGTCGGCGCCCCTGTCAAGCCGAGCCCGAACCGAGGCCGAAATCCGGACCGATTTGTCTTCTTCCCGGGACCCCGCTACAATGGGGCATGGAAGGAGTCGCGATATGGGAAGATACGAAGAATTCACCAAGTTCAGGCAGGACATGAACGCCAAGATCCTCGCGGAAGGGCCGATCGAGATCAAGCGCTTTTTCGCCCTCGATGAGCGGACCTACCAGGCCGGCGCCCTCGACGCCAAGACCAAGGAATTGATGGGCCTCGCCGCCTCCCTGGTCCTGCGTTGCGACGACTGCATTTCCTACCACATCGTCCGGGCGCTCGAGCGGGGCGCGACGAAGGCCGAGATCTACGAAACGTGCTCGGTTTCGCTCATCGTCGGGGGATCGATCGTCATCCCCCACCTGCGCCGGGCCGTGGCCTTCCTCGACGAGATGTTGGCGAAAGCGAAGTGAGGAGGGCGCCCATGCGGAAAACCAAGATCATGCGGAGTCTTGGCCTCGGCTTGGCCGTCGCCCTGGCCGCGGGGCCGCTCATGCTCCTCGCCCAGTCCGCTCCAGCCAAGCTCGAGGATTTCAAATTCGCGCCCGCGCCCGGAATCAACCCGCCTCCGATCCTGAGCCCGGGCCAGTTCCACGGCTACACCAATTATTGGCACAGCATCTTCTGGAATGGCTTCCAATACGGCAACCTGTTCCAGATGAGCCTACCCGACGTCAACGCCACGATCCTTCAAAGCAAGGTCGACATCGCCGAGGAATTGGGGGTCCCGGGCCTGTGGATGGAGGAAGGGTTCATCGACGGACTCCTCGCCGCACCCCGCGAGGACGCGAACGCCCCGGCCCTCGGCGCCCTCGCCCGAAAGCTCGCCGCGACAAACAAAAACATCCTGGTTTACGCCGGTTTCTCTGACGAAACAGGAAACCGCCTCGCCGCGGCCCTGGGCCTGGGGTTCCCCGGCCTCTCCGCCCTGAAGAGCCATCAATTCAACGCGGCCGGGTTCCGGCCCGTCTACGCGTTTATGCTGGAAAACGGCGGGCGCCGCCTCTTCGCCGTTCTTTCGGACGATCCCGCGAATTTCGTCCGGCTCAAGGACCTGATCAAGGGTGTCGAACGAACGGTCGAGCAATACGACTTCCACCGCGGCTGGTTCGCCACGGGCACGCTCCTCCACAGCGTGACCTGCTTCCCCGGGCATCCGCTAGAGGTCATCGCCAAGGGATTGGCCCAGGGCAACGATTGGTTCACCTTCAACGGCTATATGGACTACCTGCTTCAGAAACAGCTTCCCGAGTGGTTGGCGAAGGCCGGGCTCGGCATCGTGGCCGATGTGGGCTCCGGCAAGTCGTCCCGCAGCTTCGGGACGCTCGGCTTCGGTCTTTCGAACTGGGACGGATTCAAGATCCAGGACACCCCGCTCGAAAGAGACTGGATCAAATACGCCAAGGACCGGGGCGGCTTCATCTTCCGGCCGGTCTTCGCACCCGAATGCGATCCCTTCAAGTACGACGGGGTCATTGCGGTCGAAGGCAACAAGAAGCAGATCGACAACGAGAAGGCGCCCTTCATCCTGCCGACCGGCATGGTCCGCGAGGACGCGCCCCCGTGCATGGTTCTGTTCGCCGACAAGGGGACGCCGTTCGGCCGCGAGGCGATGTACCGGGCGATCCTCGCCCGCCGCGCCGTGGGGGTGCTGCCTCAGGGAAAGATGCTCGGTCCGGCCCCGTTTCGAAACGCCCTCCAGATACTGCTCCTCGACCGGATCTATCTCGAACGCCGCTTCGGCGACCAGGTCCAGCTCTCGGCCGAATTCGCCTCCCGCAACCGGCTCGATATCCGAATCGCAAACCTGGGCGCCGCTCCGCTTCCGGGGACGCTCGTCCTCCAGACCGGGCCCGAGCTCGCCCTCGAAGGCGAAGCAACAACGAAAATCACGCTGGATCCCGGAGCGCCGCTGTTCAAGTCGCTGAAGATCAAGACGAAGCCGGCGGCCGCCGGCCTGGTCAATCCCATCCAGGTCCGGTTCGAATGGAAGGGCGGGACCAAGCGGACTCTGGCCGTCGCCGACCTGCCAAGGACGATCTCCGTCCACACGCTCCTTTACGGCCAGGCGCCCGAAGTCGTCTATCCGGTCTCGATCTACAATTATTCGGAAGCCCCCAAGGTCCCGATGGAGATCGCGGTGTTTCGGTCGGGCGCCGAGAGCGAGCCGCCGATTCACGAGGAGATCCGGGGCAGCATGATCTCGCCGGCCGAATCCGCGGCCCTTTCCTTCAAGCTGCCTCTGTCCGCCGGACATTACCGCGTCCGGGTCCGGGCGCTCGGCGCCGAGACCTGGAGCCAGCTCGGAGTCGAAGCGGCCGCGGGCCAGGCGACACTCACCGAGGTCGACCTGAACAAGGACGGCATCATGGAATACCGCCTGGAAAACGACAAGGTGCGGGTGACGCTCCTCGCCATCGGCGCCCGGGTCATCGAATATTTCGTCAAGGAGCGGAACGACAACATCTTCTTCAAGCTCTGGCCGGAGAAGGAGGCGTCGACCGACCGGAAGCCGTTCCGGGAGCGCGGGTTCTATCCCTACGGCGGATTCGAGGACTTCCTCGGCCAGGCCAGCATCGAAACGCACAAAGTCTATGACGCTGAAGTCGTCCGGCGCGCCGGGCCGTATGTCCAGGTCCGGATGCAGGCTGATTACTATGGAAACTCGATCGAGAAGATCTTCACCCTCTACGGAAATTCGCCTCTCCTCGAGGTCCGGTTCGCCCTCGCCTTCCGCAATCCCGAGCTCAAAATGCTCGGACCCCAGCCCATTCTGGAGCTCGGCCGGGTCCACGGGCCCGAGGATGCCTTCTTCGTGCCGACGACGGACGGGGTCCAGGAGTTCCGGATGCGGCCAGAGGAGTACTATGGCCGGGTCCTTTTCCTCAAGGAAGGCTGGAACGCGGGCTACGACACGAAGGAGGACGTCTCGTTCGTGGGCGCCTACCCCGTGAGCGAGCCCGAGTTTCTCCACATGTGGATGAACCACCCGGTCAACGCTGAGTCTAACCACTACTACGCCGAATTCCAGCCGTGGGTGCCGATCTTCCAAAAGACCGTCCGCTATTTCTCCTATTACATCTGGGGCGCGGCCGGCGACTGGAAGAAGGGGCTCGAAGAGCTGCGGGCGAGGAACCTGATCACCTCGCGATAAAGGCCCCCCGACGATGCCCGAAGTGTCCCCGAAGCCGCCGCAGGGCGCCGCCCCGATCCTGAAGCCCCTCCGCCTCGGTCCGCTCGAAATCGATTTTCCGGTCGTCCTCGCCGCCCTGGCCGGCTTCAGCGACCTGAGCTATCGCCTGATTTGCCGATCCACGACCGCGCCGTTCTGCACGACCGAGGCCATGCTCGACCGGCAGATGCTCCTCGACGGGAAGCTGCGGCGGAAGCTGATCAAGCTCGACCCCGCCGACCATCCCCTGGCCGGCCAGATCATGGGCTTCGATCCCACGGTCATGGCCCGGGCCGCCGTCGTCCTCGCCGAGATGGGCTTCGACGTCATCGACCTCAATTTCGCCTGCCCGGTGCGGAAGGTGCTCTCGAAGAAGCGGGGCGGCTTCCTGATGAGCCGGCCGGACATTGCCCTCGAGACCGTGCGCCTCGTCCGGGCGGCCGTGCCCGAGAAACCGGTCACCCTCAAGCTCCGGCGGGCCTTCCTCGAAACCGACGCCGAACACGCGGCCTTCTGGGAGATCGCCCGCGGGGCCTTCGACCTGGGGGTGGCGGCCGTCGCCGTCCACGCCCGGAGCGTCGACCAGAAATACCGGGGCCGGGCGGACTGGGATTTTCTGGCGCGCGTGAAGGCCGCGTTCCCCGACCGGACCATCCTCGGGTCCGGCGACGTCCTGACCGCGGCCGACGCCCTGCGCATGATCCGCGAAACGGGCGTCGACGGCGCACTCGCGGCGCGCGGCGCGATCGGCAATCCCTGGATCTTCCGCCAGGCGCGCGATTTAGCCGCCGGCCGCTCACCTTTCCAGCCGTCGCTCGAAGACCAGCGCGAGCTCATCCTCCGGCATTTCGAATTGGCCCGGGAGATCTATGGATTGCGGCGGGCGGTCAAGATCATGCGCAATTTCGGCATCCACTACGCCCGCATCCATCCCCATCCGGCCAAGGTCCGGATGGCGTTCGTCGGCATCAAGAGCGAAACGGACTGGCAAGGCGTCATGGCCGAGCATTACGGGGCTACCGCGCATTCCACTGTCGTTGGAGCGGCCGCGGTCGCGAACGAGGGGACCGATCGGCCGGAAGCCGCACCCGGCATCATCCTCGCTTCGGCCTCGCCCCGCCGGGGCGAGCTGCTCAAACGAATCGTGGACGACTTTCGCATCGTCCCGAGCGGGATCGACGAGGAGCCCCTTCGAGAGCGAAACCCAGTCGGCTATGCGGTCCGGGCCGCGATCGCGAAAGCGGAAACCGTCGGCGGCGCATATCCGCACGCCCTGATCATCGCCGCCGACACGCTGGTCTGCCTCGAGAACGAGATCTTCGGCAAGCCCACGGACAGGAATGAGGCTCGGGACATGCTAACGAAGCTCTCGGGCAGGCGCCACCGCGTCGTCACGGGTATCGCGATCTACCGGAAAAGCGCGGACCGGCTCCTCCACGGCCACGAAACGAGCTGGGTCACGTTCAAGACGCTCGAGCCCGACGCCATCGAACGCTATCTGGATACGGCCAACTATCTCGACAAGGCGGGCGCCTATGTCATCCAGGAATCGGGCGACGCCCTCGTCGAGAAACTCGAAGGGGATTACGATAACGTCGTAGGCTTCCCCGTCGGTAAGGTCCGCGATCTTCTCCTGGAATTCGAGCATCCGGCAACCGGCGCGGCGAAATCCTGACGAGAAACCGAAACCCTAAATGAAAAGAAGCCGGAGGACGGACCTCTCCGTCTCTCCGACTTCTGAGAGTTCCTTACTTGCCGAGGACGAGCACCTGGAAGGAATTGGGAACCACGCTTGGCCGCGGTTTCGGCTGTTCCTTCGTCGGGGCCGGAGCGGGGCCGTATTCGGCGACGACGACGAACACGTTGTGGGTCTTGGGATCGATCTCCATCGTCCGGCCGCCGCGGGCCGTCGGCACGGTCTCGAGGAGGCTGTACTTGTCGGCCGATTCCTGGCGGATCACGGCCAGCGTGCCGTTTCCGCCGCAGGACGCGAACACCAGGCCCGTGCCGGGGTCGTAGCGGACCGCGTCGGGGCCGGGGCCGATCTCGACCGTGGCCACGACCTTGCCGTTCTCGAAGTCCGAGACGACCATGACCTTGTCGCAGACACTGAAGAGCCGCTTGTTCTTGAGATCGATGGCCAGCCCGCTCGGGCCTTCGCCCGGGGCGATGGACCAGCGTTTCTTGACATCGAGCGTCTTGGCGTCGAAGGACACGATCTCGCTCTTGTCCTCGTTGTTGACGAAGATGAGGCCTTTGCCGTCCGTGACCGCGAATTCGGGCTTGCCGCCGATATCGACGGTCCCGACGACCTTGTCCGTGGCCGCGTCGATGGCCGTGGCGTTGGCCGTCCGGCCGTTAAAGGTGAAGACGCGGCCGGAGACGGCATCGTACATGATCGCGTCGGGGTTCTGGCCGGGTGTGACCGAAACTTCCTCGATCACCGCCCGGGTCTTGAGGTCGAACACCGTGACGCTGTTGCCCCGGCCGTTCGAGATGTAGCCGCGGCCGCGGTCCGGGGCAAAGGCCACGCCGTGGACGCCTTTCAGGTTGGGGATGGGATCGAGTTTGGCGCCGGTGTCTACGTTGACGACTTCGAACGCGCTGCCGTGCGACACGTAGAGCAGCCGCGAGCCGGCTTCGAGGGCCAGATAGTCCCAGCCGCCTTCGCCCCCGATCACCATCTTCTTCAGAAGGTGATAGCCGCCCGTCTGAGGGGCGGCCAGACCGAAGCTGATGAGGCCGAGGCCCAAGAGCAAGGCGAGAACGATGTTTCTGTTTTTGGTCATGAAATCTCCTTTTTCTTTAGACGTTTCGAACGGGGGTTTTCTTCCGGAAGGGACCGGAAGGCATATTGGTTAAAAACCATGAGAATCCCGACTCCCAGCAAAAAAAGTGCAGTCGCCGCGATGGCCCGGAGCCCGCTGGCGCGGCCATCCGGCCGGAAGCCGTTAGAATATGAAAACGATCCCGGCCCCGAGTTCAAGTCCCCCGACATTGAACGTGAAGTCCGCCGGCTTCATCGAGCAGGAAGAATAGGCGACGTGGGCGTCGATTCCGAAAAAGTTGGCCACTTGGAAAAGCAGGCCGCCTTTCCCGATAAACCCGACGCCTCCCGAACTCACATCGCCGATCACGTTGGATTCCTTGTACAGGACATATTCCGCCCCGAGGGCGATGTAAGGGGAAACGATCTTGCCCGGCATGATCTGCCATTTCAATCCCCCGCTGATGGGGATGAGCGACAAGCTCGTCTCCTCCTGCGTGTAGGTCGTTTTCCCTTTTTTGGCAAAGGTGCTCGCGCCGATCCAGAACTCAAAGCCTTTGGCAAACGCAAACGACAGCTCTCCGCCATACGTTATTCCGCCGCCGTAGATGCTTTTGAAGTCGGCGTCCGCCGGGGAGAAACTGGTCACCTTGAACATGATCGAGCCGAACGCCGCCCCCGTGGCCAGGAAAAGAATAAGCCCCCTTAAAAGCATTCTTTTCATGATTCCATCCCCTTTATCCCCGATCATTGGACGATCACCGAGGCTGGATCGCCTTCTCGAGGCTCATTGTTCACGGCGACGATTTCATACGTGTATTGCGTGTCTTTACCCACCTTGCGATGCATGAATTTCAATTCCGCCGTCGCCGCCACCGTGCCGATCACCGTCCTTGCACTTCCATCGATTTGATAGATCTTATAATTCATGATGTTCAAATCGCTGTTATTGGAGTTGGCCTCCCAGGTGATGACGTTGATATACTCGGCCTGGGAAAGCGTCCGGTTCAAGATCTTTTGGGCGACGGCATTCATCGGCGGATAGATAATCCTTTGGAAATTGGCCTTGACCGTCATATCGCGATCCAGCGTAATGATCAAGGGGTTGGCGTCTCCCGAGGCGTCGCCGGACCAGTTTTTAAGCCGGTAGCGGGCATCGGCGATGGCCCGGACGTTGACGCTCGTGCCCTTTTCATAGGTGTAGGCGCCGGGGCTCGGGCTCGTCGTCCCCCCCGCGCTCGTTTGGATGGTCAATGTCTGCAACGGCACCTGCCAGCCGACCTGCTGGACGGTGTAGGAGCAGATCGCATCGCTGTTATTCTTCATGATGCAGGGAACCAAGCCATTGGGATTGCAGCTCGGATGTTCGCAATTTCCATTTATGACGGGCCGGTAGCTGCTGCAGGCAGCGCAACTCGTGCACCCGCCGTATCCCGGCTGGTAATATTCGTCGCAGGCCCAGAAGATATGCCCAGTCTCGTGAGAGAAGATTCTCCCGATATCGGTCAGCGACCAGCCATCGTTCCTGTAGAGCATGTGAACGTACGGGCCGCCCAGGTAGGCATAGGAAAAATAGCCGTTCGTAAAAGTATTCGAAGCAGGGGAAGGATTGTAGGCGATGAAACAGGAATAAGCCCACTGAGTATTCGCGTAGCTCTTAAGATAAGCGTTGAAAGCGGTCACCCGAGCAATGTTGTTTCCAGAAGAATATCCCAAATTGGCCATGATCGCATTGATCCATAAATAGTCATCTGTCGAGGGATGGAGGATGGGTTCGTATCCCTGCCGCATTTCCGACCTATCCGGATTGTAATAATACAAATAGAAGGTCGCCGTCTTGTTGTAATACCTGGCTTTGTCGGACCACCACGTAGCGCCGAGCAAGCATTGGCTTTTAACTTGGTCCACTGCCGCGTTCGTCCACGAATACATATCGGCATCCCTGGAACCGTTACTCTCAACGAAAAAAAGCGTGTAGGCGATCGTCCCGGTCAGGAAATCACTGTAACCCGGGAAGATGCCACCGTTATCCGCGGTCCTGGCCAATTCCGCGTCCCAGTCGACGTGCTTGTCCGCCAGATTCGCCAAGACGTCTCGAGGATCGGCGAACGGGTGCTCTAATGCGTCTTTGATCAACGGGTCTCCCGCTTTCCGCGGAGACCGGTATTGCCGCTCGATCTCTCCTGACGAAGCGGAGTTGAAGAACCCGACGAAGGTCCGCGTGATTTCGTCCCCATATTTCAGCGTTTCCATATCTACCGGCTCGTAATGAACGGATTCGATTCCGTGCCTTCCGACAATCCGGTCCACCGCCGCGGGCGGGATCCAGCCGAGCATGGCATGGCAGTCCGAAATGACGGCGATCGATCCGCCTTCGTTGACGATGAAATCCTTGGCCTCATTCACAGAACGGATATCGCTTTCTTTGAGCAGGATCAGGGTATAGCCCTGGATCCAGCTCATCGGGGCATTCATATCGACGGACTGTTTTGCGCCGCTCTTGTTCAGAGAAGACAAAGAAAAATTCGCGAGGCATAAAACGAGGACGAGAAAAGCCAGGGTTTTCCTCGAGAATTCGACACGACGATGAATATTCATGGCCCCCCCTGAACGACGCTGAAATTATCGGAATGAGAGTACTATGGACACTGAACGGCTGTCAAACTAACGTCAATTAATTTCATTATTTAGGGTCTGCTGAAAAAGCCCATTACTTTCCGTAAGCAATTGACATTATTATAGTTAAATGGTATATTGCGGATCGATCCAATGCCCGAAATGCACGCTTTTCGCAAACACCCCTTCGAAAACCGTGCACTTTCCGAGGGAGATCCGCGGCATGTACAGGCCCAAAGACCATAAGACCCAGGTCCTTTTTCCCGAACTCTTTCCCTTCGGCGGCACACTTGACGAGCGCAACCGCTGGCTTCGCATCGGGGAGCTCATCCCCTGGCAAGAGCTCGAGTACGAGTATCAAAAGTTCTTCTCGGCCATCGGGCGGCCGGCCAAGGACGTCCAGCTTGTTCTGGGGCTTCTTTTTCTCAAGCACATGACCAAGCTCAGCGACCGCGAGATCATCGCCGAGGTCATGGAAAACCCTTAGAGCTTTAACGATTCAAGGCGGATGAGGTTCAGTTGGGTCAAAGAGCAGCCGATCTCCCCCCTGGGTGAAGAACGGGAACCGGCGATTCCTCATGGTCAAGCTCGAAGACGGAAGATCCCAGCCGGTGTTGGAGTTGATGCTCCTTATGAACCTGCCGGAAAGAGCGGACGCCCGGGAATCAGGTCCTTCAGAAATTCTTCACAGGGCAGTCCCAAGACGCCGTAGCGGGATATTCTTTCCCGTCCCCGATAAAGCAGAAGGGCGCGGGCCTCCGGATAATCGGATCGGAACGCGCGCAGTCCCCGAAGGTCCGCATCGTGGATTTTTGAACCGTTTTTGACTTCGATCGCCCAGAGACCGTCGTCGCCGTAAATCACGAAGTCCACTTCGGCTCCGGCCCGGGTTCTCCAGAAGAACAACTGATTCCGGTCATCTCCGTAGGATATCCAGGCGCGGAGATGCTGGGCGACCATCCCTTCAAGAGCGGCCCCGGAAATCTCTTCGGGGCGGTCGAGCGGGCCTCTGGGCCGGATGGACTGAAAGATCCCCGTGTCGAAGAAATAAAATTTCGGGTGATCGATCGTCGCTCGCCGGGCCCGCTTTTGGAAGACGGGAATCCGATAGCCCAAGAGGAGGTCTTCGAGAACCTGGATATAGCCGACGACCGTTTTCCGTTCGACTTCGCACTCGCGGGCGACGGCGCTGGCATTGAGCACCGCCCCGTGCGAAAAGCTTATCGCTTCTAGAAAGCGGGCGAATTGGCCGACATTTCGGACGATCCCTTCGGCTTGGACTTCCTCTTTGAGGTAGAGCGCGGCGTAACTCCGGAGGACGTCGTCCGGGCCGTCGGAGGCGACGACCAAGGGCAACAGACCAGTGGTCAGGGCTTTTTCCAGGGAAAAGGCCTCTCCCAGTTCCGCGGCCATGAAGGGATGCATGGTTTTCAGAAGCGCTCGGCCGGCCAGGAGATCGACGCCGGATTGTTTGAGCTTTCGCGCGCTCGATCCCGTCAGGATGAATCGGCGAGATTGATCCTCTTCAATTAATTGGTGAATGAGCCCGAGGAGTTCGGGCACGCGCTGGATTTCGTCGACCACGATGGTCTGGCGGCCTGGATTGCCCAGAAGAATTTCCCTCAAGCGTTCGGGCCGCGAACTATAGGACCGAAATAGATCGGGTTCGAGCAGATTGATTGTCAGGGCTTCCGGATGAGCGGAGGCGGTCCAGGTCGACTTTCCCGTTCCCCTAGGGCCGAAAAGAAAGAAACTTTTTCCAGGGTCAATGAAAAATCGGCTAATCATCTCCATAATGCGACTCATTATGGAATAAATATACCCATAAAATAGATGTTCGTCAAGCTGGGGCCGGGCCATGGGGACTAATAAGGGTCAGGGCCGGTGGGAGTCGAAGCATACGGCGCTCTCCGTCGGATATGGTTTGAAGTTTCTCCCCTGGCGCTGGGTGAGCCTCGATCTGGGTATGACCATGTTCTCGTATTTCAGGAGCGAACCCACGAATTTGTATTACGTAGATACGGGAGACACCGTCTACGATACGCAAGGATACGGCTTGGGCCCCATCTGGAAGTTCGGTTTGACCTTTTATTTCTGAAAGAGCGGCTTCATGAGCCCGGACGGTTAATAGGAATTCGACGGCATAAGCCAATCCGAACGTATCGAGAACGGGGCGGAACGCTTTGTGGAATTCTGAAACGGCCAGGATCGCGGGAGTATTCCTAGAAAACCCGTGCATCGCCAATAAGCGGCAATAGCGGAAATAGAAGATCGATCATTAATATGGAGACTACATGAGCCCCCAAAAGGATAGTTCCAAGATTCCGAGCAAGATCGAAAAGCTCAAGTCGAATTTCTACCTCAACAAGGAAGGGGCGGTTATTCAGAAAGTGACCATCCACCTGCCCTCTGGCCTGGTTGATCAACTGAAGCTCGAAGCCTTGAAACGCCGGATTACTTTATCCGAGCTGATCCGGGAACGTCTTAAATAACTACAAGAGAAAGGGAGGCTCTAAGATGGCAAAGGCGAACATGATCGGGGAACAACTGAAAAAGCAGGGGATGTCTCAAAGCCGGCTGGCTAAGAGCTCAGGCGTAAGCTTGAGCACTATTAAAAGGCTGGTCCACAACCAGCTGCCTAATCCACGGTTTCAACACCTGTGGGCGATCAGCAAGAGCATGGGCGTCCCGATGGGTGAGCTCTGGGACCTCTCCGTTAAGTAGAATTCAAGGCCGAAGACCTGTGGACGATCCAGAAATCCTGACGCTGAAAGAAGCCGCGGCTCTCGTCCGCTACAGCGACAGCCATCTTCGCCGGCTGTGCCACGCGGGAGCCACCCCCTATCGGCAGCAGGGGAATGGGAAGATCACGATAAAGAAATCCGCCCTCATGTCGTGGTGGGAGAACTTCGCTTCCGAAGACACGCAATCGAAGATCCAAAAATTCCGGATCCTGTCCCGATAGGCCATTTTCTTAAGGGAGGTGGGGAAGATGGACGGAAAGCCGTCCCCTGCATCAGATATGCGTCAGAATGCAGGGAATTGCCATAAGATAAAGCGATTAAATCGGGGTCGCCCCGGCGTCTGCCGGGGAGTTGAAAGGTCCAAGGCTGCACCCGAGCGCACCCGGGAACTCGTCCTGGCTGAGGCCCTACGGCAAGAGATCAAGCCCCCTGCGGAGCCTGTCAAGGCCGGTCCCGCGAAATACGAGCCCACCGCGGCCGAGCTCAAGCTGCTCGCAGAAGTCGATAAGATGCTTGCCGAGAACCGGCTAAACGATCTGACCCTCGAGCACAAGGCTGTGCTCAAGAAGGCCGGAATATTCGAGGACTTGGGGACGGCGCCCGAAGCGAAGTCCATCCTCGACCTTCCTCCCGATCTGATCGAGGCCCCGCCGTCTGCCGGCCGTCCGAAGGTCTCTGTCTCCCGGATCCAGATCGAAAGCCCACTCGGAAAAATGGAAGACCTCGGCCACATCACCGCGGCCGACACGGAAGTAATCAAGGCTTATGCCAAGTCGCACGGCCTCGAAGATAAGTTGCACATTGCGGAGCCGAAGACGGCGGAATGGCCGGAATACCTCCCTCCTCCCGAGCAATTAAAATTCATCAAGGGGATGATCCGGGACGTAAAGAGCAAGCCGGCGAAGGAATGGAAATCCTGGGAGCCTGCGGAACCTCCGGCAAAGGCGACAACCGCGGGTGAATATGTTGCCGATCTTTTGAGTAGCGGCTCGGGATGCGGAGAAGACTGCCGTGAACATCAAGCCGAATCCGGACGGATCCTTTACGATCCCCAACCTGGCCCCAAAGACGCGCCCTGGGGCCGGACTTCTCAAGCCAGAGGCGGCTCCCGTAACTCTACCGCTTTTCAAAGAGAAGGCCAAGGTCACGGAACCCGCGAGAATACCCCCAGAATCACCGCCTACGCTGCCTGTTCCCGTCCAGATTAAGCCCGAAACGCCGCCCCCCTACCCCCCTACCCCCCTAGCCGGGAAATTCCCACGTTAGAGAATCCCCCTGTTGCCGCCCTCAAGCCGCAACCTCCGGCGGTGGTCAAGGAGCCTTAGCAGATGACGCGGGAGGGTCTATCAAAGCACAATGCAGTTGCCCGGGCGAAGGCCGGAACCGGGTAGTGGGTCAGTTTGAAATATTAG
>JADGNV010000011.1 GCA_017883285.1 Candidatus Aminicenantota bacterium | reverse complement strand
GCGCCGACGATTAGAGCATGAACAATGAACGCCACCGGGAAGGCGATGGCCCGCCGTCCGGTGAATGTCTTCCCCCCGACGAAGGAATCCTTGAAAAGGTCGGGGATGGCGCCGCGGGTTTGAGGTTGCGGCTTGGGGTGTTCAGCCATTGTTGACCTCTTTTACCTCGTAGGGCGTAATATGTAATTCAACGAAGAAAAGTATAAAGGAAACGCGGCCCGTTGACAAGCGTTTCCCACAATTTATTTTTTCCGGGCGACGACTTTTTGGGGCTTGAAGATTTGCGTCCACCAGAGCACGACCGGGCACGACATGGAGATCGTCGAATACACGCCCTCGATCGAGCCGATCAGCATGCAAAAGGCGAAATCGTTGATGACGCTTCCCCCGAACAGGAAGAGCGCGAGCAGCGTCAGGAAGACCGTGCCCGTGGTGATGATCGTCCGTCCGAGGCATTGGTTGATGCTCAGGTTCATGATGGCAATTAGGGATTCCTTGCGCATCGCCTTCTGGTTCTCGCGCACCCGGTCGAAAATGACGATGGTGTCGTTGATCGAGAATCCGACGATCGTCAGGAACGCGGCGATAATCGCCAGATTGATCTCCCGGCTGGTGAAGGAATAGACGGCGAGAGTGACCAGGACGTCCTGGGTCAGGGTGATGATCGCCGAGACGCCGTATTCGATCTTGAACCGGACGGCGATGTAGACGAGCATCGCGATCAGGGACCAGATCGTGGCCAGGACGGCTTTTCTGCGCAGATCGGCGCCGGCCTGAGGTCCGACCGTCTCCTTACTGAGGACGGTGAGCTTGCCGAGGAACGTTTTATCTTTAAGAAAGGTGACGACCTCGGGCTTGATCCCGGCTTCCTGGAGCTCGGCGTAATCCGTCAGGATTCCCTTCGAAGTCCGAAGGCCCGTCGGCCCGGAGATTTTTTCCGTGATCTGGGCCGCGTCGGCGGCGAATGCGGTCGAGAGCAGGGCGGTCAGTCCGGCGGAGTCGATCGCGTTCAGGTCCTTCAACCCGCGAGCGGTTTCCGCCTCGCCGTCCTTGCCGCGAAGCGCGGCGATGACGCTGTCGCCGAGTTTCTGGTGGGCCTCGATCTCCTGCTGGGCGTCGGCGGCCTTGACGATTTGGGTCGTCCGGATCTGGAATTCGTGGCCGGCCTTTCCGGTCTCCTGGATGGTGCTGTTGTCCAGGCCGGCATCCTTGAGCGTCTGACGGACCTCGGAGACAGGAACCGGCGTTTTGAGCATAACCCGGACCAACGTCCCGCCGGCGAAGTCGACGCCCATCTTCAGGCCGTTGCCGAAGACGATATTGAGGAATCCGGCGAGGACGATGGCGAGGGTGATGCCCAGGAAGACGAACCGATATTTCATGAACGGAATCTTGGGTGTTTTGAAAAGGATGAGAGGCATGGCTATATGCTCAACTTTTGGGAGGCTTTGGAGTGCGTGGCGTCAAAGATCCAGTGCGAGACGAACACGGCGGTGAACATGTTGGCCACAAGGCTGATGATCAGCGTCACGGCGAATCCTTTGATCGGACCCGTGCCGAACTGGAAAAGGAACACGGCCGAGATGATCGTCGTCAGGTTCGAGTCGAAGATGGCGGAGAAGGCCCGGGAAAATCCGAGCGAGATGGAGTTCAGGATGCTCTTGCCGAGGGCGTGTTCCTCGCGGATGCGCTCGAAGATCAGGACGTTCGCGTCGACCGCCATCCCGATGCCCAGGATGATGCCGGCGATGCCGGGCAGGGTCAGGGTCGCCCGGAAATAGGCCATGGCGCCGACCATGATGACCAAGTTCAGGATGAGAGCCAGAACGGCGTTCAGGCCCGACAGCTTGTAATAGACGATCATGAAGATCATGACCGAGAGGACGGCGATCAGCCCGGCGAGAAGGCCGGCCTTGACCGAATCCGCGCCAAGCGACGGTCCGATCGTCCGGTTCTCCAGGGTCTTGATGCCGGCCGGGAGCGATCCCGCCTTGAGGATGATGACCAAATCGTCGGCTTCCTCGACCGTGAACCGCCCCTGGATGATGCCGCTGTCCCCGATGCGGGCGTTGATGTTCGGAGCGGATTGGATCTTCTTGTCGAGGATGATGCCCAGGCGCTGCCCGATGTTGGCCCCCGTGACCTGCTCGAAGCGGGCCGCGCCGTCGGGCTTGAGCTGGAAGGCGACAGCCGGACCATTCCACTCGTCGACCGACCGCCGGACCATGCGCAGGTCCTTGCCGGTGATGACCGCGACCTTGGATACCAGATAGAAGCCTTCGGCCCGGCGCTTCGCGTCGCCCTTAATGACTTCTTGGTCGTCGGGGACGACGCCCCCGTGGTCCTTGAGCAGCGTTTCCTCGTCGGGAGCCGGGCCGCCCTTGACGAGCTTCCACTCCAGGACGGCCGCGGTCTTGATGAGGTCCTGCACCCGTTCGGGATTGTCGACGCCGGGCAGCTCGACGATGATCCACTCGCTGCCCTGGCGCTGGATGAGCGGTTCGGCGACGCCGAACTGGTCGATCCGGTTGCGGATGGTTTCGACCGACTGATCGACGGCCTGGTCCTTGAGCGCCGCGGCCGCCGGCGGCTTCAGCGAGACGGAGGCGGTCGTCCCGGAAAAGCTGTAATCCCAATCCCGAAGATACTGGTCAAGCTGATCCTTGATCTTCGCTTCCTGGTCCGCGTTGATGCCCCCGATTTCGAAGCGTCCCGGGGCTTGCCGGATCATGGACAGGTAGGTGATGGAATTCTTTTTAAAGAGCTCTTCCAGCCGGAGGATTTCCTGGTCGGTTTCCTGCGTCACGGCATCAGCGGTGATGACCTGCATCCGGAGATGGACGCCGCCCTTGAGATCGAGCCCGAGCTTGATCTTGTCTTGGATGGGGTAGGAAATGATGACCGCGCCGACCAGGACCGCGACTGTCAACAGAATTTTCCAGCGGAGTCCTTTTTTCATGGCAACCCTTCCCTTGGCGAAAATGCGGAGGCTATTCGGTTTTTTCGGGCGTGGATTCGGCGGCGAGGATGACGCCGATGGCGCTCTTGGTGATGTCGATCTTGACGTTGGCCGAGATCTTGAGCTCGACCTTGTCCTTCTGGACGCCCATGATCGTGCCGTAGATGCCGCCGGTGGTGATGATCCGGCTGCCGGGCTTCAGGCTGTCGACCATCTGCACGTGCTTCTTCTGCTTCTTGCGCTGGGGCATGATGATGAGCAGGTAGAAGATCACGAAGACCAGGGCGAAAGGCACGAGCGCGGTCAGGAAGTTGGGCTGTTGGACCGGCCCGGCGGCGCCGGGGGCCGCCTGGGAGGCGAGGGGAAGAAACGCGTTGAAAGTCATTGAATACCATCCTTTATTTTATTCAAAATTGTTGATTTCAAAAGGTTAAACGATTTTAAATAAATAGATTGCCGTATTTTCCGAAAGTTGTCAAGATAAAAGTGCAGATTGTGGACGGTATTCAGCACGGCGGACGAAATCTCCCGCCGTTCGTAGAGGTGGCGGAGGTAGGCCCGGCTGAAATTCCGGCAGGTGGTGCAGGCGCAGTCCTCGTCGATGGGGCGCTCGTCGCGGGCGTATTTCCGGTTCTTGATGGCCAAAGGCCCCCGGGAGGTGAAAAGCGTCCCGTTTCGGGCGTTCCGGGTGGGAAGGACGCAGTCGAAGAGGTCCACGCCCCGTTCGACCGCCTCGAGGATGTCCTGGATGTAGCCCATGCCCATGAGATAGCGGGGCTTGTCCTTCGGCAGCAGCTCCGTGGTCCGCTCCAGGACGTCGTGGAGCTGCGTTTTGGCCTCGCCGATCCCCAGGCCGCCGACGGCGTAGCCGTCGAAGTCCAGAGCGACGAGCTCCTCCGTGCTCCGCTTCCGCAACTCTGCGTCCACGCCGCCCTGGGTGATGCCCCAGAGGAGCGAGCGGGTGTCGAACTTGCGGATGTGCTCGCGGGCCCGCCGCGCCCAGCGGGTCGTCGTCTCGACCGACTCCCGGACCTCCTCGTCGGACGACGGGTAAGGGACGAAGGTGTCGAGGACCATGCAGATGTCCGAGCCGAGCCTGAGTTGGATGTCGACCACGTCCTCGGGTGTGAGGAAGAATTTCGTCCCGTCAAGGTGGGAGGCGAAGGCCACGCCGTCCCGCTTGACCTTGGCCAGCGGCGACAGGCTGTAGATTTGGAATCCGCCGCTGTCGGTGAGGATGGGCTTTCTCCAGGAGATGAAGGCATGCAGCCCGCCCATCGCCTGGATGACGTCGAGGCCGGGCCGGAGGAACAGGTGGTAGGAGTTCGAGAGAATCAGCTGGGCGCCCAGCTCATCGACCTGTCGGTGGATCAGGCCCTTGACCGAGCCCTGGCTCGCGACCGGGGCGAACGCCGGGGTCTCGATCGGGCCGTGGGCGGTTTCAATGACGCCGGCCCGGGCCGAGCAGGCCGGGTCGGCCGCGGCGAGGGTGAACGTCCGGCTCATACCGAGAACCTGAAATAGATGACGTCCCCGTCCTGGACGACGTACTCCCTGCCCTCGAGGCGGATGGCGCCCTTCTCCTTTGCGTCGTGGAGCGAGCCGAGCCCGAGGAGGACGTCGCAGGGCACGACCTCGGCCCGGATGAATCCCTTCTCGATGTCGGTGTGGATGGCCCCGGCGGCCCGGAGGGCGGGGGAGTGCCGCTTGAGCGGCCAGGCGCGGACTTCGTCCTTCCCGATCGTGTAGAAGAAGATCGTCTCCATGAGGTCCAGGGCGGCGGGGAAGAACCGGCCCGGCGTCATTTCGGTCAATCCGTACTCGGCGAGAAACACTTGTTTTTCGGATTCGTCCTCAATCTCCAGGATTTCGCGCTCGATCCTGCCGCAGAACGCCAGGACCAAAGTGCCTTTCCGGCCGGGGGCTAAACTGTCTTCGACAGCTTTGATGCGGCCGGCGTCGGTTTCGTCGGCGTTGATCATATGGAGGATGGGCTTCTGGCTGAGGAAGGCGAAGCTGCGGACGAGCTTCTCCTCGGCTTCGTGGAAAGGGAACTCCCGGAGGGGGCGGCCCTCTTCGAGGTGCGCCTTGAGACGGGCGAGGACGGCGCGCTCCGTCTCGCCCTCGGGACTCTTGGCCTTCTTCAGGTCCTTGTCGAGCTTCTCGAGCCGGACCTCGACCGAGCCGAGGTCGGCGATCAGCAGCTCCTCTTCCATGGTCCGGATGTCGTCCCGGGGGTTGATCGCCGGCTTGGCGTGCGGGATTTGGTCGTTGTGGAAGCCGCGGGCGACATGGACCAGGCCGTCCGCTTTGCGGAGGGCGTTAAGGAAAAGGCTGGTTTTCACCTCGCCGTAGGAGATGCCGGCCAGGTCGACGAAGTCGAGGGCGGCCGGGACCTTGCGCCGCTCGGGGTAAATCCGGCCGAGGGCGTCGAGGCGGGCGTCGGGCAGGGGGCGGACCTTCTCGTTCGGCTCGCGCTTCCCGTCCTCGTAGGCGGTGACTTCGGCCCGGGCGCCGGTCAGGATATTGAACAAGGTGGTCTTGCCCGCCTTGGGATAGCCGAACAGCGCGAAGTTCACGGGGGGATTTTAGCAATAATGTTGATGTCGGTAAAGTTTTAAGATATAGTAACCGCTTATTTTCAGGTAATCCATGGACGAGATTGTCGAGAAACCGGCCAAAAAGAAGCGCGAGAAGAGCGTCTTCCGCGAATATTTCGAGCTCATCGCCGAGACGGCGGTTTTCGTCTTTTTCGTGATGACCTTCGTCGTCCAGGCGTTTCAGATCCCGACCGGATCGATGGAGCCCACCCTCCTCGTCGGCGACTTCCTCCTCGTCAACAAGCTCGTCTATGCCGGCGCCCTGACGCCTCTCGAGGAAGCGATCCTTCCCCGCCGCCGCCTCGCCCGCCATGACATCGTCGTCTTCAAGTACCCGAACGAACTGTCCAAGGACTTCGTCAAGCGGGTCATCGGCTTGCCCGGCGAGAAGCTCGAGATCAAGAACAAGCAGGTTTTCATCAACGACCAGGCGCTCGAGGAAAAATACAAGGTTCACAACGACAGCCAGATCATCGCCAAGACCGGCGCCTACAGCTACGACGACAACATCCGCGACAACTACGGCCCGGTGACCGTCCCGGAGGGCCATATCTTCGTCATGGGCGACAACCGGGACAACAGCGCCGATTCGCGCTATTGGGGGTTCCTGCCGTTGAGCTACGTGAAAGGCCGGCCGTGGATGATCTACTTCTCCTACAAGGCCGAACGCGACGCTTATCTCAAGACGACCTTCCAGGACTGGCTGAAAAAGCTGATCAACTTCCTCCCCAAGGCGCGTTGGGGCCGCATTCTCAAGGTCATTCATTAAACGAGGGGTCAGGTCTTAACTTTTAATATTTTTGGCGAGACCTGGCACCTCGGGGACAGGCCGGGTCAAAATTGTCAAATGTTAAGACCTGACCCCTTCTATTCCGCCTACTTTTTGATGCCGACGTCGTCGTAGGACGTGATCGTCAGGACCGGATTCTCGTCGGTGAACGCCCGCTCGAAGAGCGAACCCCGCACCACGCCGTCCATGTCCTTCCCGACCGGAAGCCCGAGGTAGTAGAGGATCGTGGGGGCCAGGTCCACGAGCCGGATGGCGTCGAAATTCCCCCCTTTGACGATCCCCTTGCCGTAGAAGAAGGCCACGCCCGGAGGCGCCTGCTCGTGGTAGGACGAGACTTCGGCGTTGCCCAGGGTCCATTCGACCACCCGTTTCCAGAAGGGGAGGGATTCGATCCCATGGGGCGAATAGACGATGAACAGCTCCCCCTCCTTGAGGGAAGCGAGATATTTGCTGATGATCTGGTCGTAGAAGAGGTAGTATTTCTCGATGACGCTTCCGTACTTCTGGATTTCGTCCTGGCGGATCTCGCCGAACTCGCCCGGGAAGCTGTATTTGTAGAAGTACATCTCGGCCGTGGTAGCGCCGTCGAGGAGAAGGGAGAACACCCGCGGCTGGATGTCGGATTTCGCCTGGAAAGCCTGCTCTTCCGAGTCCGCGTCGCGGAGGAAGGCCTGCTTGACCTGGGTGAAGATCCAGGAGCTCTCGAATTGGAAGTCCTGGAAGACCGAGCGGAAGAGTTTGTCCGTCCGGGGATTGATCTTCCGGGCGACTGACGGGGCGATGAACGGGCCGTCCATCCGGACGGCGGGAGCCTTGTATTCGGCCAGGACCGTCCAGATGTCCTTGGTCCGGGGCTTGGGGTCGTTCGGCAGGATGTGCATCAGGCCCAACCGCGTCAGCTGGCGGAAGAGGATGAACCGGGGGACGACTTCGAGCTCCGCTCCGAGGCCGGGGATCCGGTATTTGACGTCGGAAATCAGGCGGTGCTTGCCGGGGAGCTTGCCGGTATTGAACGTCGCCGTCAGGACATAGGGATCGCTCGGAGTGAATCCGACGAGGCGGCCCCAGGCGCCCTCTTTCATCAGCCAGCTGAAATTGGGGAGCTTGCGCGCGCCCGTGTAGGGGAGGAGGATGTCCAGGCTCAACCCCTCCAGACAGAGGACCGTCACCCGCTTTTCGATGGGCTTGGCTTCGAGGTTGGCCAGCTTGAATAATTTCTGCGGAGTCGGATAGCCCGACCGCTGGGCCGCCGCGAGAACCAGGACCGAAGCCAGGAGTCCGAAGAAGACGCCCGCGTACGGCCGCTGGGGGTGGAGATGGTGCTGGCGGTAGTGCAGCACAAAGCCGATGATCGCCAGCACGAACAGGGCCAGCATCTGGGTGCGGAGCGGGGCCTGCAGGCCCGGGACGAAGAAGGAGATGAAATAGAGGTAGTTCTCCCGGAAGACGACCAGGAAAACGAGGGTCAGGAACGAGAGGGCGAGCGTCAGGAACGAAAGCGAGATGAAATTGAGCGCGGTCTTCCGTCCCATCAGGAACCGGTAGGTCGCGGCGATCGACAGGACGACGAGGGCGGCCAGGAGCCCGTAGGTGAGCATCAGGAACAGAGTGAGCCGGACCCAGGCGATCAGGCTGAAGGCGAGGTTGATGTTGAGATCGAAGACGAGGAGGGCCAGGAGCAGGGCGAAATAGAACCCGGCGAGAAGCGAGTTCGTCATGAGGCGGAGGGCTTTCACCCCCCGATAATTAGCACGAATGGACCCGAGGGTCAACGCGAAAAACCAGCCCGTTGACCATGGCGGTCGATTCCCTTAATATAGGAGCAATGCCTGAACAACTCGAGGGGACGATCGAATCGATCCTCTTCTTCAATCCCGAGAACGGATACACGATCTTCAAATTCTCGCAGGAGGGCGCCCCCGCGCAGACCGTGATCGGGAATTTTCCCCCGCTTTCGCCGGGCGAGCGGCTCAGGATCACCGGCCAGTGGGAGGTCAATCCGAAATTCGGCCGGCAGTTCAAGGCCGAGAGCTTCGTGCCCGTCCTTCCGTCCGGGGCCAAGGGGATCGAAAAATTCCTGTCGTGCGGCCTGATCAAGGGGATCGGCCCCGTCCTGGCCAAGCGGATCGTCCAGACATTCGGCGAGCGGACGCTCGAGGTTCTCTCGGGCGACGCCGACAAGATGAAGGGCGTCGAGGGCGTCGGCGCGGTCAAGCTCCGCGAGATCAAGAAGTCCTGGGCCGCCCACCAGGACATCCGCGACCTCATCATCTTCCTCCAGGACCACGACGTCTCGACCAGCCTGGCGACGAAAATCTACCGCCAGTACGGATCGAAATCCTACCATGTCCTGAAGACGAATCCGTACCAGCTGTGCCTGGACATCTGGGGCATCGGCTTCAAGACCGCGGACCAGATCGCCCTGAAGCTGGGCATGGACCCGGCCTCGATCGAGCGCGTCAAGGCGTTCCTCCTCTATCTCCTCGAGAAGGACAACGAGCAGGGCCACGTCTTCTCCTATGAGAGCGAACTCGCCGAGCGGTGCCGGCAGGAGATCGGTGTCGACGACGAAAAGATCGAACGGGCCCTGGCCGACCTGAAGGCCCGCAAGCTCGCTGTCGCCGAGAAGCTCCCCGCCGACACGGCGGTCTATCGCCCGTATTACTACGCCGCCCAGGAGGAGGTCGTCCGGGGGATCCATGCCCTCACCCGGGCGGAGTTCGCTCGGCCTCCGTTCGACGTCGACCAGGTGATCGGCGAGGCCGAGAAGGACATGGGCCTCCGGTTCTCGGAGACGCAGAGGCGGGCCGTGCGCGAGAGTTTCCAGAAGAAGATCCTGGTCATCACCGGCGGTCCGGGGACGGGCAAGACGACGATCATCAAGGCCGTCGTCGCGGTGTTCGACAAGTGGGGACGGAAGGTCCTGCTGGCCGCCCCGACGGGCCGGGCGGCCAAGCGTCTGACCGAGACGACGGGCCGCGAAGCCAAGACCATCCACCGCACCCTCGAGTTCCTGCCGAAGCTCGGGACGTTCCGCCGCAACGAGCGCCATCCTCTGGCCGGCGACGCGATCATCATCGACGAATTCTCGATGGTCGACCTGGCCCTGATGCATTCGCTCCTCAAGGCCATCCCGGCCTCGATGCGCCTCATTATCGTCGGCGACAAGGACCAGCTGCCGGCGCTCGGACCCGGGACCCTGCTCCGCGACCTCATCGAATCCGGACAGGTGAGCGTCGTCCGGCTCGACGAGATCTTCCGCCAGGAGCGCGACAGCCTGATCGTGGCCAACGCCCACCGCATCAACCAGGGCGAGAAGATCGTCTATCCGCAGCGCGGCGATACGGAGTCGGACTTTTACTTTGTCCACCAGGAGGACGAACAGAAGGCCTTCAAGACGATCCTCGACCTCTGCAGCGTGAGCATCCCCCGCAAGTTGGGCGTCCCGGCCCTTTCGACCCAGATCCAGGTCATCAGTCCCATGTACAAGGGGCTGGTCGGCGTCGAGCGGCTGAACGCCGAACTCCAACAGCGGCTGAACGGCCGGGAAGAGGGGCTCAAGATCGGGACGCGCGAGATCCGGCTCCACGACAAGGTCATGCAGATCCGGAACAACTACGAGAAGGACGTCTACAACGGCGACATCGGGTCCGTGGTCCACATCGACCGGCCGCGCTACCGGGTGATCGTCCACTACGACGGCCGGCCGGTCGTCTACGAGAAGGACGACCTCGACGACATCACTCTGGCCTACGCCGTCTCGGTCCACAAGGCCCAGGGCAGCGAGTACCAGGCCGTGGTCATGCCCCTCATGACCCAGCATTTCATCATGCTCCAGCGCAACCTGTTCTACACGGCCCTCACCCGGGCGAAAAAGCTGAGCATCGTCGTTGGGTCGTACAAGGCGCTCTACATCGCCATCAAGAACGACAAACCCCTCAAGAGGAACAGCCTGATCCGGGAGAAGCTCCTCGCGGCGGGCGAAGCGGCCGCGCCCTGAGGGCGCAGATTCCGGAGGATACGCCGGTCCGCCGTCCCTCGGCGGCGGAGAGGCGGGAAGAGAGGAGAACGACATGACCAAATCCCGATCCGTGATCTTGATCGTCGTCGTGATCGCCGTGGGCCTGGCGATCGCGGCCGCCCAAGGGCTGGTCGTCAAGGTCCAGACGACGCAGCTGCGGGCGAACCCGCAGTTCTTCGGTCCGACGCTGGCCGCGCTCAAAGCCGGCGACCGGCTCGAGAAGGTGAGCGAGGCGAACGGCTGGATCCAGGTGAAGACGGCCGCCGGGACGATCGGCTGGATCCACTCGAGCGCCGTGACGCAGAGCACGGTCGTCCTGACGTCCACGAACCAGAACCTCAAGACCCAAGCCACGGCGAGCGAAGTCGCGCTGGCCGGCAAGGGCTTCAACAAGCAGGTCGAGGACAGCTACAAGGCCACGCACGCAGAGGTGAGCTTCGTCTGGGTGGACCGGATGATCCAGATCCGGATCGGCCTCGCCCAGGTCCAGGATTTCCTGGCCAAAGGCCGCCTGGCCGGCCTGACGGGAGGCGGCAAATGAGCGCCTCCAAATCGGTCCGGCTGTCCGCGGTCGCCCTCGTTCTGACGCTCTTCGCCGCTTCGTGCGCGGTGCTCGAGAAGGGGACCGACGTGCTGAACACGGCGAACAAAGTCGCCGATGACGTGAATACGGTCAAGACGGTTGGCGAGAAGCTCCGCAGCTCGTTCGCCGACATCACGGAGGAAGAGGAATATTACATCGGCCGGTCCGTGGCCGCCATGATCCTGTCGCGGTATCCCGTTTACCAGAACGATGCCCTGACGCGGTACGTCAACACCGTGGGGAACGCCGTGGCCCTCTTTTCCGACCGGCCGGAGATTTACGCCGGCTACCATTTCCTCGTCCTGGACACGGAGGAGGTCAATGCCCTGGCCGCCCCCGGCGGTTTGATCTTCGTCACGAAAGGGTTGCTGCGGCGGTGCAAGGACGAGGAGACCCTGGGC
>JADGNV010000010.1 GCA_017883285.1 Candidatus Aminicenantota bacterium | reverse complement strand
GGAGAAAGGCATACCGAGGCGCAGCGGGCATGGACCGCGATCCGTCGAAGGCGGATCGCGGGAGCAAGCCGAGGGAACGAGCCGATTTTCCTCGCCGGGGAAAATCGGCGTACTTTCGGAGCCCCCCGCCCGGGAGCCCCCTTCCATTAGGAAATTTGGGTGGGTGAGCCGCGAGAGCGACTGGGGCGGGAGCCGCGCCGAACCGACCTCTACGAGCCCCTCTCCGCTTAGCTAATTTCCCCGCTGACATAAGCTTTGGTGCGCGGGTCGCGGGGCGCGCCGAGCACATCCGCCGCCTCGCCGTGCTCAACGAGCTCTCCGAGATAGAGAAAGGCGACGTAGTCCGCGAGCCGGCGCGCCTGGCGGAGGATGTGGGTCACCACGATCACGGTGTAATCGGACTTGAGCTCGATCAGCCGCCTCTCCACGATCCGGCTGGACAGCGGATCGAGGGCCGATGTCGGCTCGTCGCCCAGGATGATCTCGGGCCCGACCGCGAGTCCGCGCGCCAGGCAGAGGCGCTGCTGCTGACCGACCGACAGCCGCGAGGCGGGCTCGTGGAGCCGGTCCTTGACCTCGTCCCAGAGCCCGGCCGCCCGCAGCTCGCGCTCCACGAGGACCGCGAGCCGCCGCTTGTCGCGGAGGCCGTGGATGCGCGGCCCATAGGCGATGTTGTCGAAGATCGACATCGGCAGCACCTGGGGTTTCTGGGAGAGCAACCCCATCTTCTTCCGGATGTGGGTCACTTCGGCCTTCGGATCGTAGAGGTCCTCGTCGTCGACGAGGATGGTCCCGGAGACCCGGGCCCCTTCCACGGAATCGAGGAGCCGGTTCATGGCCTTGAGGAGCGTCGTCTTGCCGCAGCCCGACGGCCCGATGATGACCGTGATCTTCCGGTCGGGGATGTCGAGGCTGATGTTCTTCAGGACCTCCTGGTCCCCGTAGGAAACGCTCAGGTCGCGGATCCGGATATGGGATGATAAGGTCATGCGTTCACCTCGCTCGTCGTCGGATCGTCCGTTCTCATCGGATCGTATGCCTCCCGAATTTCCGGACCAGGACGCGTGAGGCCAGACTGATGGCCAGGACGATCAGGGTCAGGACCGCCGCCGAGGCGTAGGCCCGCTGCCGGACTTCGAGGACCGGCGAGCCGAGCTGGAAAAAGATCGCCAGGGGGAGCGTCGCCGCCGGCCGGAGGATCGAGGTCGGCACGTTGTCGGTGAAGCCCGCCGTGAAGAGGACCGAGGCTGCGTCGCCGATCCCGCGGCCGAAGGCGATCAGGACCGCGGTGACGATCCCCGGCAGGGCCTGCCGCGCGGCGACCTTGAACGCGGTCTCGAGCCGGGTCGCCCCGAGCGAGACCGAGGCGTCAAGGAGCGGGCGGGGCACGAGCCGGACGACCTCGTCCATGGCCCGGGCCATGATCGGGATCTCGAGGAGCGCGACCGTAATCACGCCTGCGAGAAGCGAGGCCCGCAGCCCGAGCGACATCATGACGACGAACCCGAAGGCGCCGTAGACGATGGACGGAATGCCCCACATGACGTCGAGCGCGAACCGGGCGACCGTGGCGAAGGCGGAGGCTTTTTTGGCGTAGAGGTTCAGGTAGAGTACGATGGGGAGGCTTAGGACGACGGCGAGGAGCGTGGCCCCGCCGGCGAGATAGAGCGACCCGAGGATCGCGTTCAGGATGCCGCCTTCCCTGCCCAGGTAGTATCCGCCTTTCGGCGTTTGGACGAGCATGGAGAGCCGGAGGGCGGGCAGGCTCTTGACCACGACCGTCCCGAGGATGACGAGGAGGCTGCCGACGACGACCACGGTCGACCCCAGCATGAGGACCTTGAAGATCCGTTCCTCGATCTTCCGCCGCCGGCTGATCATCATTCCGCCTTCCGTTCGACCTTGACGAGGATATAGCGCGCGCCTGCGTTGAAGATCAGCACGACGAGGAGCAGAACGAGGGCCGCGAGCATGAGCGCCGCGTCGTAGAGCGGCACGGACATCATCTCCCCGTAGTTGTTGGCGATGAGGGCCGGCAGCGGATACGCGCCGTCGAAGACCGAGGCCGGCACCCGGGCCACGTTGCCGACGACCATAAGGACGGCGATGGTCTCGCCGAAGGCCCGCGACAGCCCAAGGGCCACCGAGGCGATGATCCCCTGCAGGCCCTTCCGCAGGACGACGTGCTTGACCGTCTCCCAGCGCGTGGCGCCCAGGGCCAGGGACGTGTCGCGCAGGTCCTGCGGGACCGAGCCGAAGACCTCCAGGGCCACGTGGATGATGGTCGGAAAGACCATGATGGCCAGCACGATCCCGCCCGACAGGACGCAGTAGCCCGAGGAATACGCGCCGAAGAACGGCGCGACCACATTGCCCACGAACGGCACGACCATGAGCACGCCCCAGACTCCGTAGATGACGGACGGGATTCCGGCCAGGAGATCGACGACGGGCTTGGTGAAATCGCGGACGCGCCGCGGCGCGTATTCGGACAGATAGACCGCCGTCAGGAGCGAGACCGGGACGGCGATGATCATGGCCGTCAGGGTCACGCCCAGGGTCCCCGCGAGGAACGGCAGGAACCCGAACTCGCCCTTAAGGGGACGCCAGATCGTCCCGAAGAGGAGCGACGGGAACGAATGGAGGGCGAGGATCGGGCGCGATTTGCCGAGCAGCCCGAGGAGCATCAGCAGGACGAGGAGCGCCGGCACGCCGGTCAGGAGGGCCATGGCCCGCCGGGCGATCAGGTCCTTGAGGAAGCGCATGCAGACACCTCGGATTTCAACGCATTATTTCAGCGCGTCCGCGCCCGCCTTGAGCTTGTCCGGGGCGAGCGGAATGTAGCCGGTTTCCGGGACGTATTTCTGCCCGTCGGCCAGGACCCAGCGGAGGAATTCGACGACCGCCTTCTTCGCCGGCTTGCCCTTGGCTACGAGATAGAGGTCGCGCGCCGGGGGCGAGGGATAGATGTTCCGGGCGATGGCCGCGGTGATGTCGCCGCGCGTGGCGTAAAACCGCTCCGCCTCGTCAAGCCGGCCGTTGCCGTCGAGGTCGATGGGGGCGATGACGAGGCCGTCGAAGGGCTTCAAGGTCTTCGGGTCATAGGCGAAATTGATGTTGTTATAGCCGATGCCCAGCGGCTCGCGGCGGACGGCGTCCGCGACACCGGGATCGCCATAGACGCCGATCCCGCCCAACTCCTCCTGTTTCTTGCCTAAAAAGGCCGCCCATGTCTCGCCCGCGCCGCAGGCGTCGGACCGGGTAAAGACGCGGACGGGAGCCGCGACGGACGTTCCGAGAACCTGGCCCCAGGTCACGGCCTTGTCGTCGGTCCAGATGTCGGTGAGCTGCCGGCGGTTGATGCCCTTCTTGAGGATCTCGGCCAGGTACGGGTTCCGGGCGCTGAGCGTGGCCACAACGCCGTCCTTCGTCACGGCGACGGCCAGTGCCCCCCTGGCCGTCTCTTCCGGATGGATGTCGCGCGAGACCATCCCGAGGTCGGCCATGCCGGACAGGACGTCGGCCATGCCCTTGCCCGCCCCGCCGGCCTGAACGTCGATCGTCACCTTGGGGTGGAGCTTCTTGAACTCCTCGACCCATTTGAGGACTATCGGGTAGAGGGCCCAGGCGCCGGAGATGCTGATCGTGCCGCCGAGCGGCGCAGGCGGCGGGACCTGGGACGCGGAAAAAGTCGAGAGCGCGAGCCCGAGCCCAAAGACGAGCGGAAAGGTCGCGGTTTTTTTCATGGCTGTCGTCCTTTCATAGCCTCTAAAACGCCGCCTGGAACTGGGCGACGAGCGCTTTGTTGATCGTCTTCCCCGATTCGTCCCGGGTGATCTCGCAGTTGACCGTGAGTTTCGTCCGGGCGGCCAGGAACCAGTTCACGCCCAGAGTCCAGACATCGGTCCGGTCGAGGGGGGCGTTGCGGTCCTTGTCGTAGGAATCGAACCGGACAAGGCCCTGCAGCCGTTTCGGCAGCACGAAATAACCGCCCTGGGCATACCAACCCTGTCGCATCGTATCGCCGTCCTGACCCTGGATGAATTCGCCCTTGAGTGAAATCCCGTTCGTGAGGAGGGCCGCTTCCAGGCCGAGGCGGGCCCGTGTCACCGGCGTAGCCCCGGCCGAGGGGACGGTCTTGCCGTTGTAGCCCGCCACGGCGAGCGTCAGGAAGGACACCGGATGGACGGCGAGCCGGCCGGCCCAGTCTTTCTTGTCGTCGGCGTCGGTCTTGTTGATTCCGGACCCGTTGAAGACGCCGACCGTGTATTCGAGGAAAGCCGCCTTTCCGAAGAGCGTGATCCCGATGTCGCGGCCGTTCGACCCGTTGTCCCAGCCCGGCGCCAGCTTCGAGACGACCTGCGTCCGGTTGATCATGTCGAGGTCTCCGCTCGACGTCTGGCTCTCCAGGCTGAACGGAATCTTAAACTGGCCGACGCGGACCGAGGCGGCGGAATGGAAGAAGAAGTCGAGATAGGCATCGAGGAGGAGCGGGCTTTTCAGGGCGTCCACCTGGAGCTTGAAGCGGATGTTCTCGAGGATCTCGCCCGTGAGCGACAACCGAACCCGGCGAAGGGTGAACCCGTCGACGCCGGCGTCCTGGGTCGTGTACTGGACTTGAGTGTATCCGCTGAGAGTCAGGGCATTCAAGGCCGTGACCGGCGGCGGCTGCTTTGTCTCCTGGGCCGGTGCGCCCAGCGCGAGCCCGAAAACCGCCGCCAAAGCCAGGGCCGATCCTCCTAATCCTTTTTTCCAATTCATTTTCATCGCGTCACGTCCTGTCTCATTTCAGTTATCTATATCGTCGATTGTATTAGTCGACTAATATCGAGCGGACGTCGCGCGTCCGTTCGGCCAAGTCCTCGAACGTCGTCCGCTCCAGGATCGAGGCGATCGCGTCGCGGACCTCTTTCCAGAGCCCCTTGAGTCCGCATGAGGCTTCCCGGGCGCAGAAGGCCTTGGCCGTCACGCTGACGCAGCCGATGGGGGCCAGCGGCCCGTCCATGGCCCGGATCACCTCGGCCACCGAGATGCGGGAGGGCGGTTTCGCCAGGGAATAGCCGCCGTGAGGACCCTTCCGGCTGCGGAGATAGCCCGCCCGCTTGAGCTGGAGAAGGATCTGTTCGAGGTAGCGTTCGGGGATGTCCTGGGCGGCCGAAATGTCCCGGATGTGGAGGGCGCCCTCATCGGGATGGAGGGCCAGCTCGAGCATGGCCCGGCTCGCATATTCGCCTTTGGTCGATAATCTCATCGTTTCCTGGCCATAATAGTCGACTTACTCAATAGAGTAAGTGATTTATCATAGAAAAAACGGATTGTCAAGCCCGTCCAGCCCGATGGCGGGGTTGGCCCAAGGCCCTCATAGCGGAGGGGGGCCCCACCCTAAGCCCTTCGGGCTTTGGGTGGGGGGGAACCGACGGGACTGGTTCCCCCTGAGGGCCGGGGCCAACCCCGCCATCGGCGCAAAACAGACCTCCCCTTGTCACCCCGGGCGCGAGCCGCTATGATAGGAGGAGCATGCGGCGCAGCAGAATCCTCCGGGCCGTCCCGGACCTCCCCATCCGCCTCAAACTCATCCTCGCCTTTCTGGCCGTCATCGGCGTCGGCGGGGTCGCGTCGCTCTTCATCGGCACGCGGATCATGCATCGTACGATCATCACCCTCGCCCAGGACAAGGTCCGGCACGACCTCTCGGCAGCCTGGATGGTCTATAACGAAAAGCTCCACGGCATCTTCGACGTGATCCGGATCAGCGCCACCCGCGAAACCCTCCGCGACGCGCTCGCGGCCGGCAAGCCGGCCCGGCTCGCCGGGACGCTCGAGGGCGTCCGGCGCCAATTCGGCCTCGACATCCTGACCCTCACCGACGCGCGGGGCAAGGTCGTCCTCCGCGCCCGCCGGCCGGAGAATTCCGGCGAGGACCGCTCTTCCGATCCGCTCGTGGGCCGGGCCCTCCGGAAGGAGGACGCGGCCGCGACTGCGGTCCTGAGCCGGGCGGAGCTCCTCGAGGAAGGCGCGGACCTGGCCGACCGGGCGCGGATCGAGATCGTCTCCACGCCGATGGCCGACGACCGGCCGGAGGCCCGCGAGGACCGCGGTCTCGTCCTCGAAGCCGCGGCCCCCGTCACCGACGACCGGGGCGCGGTGCTCGGCGTCCTGTACGGCGCCGCGCTCCTCAACCGGAATTTCGAGATCGTGGACAAGGTCAAGGACAACGTCTTCGAGGGCGAGCGCTACAAGGGCCGGGACATCGGCACGGCCACGATCTTTCAGGGCGACCTCCGCATCGCCACGAACGTCCGCGACGAGGCCGGAGCCCGGGCGGTGGGGACGCGCGTCTCGCGCGAAGTCGGCCGGGCCGTGCTCGACGAGGGCCGCGCCTGGGTCGACCGGGCCTTCGTCGTGACGGACTGGTACATCTCGGCCTACGATCCGATCCGCGACGCCGGAGGCCGCATCGTGGGCATGCTCTACGTCGGCATACTCGAAAAGCCGTACCTCGACCGGCGCGACGCGGTCATGGGGACGTTCACCGGGTTGGCGATTCTCTGCGCCCTGGTCCTTCTCCTGATCCTCGCCCTTCTGACGCTGGGGATCACCCGGCCGCTCCGGGCCATGGTCGAGGCCACGGACAAGATCTCCCGGGGCGAGCTCGACCATCGCCTCGGGATCGAGTCACGGGACGAGGTCGGCCGCCTCGCCCGGTCCTTCGACCGGATGACCGAAGACCTTCGGAAGGCCAACGCCAAACTGATCGAATGGGCCCGGACCCTCGAGGGGCGGGTCGAGGAACGGACACGCGAGCTGCGCGAGATGCAGGACCACCTGGTCCAATCCGAAAAGCTGGCTTTCCTGGGCAAGATCGCGGCGGGCGTAGCCCACGAGATCAACAACCCCCTGACCTCGATCCTCATCAACACCCATCTGATGCTCGAGCAGGAGGATCGGATCGCGCCGTTCCGCGAAAACCTGACGCTCATGGCCGAGGAAACCGCCCGCTGCGCGCTGATCGTCCGGCGGCTGCTCGAATTCGCCCGCCAGACGCCGCCCCGCATGGAACGGGCCGGCATCAACGAGCTGATCGAGCGGGCCGGCCAGCTGCTCGAGGTCCAAGCCGGGGTCCGGAACATTAAGATCGCCATGGACCTGGCCCCCGGGCTGCCCGCGATCGAGCTCGACCGCAGCCAGATCCAGCAGGTCTTCTGGAACCTGACGATCAACGCCCTCGAGGCGATGTCCGACGGCGGGACGCTGACCCTCGTCAGCCGCCCGGGGGCAGCCCCCGGGACGGTGGAGGTCGAGATCGCCGACACGGGCGTGGGCATCCCCCGCGAGAACCTGACCCGCCTGTTCGATCCGTTTTTCACGACCAAGAGCTCGGGGACCGGGCTGGGCCTGGCCGTGACGCACGGGATCATCGAGCGGCACGGCGGGACGATCGAGGTGAAAAGCGAAGTTGGCCGAGGATCGGCTTTTACGCTAAAATTCCCCGCGGCGAAAGAAGGAGACCCCGATGCCGGACACGCATCCGAAACGAATCCTGGTCGTGGATGACGAAGCGACGGTCTGCCAGAGCATCAAGCTGGCCCTGGCGGGCGAAGGCTACGGCATCGATACCGCGACGAGCGGCGAGGCGGCCCTGCGGCGGAGCAACCTCTCGGACTACGACCTGATTTTGGCCGACATGATGATGCCCGGGTTGAGCGGCCTGGACCTCCTCAAGGGCATCCAGGCCAAGGACCCGGCCGCCCAGGTCGTCATCATCACCGGCTACCCGACCGACAAGGCCGCGTCGCAGTCCCTCCGGATGGGCGCCGTCGATTTTCTGCCCAAGCCGTTCACCCCGGCCGAACTTCGCGCGGCGGTCGCGCGCGCCCTGGCAAAAAAAGCGCAGGCCGCCGGGACGAAGGGATAGAGGGATAGGCCGGCCGTTGGACCCGACCCTGGACCGCTTCGAGCGCCCGGACCGCTGCCCCGCCTGCGCGGGTCCGCGGCTCCGTCCCTTCAAGAAAGGGAATTTCGACTACGCCCGCCTGGACAAGGACCAGATCAAGATCACGGACTCCGAGTACGGCAAGATCTGGGATCTCGGCGAATGCGAGGACTGCGGCCACATCTTCGCCGACCCCGCGCCGAAACCGGAATTCATCTTCGCCCTCTATCGCCAGGTCGAGGATCCGGCCTATGACGCCGAATCCGAGGGCCGTTCGCAAAACTTTCGGGGGATCCTGAAGACGCTGGACATGCTCCTGCCCGAGCGGGGGACGCTGTTCGACGTCGGCGCGGCCACCGGGATCCTGCTCGAAGCCGCCCGCGAGCAAGGTTGGACGCCGGACGGCGTCGAGGCGAGCGACTGGGCGGCGGACCGCGCCCGCCGGACCCGCCATCTCCCCTTGCGGCAGGGATTTTTCGAAGAGACGGACGTCGCGCCGGGCTCGTGCCGGGCCGTGACCATGGTGGACTTCATCGAGCACACGCCCAGGCCGCGGGATGCCGCGGCAAAAGCCTACGAGATCCTGGCCCCGCAAGGGAGGCTGTGCCTCGTGACGCCCGACATCCACAGCTTCGCCGCCCGGCTCGCGGGGCGGCGGTGGTGGCATCTCCGGCCCGGCCATCTGGCTTATTTCTCGAAGAAGAGCCTCGAGGCGCTCCTCGGGGACGCGGGGTTCACCATCATCCTGAGGAAGCGCTATGCATGGACGTTCAGCGGCCACTATCTCCTCACCCGGTTCAAGGCCTTCCAAATCCTCGTCCGGGGCCGGCGGGCGGCTTTGTTTTTCAAGAAAATTCCGATAAAATTGGCGCTCGGCGATTCGTTCGAAATCTACGCGCGGAAGGAACCCCGGACGTGAGATCCTACCTGAGGGCCATGCGGCTGGAGCGGTGGCCCCGGAGCCTGGCCATTTTCCTGGGCAGCTCCGCCTTCTTCTTCTTCAACCGCGAGGATCTCGGCTCGTTCCCGCTCCCGGCGCTCGCCTGGCGGTCGGCGGCGGCCTTCCTGCTGACCTGGGCCATCTCCACGGCCAACTATATCCTGAACGAGATCGTGGACCTGCCCTACGACGTCCACCATCCGACCAAGCGCTTCCGGCCCCTCGTCCAGGGCGAGATCCGGAAGGGGCCGTTCGCCGTCCTGGGCGCGGCGATCATCGTCATCAGCCTGGGGCTGTCGCATCTCGCCTTCGCCGGCCCGTTTTTTCTATGGAGCCTGGCCCTCTTCATCGCCGGCATCATCTACAACGTGCGGCCCATCCGGACCAAGGACATCCCGTTCCTCGACTCCATTTCGGAATCGGCCAACAATCCCATCCGGTTCCTGATCGGCTGGTACGCGTTCGCGTCCCTGCTCCATCGGCCGCCGGTGAGCCTCCTCCTCAGCTGGTGGGCCTTCGGCAACTTCCTGATGATCGCCAAACGGCTCTCGGAATTCCGTTACCTCAAGGACAAGGCCGGCGACTACCGGTCCTCCCACAAGAAGTACTCGGGCCGTTCCCTCCTGTTCGGCATGGCCGCCAGCGCCGCGATCTGCCTGCTGTCGTTTCTTTTTCTCGGGTTCCGGCTGAAGCTCGAATCGTTCTTCGTCATCTCGCCTTTCCTCCTGTTCTTCTTCGTCATCATCGTCCGGAAAACGCTCAAGACCGACGAGGTCATGGAAGAGCCCGAGAAGCTCCTGGCCAGCCCCAAGTACGCGCTCTACACCCTGTTTCTCGTGGCCCTCTTCGTCCTGGCCTATTTCCTGGACACGATCGGACGCTGAACCCGCCGTGGCGACGCCGAAGATCCCCCTCGTCCTCGCGACCACGAACGAGGGCAAGGCGCGGGAGATCCGGGCCGCGCTCCGGGGCCTCCCCTTCCGGGTGGTCACCCTGGCCGCGATCGGCGTCGCGGCCGCCTATCCCGAGAAAGGCGCCACGTTCGAGGCCAATGCCCGGGGCAAGGGCCTCCACTACAGTCGCAAGTCCGAATTCCTCACCCTGGCCGAGGATTCGGGCCTCGTCGTCGACGCGCTCGACGGCGCGCCCGGCGTGCGCTCGGCCCGGTTCTCGGGACGGGGAGCGACCGACGAAAAAAACATTCGCAAGCTCCTACGCCTGATGGAGGACGTTCCGCCGAAGGCGCGGAAGGGTCGCTTCGTCTGCCGCATGGTCCTGTCCCACCGAAGCCGGGTGCTCGCCTCGGTCTGCGGCGAGGTCCGGGGGACGATCACCAGCGCGCCGCGGGGAAAACTCGGCTTCGGATACGACCCGGTTTTCTATTATCGGCCGTGGCACAAAACGTTCGGAGAGATCCCGCCCGGCGCCAAGAACGCGGTCAGCCATCGCGGCCGGGCGCTGGCCAAAATCAAGGACTTCCTGAAAAGAGAGGGCCCGCCCCCTTGGGGAAGAGGGCGGGCCTCAGGGGAGGGGGCACCCTTGGGAGGGAATCAGGTCTCGCGGCCTAGACCGTGAGCAGGTCCTTCATCTTGGCGAACGTCTTCTCGCCGATCCCGCGAACCTTCATCAGCTCCTCGGCTTTCTTGAAGTTCCCGTTCTCCTTGCGGAAGTCGACGATCCGCTGAGCGACCTTCGGGCCGACGCCGGGCAACTTCTGCAGCTCCTCGAGCGACCCGGTGTTGATGTTGATCTTGTCGGCCGGCGCCTTCTTGGCCTGAGGCTGCTGGGCCAGGAGCGGGAAGACGAAGAGTCCGAGGATCAGGGCGATCGCCGTTCCTTTGTTGATGATTTGTTTCATGAGAACCTCCTTTCGCTGTTCTTAATGCAAAAGGAGTGCCATCTTACTTGTCTGCGTTTCGTGTTGAATATAAAGGAATTTGGAATAGCAGCCGACTAGCCACATCAACGATCGTAGACGGAAGCGGGGAACCCTCGACAACGATTGTGGATTCAATTGGGCAACCGTCATAGATTTCGGGCGCGGCGCGAGCCCCGGTCGCTCGAAGCGGCGGGGACCCGCGGTTTGTGGGTGAGCCGCTAGAGCGACTGGGGCGGGAGCCGCGCTTAGCGAATTAGGGAAATAGGTATTGTGTCCCCAATTGTCATTTGGCGCGCGGGTGGCTTTTGCGATAGATCTCGAGCAGCTGGGTGACGTCCATGTGGGTGTATTTCTGGGTCGTGGCCAGGCTCTCGTGGCCGAGAAGCTCCTGGATGACGCGCAGGTCGGCGCCGCGGCCCAGGAGGTGAGTCGCGAACGAGTGGCGCAGGGAGTGGGGACTGAGGTT
>JADGNV010000009.1 GCA_017883285.1 Candidatus Aminicenantota bacterium | reverse complement strand
TTGCAGGCCGCCCCGGCCGGCTTGGCGAAGACCTGGAAGCTCGGCGACGCCCTCGGCATGCGTCCATGATACCCTTTCTCCTGGACCCGAGTATACGGGTCCCCGGGACGGGCGATTCCGTCCGGGGGCGGGGATCAATGGACCGTGGGCGAAGGCCGGCTCAGGGCAGGATGGCTTCTGAGGAGGAAGCGCAAGCTCTCGCCTGGGGTGTTGACCATCTCGTCGACATCGAAGGCCGGCTCGCCCCTGGCATCCAGAAGGACGTCATAATAGCCCCGGGCCTTGATGAAGATCGACCGCGACATGCCGGGCGCCCCAGGCGGGACAGCGAACTCCAGTGTTGCCGGACCGGAGTCCTTGGGGATGACGAAATACCCGTTATCGTCCGAAGCCAGCTCCGCGCCGATGTCCCTCCCGGCCCCATCGCGGGCCGAAACCGCGGCCAGCTCGCTGACACGGATCGGGACATCCGCTGAGAAGTCCAAAGCCAGCCTGTCGATCATCCAGAACCCCGCGGCCGGCGTGAGCTTGATCCGGACGGTATCCCCCCGAACATCGCCCAGGTCGAGCTCGTAGACCTTGTCCTTGGCGATGAAAGGACCGCCGCCGAAAATGAGGGCTTTGGTTTTCCAGCCGGCTTCCGTCTCGACGCGGACCTGGAGGTTGTACATCTCCTCGCCGGCGAACCAGCCCAAAAGGGACAGGAGGGCCGGGCCGCCGGCGTTGACCTTTTCGAAGTAGGGCCTGAGCTCGCTTCCTCGGGCGGCGAGCAGAGGCCTGATCGCCTGCGAGCCCCACCGCGTCGTCCAAGCGTTGGCGACGAGCTTGGCCTGCCTCGCCCCGGCGGGCTTGGCGAATTCGAGGACGAGTTCGTCTTTGAGGTCAGCGGTCTTCTCAGGGTCACGGCCCTCGACCCGGCCGAGCCAGAAGGTCTCGTCCTTGGCGTCAAGGAGCGGCAGGATGTCTCGGCCCCGGGCATCCCGGGCGCGCAGCGGAGGAAGCGGCGACGCGACCGTCCTCACCCGGCCGGAGAGCTCGGGAACGACCGCGACGCCCACGGGATGGTCGACGACGACGAGCTTGAGCTCGTCCACGTGCTCGACCTCTTCAAGCTCGTTGGTGAGAAGAAGCCGGTACCGGCCGTCGACGGGCCTGAGATTGTCGAGGCCGATCCAATCGGCTCGTTCGAGCCCTGAACAGACCGATCCGCCGTAGGGTTCGGCGTCGAGAACATAGTCCTGCCCGTCGAAAGAATAGACGAAGGGACAGGATCCCTCGGGAGGAGGAGTTGGTTCGCGATGAGGCCCGGAGGACAAGGCGGCCAAGGCGATAACCCCGACCACCGCCGAAGAGGCCACCAAGGTCAGGGGCCAATTGGTCTTCTTGACCCAGACAAGGTCCAGATCGGAGAGAGGGATAAATCGATAATTGCGGGAGGCCAGGATCTCGACCCCTTGCTCGTTCCTCACAGCCCGCACGATCCTGAAGAAGCGGCCGTCCTTGGTCGACACGGCATTGATCTGGCCCTTGGCGTCTTCCTCGATATCCTGGATGTCCTCCAGCGGCAGCTGCGTCCGCAGCGAGACGATGGCCATCGGGTCGAGCGAATCCGGGACGAGGACCTTGTCGCCGTAGATCGTCGCCCGGCGGCCCGCCGGAAATGTCAGCCGTTCCCCCGTCTTTTTCTGGACGGCCTGGACGATCTGTTTGTACGGGCTGGCCCCGGCCAGAGCGCCGGGCGATGACCGGACGTTGCTTTTCATGAGACAGGCGTCGAGGGAGACGAAAAAGATAGTTGCCGTTACGATCGCCGTGAGTTTTTTCATGAAGACCCCTCCTTCTCGATCGCTGCCTAGACTGCTCCCGCAGGCTCAGGCGAGAGCCGGGCGGGGCTGAAGAGATCGGCGACACAGACCGGGACGAGCCGGCCGTTGCGGACCGTCGCGTCGGGACAGCCGCGACAGATGACCGAGATCTGCCCATCGGGCCCGAGCTCCGGCGGGACCTGAATGGCGATGAAGTGAAGACGCAGGTTCTTGACCGAACCCGCCTGGCGAAAAAGCCTGATCAAGGGCACCAGCCGGCGCGGCGAGGTCAGCGCTTCAAAAAGGGCGATGGGGACGATGATCCGCTTCAGCTCGGCCGGACCGTGATTTGTCGCGTAGAGATGTCGTCCGGTGACCAGGCGGAAGACCTTCCGGAAAGCCCGGTCGAGCCGCGGCGAGAACGGATAGACCCGGCTTCCTGTGGCATCGACAAGATAGAAATAAACGAGCCAGCGGGCGTCCGTGTCGCTGAGGTTGCTCGGGACATAGGACGAAGGCTCCAGGCCGAGCCCGGCCTTGAGGCCCTCGTATTCGTCGCGGAGATCGACCGTTTGGGCTGCAGGGTCCCCGTGAGCACGGGCCAGGACGGCCAGGACGCCGTCAAAGTAACGGAATCGGGAATATCGCCGGACGACCCCAGACATGAGTCCCCGGTCCTCATTGTAGACCGTGACGGACAGCCCGAATTCGATGCGTTCCGCCTCCATGAGCGAGAAGAGCTTTTCGCGGGCCGCCTCGATATCGCCATGGACGTGGGCCTGCCCACTGTCGACATGGAGGAGGATCTTGTCGACGCCGGCGCCCTTGACGGCGCGGACGAGCTCCAGGCCGTCGACGTCGAGGAAACGGAAGCCGTTCGTAAGAAGCTGACAATGGAGGCCGCGGCTTTTGACCAGAGCGACGATCCGCGGAAGATCCGGATGGAGCGTCGGCTCGCCCCCGAGGATGGTCACGGCCTGGAGACGCCTCAAGGCCATGGCCCGGTCGAGGTCCCGCTCGATCTCCTCGAAGGACTTCACCCAGCTCCGATCGATGTTGTAGCAGCAGCGGCAGTGCATGTTGCAGGTCCGGTTGATCTCCAGGGTGATGTGCGGGGCCTCTCGGCCGGGGTATTCGAGGGGATGGGCCCGCCGGCCCGGACTGAATTCAGAAGCGTTCACGACGGTTGCGTTTCAGCGGGTCAGGGCGTTTTCGGACCCGGCTCGCGGGTCCGGGGCCCGGGCTTGGCGACGGCCGGGTGCTGCCTCAGGAGAAACCGGAGGCTCTCACCCGGGTGGTCGAGCGTTTCGAGCACGTCCTGCCGCGGCTCGCCCAGGGATTTGACCCGGACGTCGTAGTAGCCCGTCGCTTTCAAGAAGACGCTCCGTTCGAGGGCCGGTTCCTCCGGGGGGACGACGAATTCTATGGCGGCGCTACGGCCCGCCTCGGGCAGGACGCAATAGCGGCCGTCCCGCGACGCGAGCTCCTGACGGACGTCCCCCCCGCCCGAGTCCACGGCCGACTCCGGCCGGAGCTCGGTCACCCGGACGGGCGCCCCTTGAGAGAAATCAAGAGCGAGATGGTCGATCATCCAGAAGCCCGCGGCGGGAGTCAGCTTGATGCGGACCGTCTCGCCGACCACGTCATGGAGGTCGAGGTCATAGGCCTTGTCCTTGGCGATGAAGGACCCGCTGCCGTAGAGCAGGTTTTTCGTCACCCATCCGGCCGGGGTCTCCACCCGGACCGGGAGATTGAACATTTCTTCCCGTGCGAACCAGCTCAGAGTCGACCAGTAGGCCGGCCCATGGGCGTCGACCTCCTTGTACCAGGCGTCGAGAGAGTCTCCCCTGGCTTCGAGGATGCTGTGCGCGGCCTTAGTTCCCCAGGCCGTGTTCCAGGCGTTGGCGACGAGCGTAGCCCGCCGGGCGCCGGCGGGCTTGGGGAACTCGACAAGGAGCTCATCCTTGAGGTCGGCGTCTTTGTCCGGATCAAGGCCTTCGAGCCGGCTAAGCCAGAACGTGCCGTCCTTGGCCCCGACGAGCGGGAGAATGTCGCGTCCGTCACGGTCGGTCGCGCGCATCGGCGGCACGAGCCGCGCGAGGGAGGCCATCTGGCCCTGGATCCCGGCCGCGACGGCGGTCCCTTTCGGATGGTCGACGACGATGAGCGAGATCTCGTCGGTGTAGTCGGTCTCATCGAGCTCGTTCGCCAGCAGGATCCTGTAGCGGCCGCCGACGGCCTCGAGGTGGTCGAGGCCTATCCATTCGGTCCGCTCGAGCCCGCGACAGAGTGCGGCGCCGTACGGTTCGGCGTCGAGGACGTAGTCCTTGCCGTCGAAGGAATAGACGAGGGGGCAGGATGACCTGGGCGGATCGATGAGCAAGGCGATGTAGGCCGCCCCGACCACCGTGACCGCCACGGCGAGGGACGAAACAAGAACGGACACGGGCTGATTCACCTCCCGGATCCAGACGAGCTCAAGGTCGGCGAGGGGGGCGATCAGCCGATAAGAGTACGCCCCTTCGATCCGGATGCCCTGTTCATTTTTGACGCCCTTGCCGACCTGGAAGTACCGGCCGTCGTTCGTCGTCACTTCCGTGATAGACCCGCCGGCGATCTCCTTATAATCCTTGATCTCGCTCCAAGCGAGGTTGGCGGAGAGCCTGGTGTCCGGTTTGCCGGCGACCACCTTGTCGCCTATAAGGGTCGCCCGTTGTTTGCGCGGAAAGTCCACGCGCTCGCCCGTCTTCTTTTGGACGGCGGTGATGACCGGCCGGACCGGAGCGCCCCTCGCGAGGTCGGCCGGCAGGGTCCCGACGTTTCTTTTGAACCGAAAGCAGGCGTTGGACGAGACGAGAAGGACGACGGTCATGATCATCGCGACGGGTTTAGAATGCATGGGGCTCCCTCCTGCCGGTTCGTTCTCATATCCCCATCATGGCCCGTGGGGCCGTTCGAATTGTCAGCTTTTCGTCAAGGCTTTGTCAAGATTCGCTCAAGGCCTTCCAAAGAGTTTTGTGCTATAAAATAGGTGATGCGAAGCGTCCGCGCGGCCGTATGGGTCCTGGCTGTCCTCGTCCTCCCCTGTTCAGACCTTCTCTCCCAATCGTCTCGACCCGCGAGCTCACCGTCCTCGGCCTCCGCGCCGGCTTCGAAGTCGCAGAGCGTCTCGGATTTCGAGCAGCGGCTGACCCGCATCAACGG
>JADGNV010000084.1 GCA_017883285.1 Candidatus Aminicenantota bacterium | reverse complement strand
GGACCCCGTTCTTCTCGACGAGGAGCGGGCCGCGATCTCGGCCTCGTTGCCGACTTCGGCCGACGGCCTGCGATCCAATCTCTTCGGCCTGGCCGCCGTCCTGGCCTCCCTTCAGGGCCGGGTCGTGTTCAGCTATTCGTCCTACGATATCATCGAGGGACGCGAGTCGTTCCCTTCTTCGGTCGTGCTCCAGGCATTCCGGCTCCTCCGCGGCGACCCCGACCTCGATTACGCCGCTCTTGACAAGGCCCTCCCCGAGGCCTCGGGATTCCTTCCCGCGGACTCGGGCCGGGCCATTGACGAGGCCGAGTGGTGGCTCGATCGGCTCACGATCCAACCGCGGCCGGACGGCCCTCGGTCCGTCGCGGCCAACTTCCCCGACCTTGCCGCCGGCCTCGTCGCCATGGCCGCTCGTGAGGGCGACAAGCTGACCGCGTACGACGGGATCGTCAATATCGATTCCCTGCGGGCCCAGGTCGACCCCGTGGCCGGGTCGAAGGCCGTCATGTCCGCGACGCGCCTCGAGCTCCTGGCCAAGTGCCCTTTCGGATATTTCATGCACCACGTCCTCAAGGTCCAGCCGCCCGAAGAGGTCGCCTTCGACCGGACGCGCTGGCTCGACCCGCTCCAGCGCGGCAGCCTCGTCCACGAGATCCTCTGCGAATTCATGACCGAGGTCGCGGAGAAGGGGGAGGACGTCCATGAGGCCCGGCACGGCGCGCTGATGGCCCGTCTGGCCGGCCGGCACATCGCCGAGATAAGGCTCAAGATCCCGCCCCCTTCCGATGGGATCTTCGAGAGCGAGCGTCGGGACATCCTGGAGACGCTCACGATCTTTATGGCCGCCGAAGAGAAGCGGGAGACGAAAGGCCGGCCGCTCGCGTTCGAGAAGGAGATCGTTGACGAGCCGATCGCGCTCGGGGGCGGCCGCTCCTTCCGTCTCCGGGGCTTCATCGACCGCGTCGACCTGATCGGCAAGGACACCTACCGCATCATCGACTACAAGACGGGCAACCCCGCGCCTTACGAGGGCCTGGTCCATTTCGGCCGCGGCCGGACGCTCCAGCCCGCCCTCTACGCTGTCGCCCTGGAGCAGATCCTGGCCCGTGAAAGGCCGGGAGCGAAACCTTTTGTGGCCGAGAGCGGCTATCTCTTCCCGTCGCGGCGCGGCGAGGGCGACGAGATCATGGTCGGGAACTTCGACCGGAACAGGCTCCGGTCGTTGCTCAACGATCTTCTCGGCCTTCTCGAAAAGGGCTATTTCCTCGCCAGCCCCGAGGCCAAGTGCGGCTATTGCGATTACCGGGCGGCCTGCGTGTCCGGCGGCCCGGAAAGCTCAAAAGCGAAACGCGAGGCGAACCCCGAGGTCTTCGCCGCCTACGACAAGCTCGACGAGTATAAATGATGCCCGCGAAAAAGACCTTGCCGTCCGACCAGGCCGCCCGCGACAGGATCCGCCGCGACCTCGGGACGACGTTCCTCGTCGAGGCCGGGGCCGGCTCGGGCAAGACCAAGAGCCTGGTCGACCGGATGATCGCCCTCCTCGCCACGGGCCGGGCGTCGATCGACGCGCTGGCCGCCGTAACGTTCACCCGGAAGGCCGCGGCCGAGCTCCGCGGCCGGTTTCAGGTCGCCCTCGAGCAGTCGCGGCTCGGGGAAAAGGACGCGGACGTCCGGGACCGCCTCGACGCCGCCCTCACCGGACTCGAGAGGTCCTTCATCGGGACCATCCATTCGTTCTGTGCCCGTCTTCTCCGGGAGCGCCCGATCGAGGCGGCGATCGACCCCGAGTTCCGCGAGCTCGAGGAGCACGAGGACCGCATTCTGCTCGAAGAGAGCTGGGACGAGTACCAGGCCCACGCCCGGATCGAGAACGAAGCCGCCCTGCGCGGCCTCGATGAGGCCGGGCTCGTCCCGGCCGACCTCGAGGCGGCCTTCAAGGCGATCGCCGAGTTCCCCGACGTCGAAGCCGTTCCCGGGCGCTCGGAGCCGCCCGACTTCGAGGCCGTTCGCCAGGCCCTGGAAAAGCTCGTCGACCTCGGGAGGTCTCTCGTCCCGAGGGAGAAGCCTGAGAAGGGCCGGGACCCGCTCCAGGACCTGTTCGTCCGGCTGTTCCGGAGGCAGCGCAACATCGGATTCTCCGACGGCCGGCGGCTCATGGAATCGGTCGAGCTTTTCGACAAGACGCTTGGCCTCAAGAAGAACCGTTGGGCCTCGAAGGAGGATGGGACCGAACTCCTGGCCGCGGCCGAATCCTTCCAGGAAGAGGTCGCCGGACAGGCGCTTCGCGAATGGCGCGAGTTCCGGCACACGCGGGCTCTGGCCTTCCTCCTTCCGGGGATCGAGTTCTACGCCGAAAAGCGGCGGGCCGAAGCCCGGCTCAACTTCCAGGACCAGTTGATGCGGACCGCCCGACTCCTTCGCGACAACCCCGAAGTCCGCCGCTACTTCCGGAAGCGCTTTCATCCCATCCTGGTCGACGAATTCCAGGACACCGACCCCATCCAGGCCGAGATCCTGTTCCTTCTCACGGGGACCGACAACACGGAGAAGGACTGGACCCGGCTCGCGCCCGCTCCCGGCTCGCTCTTCCTTGTCGGTGACCCGAAGCAATCGATCTATCGTTTCCGGCGGGCGGACATCGACATCTACAACCTGGTCAAGGAGCGGATCGAAGCCTCGGGCGGCGAGACTCTGGTCCTGAGCGCGAATTTCCGTTCCCTGCGTCCGATCGCGGATTGGGTCAATCCGCTCTTCGATCCCGCGAGCTGCGGCGCCTTTCCGGCTCGTGCGGACGCCTATCAGGCCGGCTTCATGCCGCTCGAGACGGTCCGGGGCCGCGGCCCCGGCACGCTCGTCGGCGTAAGGAAGATCACCATCCCCGCCGTGCCGTACCATCGCAAAGAGGAGATCGCCGGGATCGATTCCGCGCGCATCGCCGGGTTCATCGCCTGGGCCCTGGCCGGGAACCTCCGCCTCGACGATGGGAAGGGCGCCGCGCGGCCGGCCGAGCCCGGCGACTTCCTCGTCCTCTTCCGCTACAAGGACCGCATGAGCAAGTACGCCCGGAGGCTCGAGGAGCTGTCCATCCCCTTCGAGATCGCCGGCAGCGACGCCTTCGCCGAGAACGCCGAGATCCAGGAGGTCATGAACCTCCTTCTCGCCCTCGACGACCCGGACGACCCCGTGGCCACGGTGGCCGTGCTGCGAGGGCTTTTCTTTGGCCTGAGCGACCAGGACCTTCTCGACCACCGCGCCGCCGGCGGAGGATTCTGCTATCTCGGCGATGCCCTCGGGCCGGCCGGTTCGGCCAAGGTCCGGCGGGCTTTCGGCTCCCTCCATGCTTGGCGGGAGCTCGCGACCCGAGTCCCGCCGTCAGTGGCCTTGGAGACCATCATCCAGAATTCCGGGCTGCTCACCCACCTGGCCACAGCCGAGATGGGCAGCAGCCGGGCCGGCAACGTCCTTAAGCTCATTGAGGTCCTTCGCGCCCGCGAGAGCGAGGACATGACCTCGTTCGCCGCCGCCGTCGCCTTCATGGCCGAATGGGTCGGCGTCATGCCGGTCGAGGAGATGAGCCTCGCGCCCGGTCGCCGCAACGCCATGCGCTTGATGAACCTGCACAAGGCTAAGGGGCTCGAAGCGTCGGTCGTGTGGCTGGCGAATCCGGCGGGCGTCCGCGACTTCGAGCCGGACAAGCATGTCCGCAGAACGGGCCGGGTCCCGCTCGGCCATTTCCGCTTTACGAAGCCGGTCGGCCGCCAGACGAAGACGATCTCTCAGCCGGCCGGTTGGGAGGCGAGCGCGGCCGAGGAGCTGAGATACGAGGACGCCGAGGAGAACAGGCTGATGTATGTGGCCGCAACCCGGGCGCGCGATCTCCTCGTCATCAGCGGCTATGCCGGCAACCTGGGCGAAAGAAAGTCCTGGGGTCCGCTCGAGAAGGGGCTGACGGGCGTGGGAGAGCTCCCGGAATGTCCGCCGGTCCCGGGCGGGAAATCTCTGTGCGCCCCGCTCCCGCGGCAAAAGAAGACCGGCGTCAGGCCGGCCGAAGTGGCCAAAGGACGGGAGGAGCTGAGGCGGAAGATGGCCGCGGCGTCGCTGGCCTCGTCGCTTCACGAGACCGTGTCCTCGCTGGCCCGGCGTGAAGCCGAGCCGCCGGAGTGGGCCAAGGGCGGGCTCGGGCTCTGGGGCTCCGAGGTCCACGTCATGCTGAAGACCGTGGGAGGATCCTGGCCGGAGATCGGGGCGGCCTTCGCGGCACCGCACGGCGGGGAGGACGATCTTGTGCGCATGGCCCGGGACGTCCTCGTCGCCTCCGGCAGGGAACCCGCCGCCTCGCGCGAGCTCGCCGCCCACGTCGGAAAGATCATCCGTTCTCCCTTTTGGCTGAGGGCCATGCGAGCCGGACGGCGCCTCTATGAAGTGCCTTTTTCGGTCATGGTCGAAGCCGGGGACCCCGAATATGCGGGCCTCAGCGGGGCGATCGGTCTCGTCCCCGTCTCCGGAGGAAAGCCTGTGGCGGCGGCCCCCGGGGCGCCCGTCTTTCTCTCCGGCGCCGTCGACCTTCTCTTCGAGGAAGAAGACGGCTGGG